>CAUQHH010000119.1:0-6212 GCA_963517705.1 uncultured Campylobacter sp.
ATACATCAGATCGCCAAGCAGGCCTCAAACGCCTCTATCTGTTCGCTTGCTCGCGCCGTGGACGGCGACATAAAGGCCGCTGGAGAGGCTATAGCTCCGGCAAAAAATAGGCGCATCCACACCTTTATCGCCACAAGCCCGATCCATATGGAGTTTAAGCTAAAAATGTCTCCCGACGAAGTAATCAGACGCGCCGTGCGAGCCGTGGAATACGCTAAAACCTTCTGCGAGGATGTTGAGTTTAGCTGCGAGGACGCATGCAGGAGCGAGATGAGCTTTTTAAAAGAAATTTGCGACGCCGCTATAAACGCCGGAGCAAAAACCATCAACATCCCAGACACCGTGGGGTATCTATATCCCGAGGAGATTACCGCTCGCATAGGAGAAATGGTTAAATTTATAAACGGTCGCGCAGTCGTCTCCGTGCATAATCATAACGACTTAGGCCTAGCTACGGCAAACTCGCTAGCCGCGATAAAAGCGGGCGCTAGGCAGGTCGAGTGTACGTTAAACGGTATCGGCGAGCGTGCGGGAAATGCCGCGCTTGAAGAGATCGTGATGGCGATAAAGACGCGTAGCGACGTATTCGCGCCGCTTTACACGGACATAGTATATAAAGAAATTTATCCCAGCTCGCGCCTACTATCCGGCATCATCGGCATCGAGCCTCAGCCAAACAAAGCTATCGTCGGCAAAAACGCCTTCGCTCACGAAAGCGGCATCCATCAAGACGGCGTGTTAAAGCACAAAGAGACCTACGAGATCATCAGCGCCGAGAGTATCGGACTGGATAAAAACTCGCTGATACTAGGCAAACACTCGGGTCGCCACGCCTTTAAAGATAAGCTAATCAGCCTTGGCTTTGAGCTTGAAGATAGCGCGCTAAATGAGGCGTTTGAGAAATTTAAGGCGCTAGCGGATAAGAAAAAAGAGATATTTGACGACGATTTACGCGCGCTGGTTACGAGCGAGATCATCAAGATCCCTGAGGTTTTCGAGTTCTTGACGCTTACGCAAAGCAGCTGCAACAAAGGCCTAAGCAGCGCGGCGATCACGCTTCGTCACGCCGACGAGATCAAGAGCGATGCGGCGCTAGGCAACGGTACGGTGGACGCAATATTTAAGGTCATCGACCGCCTAAGTGGTATCCACGGCGTGCTTAAGGATTACAAGGTTAGCGCAGTTTCGCAGGGCAAGGACGCGCTGGCAAACGTCGTCGTGAAGGTCGAATTTGACGGCAAAACCATCATAGGTCACGGACTTGATATCGATACGATGACGGCGAGCGCTAGAGCGTATGTGGGCGCGCTAAACAGCTACGTAAAAATTACCGCTACAAAGTAAAATTTGAGCGGTTTGACCGCGCCGCTTAGCAAATTTAAGGCTCGGATTAGGGCCTTAAATTTCTAAATTTAGCCTTTAAATTCGGCCGCAAATTTTGAAGTAAATTTGACCGTGTTTTGGGGCAAATAAAAATACAAAACTCAAATTTAACCTTCCTCGCATTTACCGCCGCGCCATTAAAATTTGCTATAATTAAACCAAATTTTCAAAGGAGAAAATATGAAAAAAATCGCATTTTTGTTGATGATTATCGGGGTATTTGCGTTTGCTAAAAGCGAAGAAGCGCCGCAAAAATCTGAGCCAAAGCAGCTCGAGATGGTGCTGATCCTAGATAAATCAGGCTCGATGAGCGGGCTTGAAAGCGATACTATCGGCGGCTTTAACTCGATGATCGACAAGCAAAAAGAAGCGGGCATGGACGCCAAGGTAACGACGGTGCTTTTTGATACGAATTTTAAGACGCTGCACGATAGAGCCGATATCAAAAAGGTCGAGAAGCTAACGAGTAAGGACTACGTCGCTGGCGGCAACACCGCGCTACTAGACGCTGTGGGCGATACGATAAATAAAATCTCAAAAGTCGAGGACATCTACGCTAAAAATAGAGCCGTGCTTTTCGTCATCATCACCGACGGGCAGGAGAACTCGAGCAAAGAGTACTCAAAGGCGCAGATCAAAAAAATGATAAGCGATAAGCAGGAAAAATACGACTGGGAGTTTATATTTTTGGGAGCGAACATCGACGCGGTTAGCGAGGCACAAAGCCTGGGCATAAAGGGCACGAACGCGGTGAAATACAAAAACAGCAGCGAAGGCGTACAGCGAAACTTCGAGGCTGCTGCCGAGATGTCCAAAGATATGGCGATGGATAAAAAATCAAGCTCAAAGTGGCGTGAAAAGGTACTTGAGGATAAGTAAAATTTAACCAAAGCGCGGCTTGTCGCCGTGCTTTGGTTAAATTTACGGTTGTTTTTTAACCCGCGAGTTATATAGTAGGGCGTTAAATCTGACTAGGCGAGTTGTTTTTGCTTTTGTCAAATTTAACAAAACTGCTTTGACGCTGTAAATATACAAGAATTATTAAAAATTATTCGGGCGACTTCGCGATAAATTTATCGCCGTATCGCCCAAATAAACTATTTTTTCAGTTTCTCGTAATCAATCATAAAATCCACAAATTTGCTTTTAAAATTTGGATCTTTTATTAGTCCGTATTGTATCGTCGCAGCCTCGATGTTATCGATCTCTTGATATAGGTGTCCTAGCGCCACGCGGCTTTCCATCGCATTTGGATCGGTGAGCTTTGATAGCTCCAAAAGCGCGGTGGCGTTTTGCGGGTGGTTTGAGCCGATGGCGGCCACGGCAGCTAGAAATAGCGTGCCAGCGTCGTTTATCTTAAATTCATCGATTATGCGGTTGTAGATCTGATAGCTCTCCTCAAAATCGTTCGTGAAAATGTCGATGTAGGCTAGCGTTTGGAGCAAGTCGGCGTTATTGGCGCCTTGTTTTAGCAGCGCTTTTATTTTCTCGCGCTCGTAGTTTAGCAGACCCGAGATTTGCAAAAGCTTGATGTATTGCTCTTTGATGATGTTTGCGCCGTGGTAAAACGCCGCGTCGTTTAGCCGCTTGTCGTGGAAGTAAATTTGTATCTGCTCGACGTATTTTTTGATGCTTTCATCCTTGTAGTTTGCGATAAAATCAAGAATGTTCGCCACGATATCTTCAGGTAGCTTAGCCTTTAAAATTTGCGTTTTTTTGGCAAACTCCTCACCCTTGTCGGTCATCTTTGCGATTATCGCGTCAAAGGCCAAATTTAGCGCGCTCTCTTCCTTTTCTTCTTCCAGCCAGCGCATGAGGGCGCCGCTATTGTTTGCGATGAGGGCCATTAGAGCTTGGCTTACGGGCGCGTCTTTTGAGCTTGCGTCGTGGTCGAGATTTTCAGAAATTTCTTGCAATAGTTTGGTATTATCCACGGCATTTATGTCGTTTGCGATGGCGCCTAGCACGCCTGCTAGATGATTTGTAGGGTCTAGGTGATAGCTCATGATAAAGTGCTTTGCCGCCATGCTAAAGTTGCCCAGCTGCGCGTAGCTAAGGGCTAGGTCGTAGTGTAAAACCGAGTGTTCGGGATAGAGCGAGATGAGCGATGCAAACTGCGCGTTAGCCTGCTTTAGCTTGTAGTTTAGGGCGTTTGCGATGGCTGAGGATAGCTCTAAATTTACCTTTGAGAGCGCGCCGCTAGCGTTTAGGTAGTTGCCCGCCGCGCTTGCATCATCCAAAAATAGGCTCACTCCACCCTTTCTTATATAGTTTATCGTTTGGGTAGGGTCAAAAACCTTATAAGGCGCGAAGTAAAACAGCGTCTCGTAGCGTTTGGTTTTGTCGAAAAACAGGTCGTTTCTAAAGTGCGCCTGAGCTAAATTTACGTCGAAAAGCTCTGGTTTTAGGATCGTTTTGATCGGGAAATTCGCATTTAAAAATAGCGGATCTTCGTGAAAAACAGCTTTTATTTCATTGGTCGCAGCTTCAAAATTGCCGTCTTTTAGGTTGATGATGGCTATCATCGAGTTTATTTTATTTGAGTCGCCGCCTTTGTTGAGTGCTAAATTTAGCCTATTTCTGGCCTTTTCGTATTGCCCGAGTCTTGCGTAAAGCATACCCAGAGCTAGATCTGCGTCAAATTCTTTTTGGGCTTCGAGCTTTTTTATTGCTTCGGCATCATCGCCGATAAAGCTTAAAATTTTAGCCGCGAGGTAGTCGTATCGGTCTTTATAGTAGCCGTTTTCAGCGTGCGAGAGGGCCGCTAGAGCCTCGATGTATTGGCCTTTATAGTAGTTTATGAGCGCGTAGTAGTAGTTGTATAGCGGAGAGTCTGCTTCTTTATATAAAAACGAGCTTGCGAGATTTATGTAGTAGTTAAAATTTTGCTCGTTTTTTAGCTCCAGTGAGCTAACTGCGGCATTTATGGCGCTAACGGCGACGTTTTCATTATTGTCGATAGCTTTTTTAAAGCTTTTTAGCGCGTCTTCAAATTTGCCCTGCCTCATCTGCGAAACGCCGAGATTATAGTTTGAGAGGCTTTGGTTATAAACTGCGATGTTCTCGTAGATTTTTAGCGCCTCAAATTTATTGCCCTTTTCGTAGAGTAAATTTGCCTTAGCGATCATATCGTCGATCTTTGAGCTACCGAATTTTTGCGACTCGTAGTGCTCCTCGATATCTTTTACGATCTGTTTTTCGTCTATCGGCGACTTTTTCTCGCCTCTAAAAACGAAAAACAAAACTACGGCCAAGATGATGACGGCCGCGCCCGCCGATCCTCCGATGATAAAAAGCTTTTTCTTGCTTTTTTTGGCGTCATCTTGCGCGTCTGCGGTTTGTTCGGGGACTACTGGTTCTAGCTCGTCGAGCGAAACCAGCTCGTCGCTTTCGCCGCCTTCTTGTTCTTCCGGTTGGGGCTCTTTGTCGCTTAGCTGGGTTTCGGCCTCTTCGAGGATTACTACGTTTTCATCGTCGTTTTGCGCCACTACATGTACCTTTTAAGAACTTCCGGGATCTCGATGCTGCCGTCTGCTTTTTGGTAGTTTTCCATTATCGCTATGAGCGTCCTGCCTACGGCTAGGCTCGAGCCATTTAGGGTGTTTACCAGAGCGTTTTTCTTGCCGTCTTTGTAGCGGATTTTGGCTCTGCGAGCTTGGAAATCGCGCGTGTTTGATACCGAGCTTATCTCGCGGTATTTGTTTTGTCCGGGTAGCCAGACCTCGAGGTCTATCGTCTTTGCCGCGCTAAAGCCAAGATCCCCGCTGCAAAGCAGCATATGGCGGTGCGGCAATCCAAGGCTCGTTAGCAAGTCGCTAGCGCACGCGACCATCTCGTCTAGCATCTGCGCGCTTTGCTCTGGAGTCGTGATAGCTACGAGCTCGACCTTTTCAAACTGATGTTGGCGTATCATACCGCGCGTGTCGCGTCCTGCTGAGCCCGCTTCTTTACGAAAGCATGCCGAGTAGCAAGTCATCTTTATCGGTAGGCTCTCGACGGGTAAAATTTCGTCGTTGTAAAGATTCGTCACCGGCACCTCGCTAGTAGGGATCAGGTACAAATCCTCGCCCTGAGCTTTGTATAGATCGTCTTCAAATTTAGGCAACTGTCCGGTGCCGTAAAGCGTGTTTGCATTTACCAAAAACGGTACGTTAACCAGTTCAAAGCCGCGCGCGTTGTTAAAGTCGATCATGTAGTTAACTAGCGCTCTTGATAGGCGTGCTCCCATGCCCTTTAGCACGCAAAAGCGCGAGCCTGATAGCTTAACGCCGCGCTCGAAATCAAGCCAGCCTAAGCTCTCGCCAAGCTCGTAGTGTTCTTTCGGCGCGAAGTCAAATTTGGTCGGCTCAAGCACGGTTTTTACGCAGACGTTACCCTCTTCGTCGGCGCCAAATGGCACGTCGTCGTCGGTGATATTAGGCACGCAGCTTGCTATATTTTCTAGCTTTTCCTCGTATTCGCGGACGATATCGGCGGCGTCGCCCATCGCTGCTTTGTTCAAATTTAGCTCGTTTTTTAGCTCGTCGGTGTTCTCGCCGTTTCTGGCCTTTATGCCTAGCTCTTTGCTCTTGGCGTTTTGGATCGCTTGGAAATTTTCTAGCGCTTGACGCTTAGCTTTTAGCTCGTTAAATGTTGTCAAAAGCTCGTTTAAAACCTCGGCTTTTACGTTTTTTCCTTGTAATTTTTTTACGAACTCGTCGTAGCGAGTGTCGAGTAGTTTTAAATTTATCATATCCTCTCCTTAAACCATAAACATAACTTTAGCAAGTATCACGATGACCGCAGCCGCCGCAAAAGCAAACGGGTGGATATTGCCTAGAGGGCTAGGG
>CAUQHH010000120.1:0-6181 GCA_963517705.1 uncultured Campylobacter sp.
TAAAATACGGCGATTTTGCCGTACACGACGGGCTTTTTATCGCTTTGCAAAATACCTCCGCGTCGCTGCTTGAGCGCATGGCGGTGCTACCTAGATACATGGAGGCAAACGGCCTTGACGCAAATGCTTTTATGCTAAAAAAATTAGAAACCGAGCGCGAAAAAGATGAAGACAAGGCACGTCTTTGCGAAATTTTGCAAGTCATCTTAGACGAGGAGATCTCGCACGTCTCAAAGGGCGATCGTTGGTTTAAATTTGCCTGTGAAAAAGAGGGCGTAAGCCCCGAAATTTACGCGCAAATCGTACAAAAAATCTACCCTAAAGCTTTTTTGCAGTCTCGCGAGCTAAACGTGAGCGCGCGCCTAAAATCAGGCTTTAGCGAGGCGGAAATCGAGCATATAAAAAATATAGCGAAAGCCGGAAAGGCGGAATAAAATGAAAAAAATATACTTTATCAGGCACGCAAAAGCCGTAGAAGAGGGCGAAAGTGACGACTTTGAGCGCGATCTAAGTGAGCGCGGCAAAAAAGACCTAGCGCTGATGTGCGAACGACTAAAAAAGCATGAAGTTAGGGTGGACGCGATATTTTCAAGCCCTGCCAAACGCTGCGCCAAAACGGCTCAAAAGCTAGCCGAAGCGGTTAAATTTAAGAAAAAAATCAAATTTAAAAACGAGCTATACGGAGCGCAGACGCATGAGCTTTTGACCTTTGTAAGAGAGTTTGACGACAAATTTAAAAACGTATTTATTATAGCCCACAACGACGCGATAACTGAAATTTGTGAGCTTTTAAGTGACGCCGCTATAGGAAATATCCCGACTTGCGGCATCTTTTGCGTCGAATTTGACGGCAGC
Organism: uncultured Campylobacter sp.; assembly: GCA_963517705.1. GTDB lineage: Bacteria > Campylobacterota > Campylobacteria > Campylobacterales > Campylobacteraceae > Campylobacter_A. Next base: position 856 of record CAUQHH010000120.1, read on the forward strand.
TTCAAGGAGCTAAAAGAGCACGGCGCAAAAGCTCTGTTTTTTGACTATCCAAAAAAACATAAAAAGTAGGGCTGTTTAAAAGTTCTACTTTAATCCTTACATTTTTTACCAATCCAATTTACTTTGTAAAAGTTGCCTAAAACACACACACAATAATTAGCAAAATAAGCATAAAAATTATCAGTTAAATTTAGCATGAAATTTAATGGATAATTTGATTCAATGCAAAAAGTAAAGCGTTAAGAAACGCCGTATTTTCGGTACTTACTTAATATATCGAGGTAATTTCAAAGAGTTATAAATATTTATTTGAAAATTATAGTTTTCAATACAAAATAGCAAAAATAGTCTGCATTTTACTTTTTAACTTATTTTTATAAGCATTAAAATATGTATCATAGAAATTGAGTAGTTTTTGTGTTTTTTATCTGAGATAAGAATTAAATGATTGTTTTTAGTAAGCCGCAAGAAAATTTAAAAGACAAAGTAATAATTTACTCAAGATCTAACGATTTAAATTTTATCTCTAAAAGATTTTGCTCATATAATTTATATGCAAAACCACTTAAAGCAAGAAAATATAAGTAAAGAAAAAGGAATAAGTTAACATAAAAAGATTTGTGAAAAAGGGTTAATTATAAATGAATAAATGGTGCGCTCGAAGGAATTCGAATCCCTGACCTTTTGAACCGCAATCAAATGCTCTATCCAGCTGAGCTACGAGCGCACTTTAAAAGAAATGTGAAGTATAGCCAAAGGTTTCTTAAATCTTTCATAAATTTTGACATAGTTGCTAAAATTTTTTATATTTTTACATCCCCTACTACATCAAAATTTGCTGCAATCCTATAAAATTTTAAATTTCTGCACCAAATTTGCCGCATTTAACCATCTATAAAAAATCTTTATGTTATCTTATGTGGCAAATTTAATTAAAAATAAGCGCGCCTGGCTACCGAGCATTAAAATATATAAATAAAGGTAGTACAAGCTAAAAATTTAATAGCAAAAACAGTTAAAGATAACAAAAAGAGCAAATTTAAAGACAGTACGCAAAGATCGTACTCTAAAAAAGCAAATTAAGCAAAAAAGAGTAAAATTCAAAAAACGATAAGAAAGGAAAGCCAAGTGATACATAAAATTTTGATCGCAAACCGCGGAGAGATCGCCGTTCGCGTGATCCGCGCCTGCAAAGACCTACACATCAAAAACGTCGCTATCTATACTAAGCCAGACCAAGACTGCCTGCATGTCAAGATAGCCGACGAGGCCTACCAGATCGGTATCGACCCGATCAAGGGTTACTTAGACGCCAAGCGCATCGTCGAGGTAGCAAAAGCTTGTGGTGCGGACGCCATACACCCGGGCTACGGATTTTTGAGCGAAAACTACGAATTTGCCAAAGAAGTCGAGGATGCGGGACTGGTTTTCATCGGACCTACCGCCGATGTCATCCGCAAAATGGGTAACAAAAACATCGCTCGCTATCTGATGAATAAAAACGGTATCCCTATCGTGCCCGGCACCGAAAAGCTAAACAACGAAACGATAGAAAACATCAAGCTCTACGCCGAGCGCATCGGCTACCCGGTCATCCTAAAAGCTAGCGGCGGCGGCGGCGGACGCGGCATCCGCGTCGTGTGGAAAGAAGAGGAACTAGAATCTAGCTTTGAAAGCTGCACGCGCGAGGCTAAGGCGTTTTTTAACAACGACGAAGTTTTCATGGAAAAATACGTCGTAAATCCGCGCCACATCGAGTTTCAAATTTTAGGCGACAAATACGGCAACATCATCCACCTAGCCGAGCGTGACTGCTCGATCCAGCGCCGCCACCAAAAGATCCTCGAGATAGCGCCGAGTCCGACGATGAGCGAAAGTCTGCGAAAGAGCATGGGCGTGACCGCAGTCGCCGCGGCAAAGGCCGTAAACTACACCAACGCCGGCACGATCGAGTTTTTGCTTGATGATTATAACAACTTTTATTTTATGGAGATGAACACCCGCATCCAGGTCGAGCACGGCGTGACCGAGGAGATCACGGGCGTGGATCTCATAGTGCGCCAGATTCGTATCGCGGCGGGCGAGATCCTAGATATGGAGCAAAGCGACGTAATCACGCAGGGTTTTGCGATCGAGGCACGTATCACCGCCGAGGACGCATGGCAAAACTTTATCCCGAGCCCTGGCGAAATCACCGGCTACTACCCTGCTCTGGGCCCTTCCGTGCGCGTAGATAGCCACCTATATAAAGACTATCAGATACCGCCGTTTTACGATAGCTTGCTAGCCAAGCTCATCGTGCGCGCACCTAGCTACGACCTAGCCGTAAATAAACTAAAACGCGCGCTGGATGAGTTTACTATCGAAGGCAGCGTCAAAACCACGATCCCGTTTTTGCTCAGCATTAGCAAGGAGCGCGACTTTAGGCGAGGATTTTTCGACACGTCCTACGTCGAAAACAAAATGCCTACCCTGCTAGAAAAGATGAAAACCAAAGACAACGAGGACAACGAAGAGGTGATCGCAGCCATCGCTGCCGCGATACAAAGGGTAAAAGACGCTAGAAAATTTAAAGAGGAGCACGCGGATGAATGATTTTTTCGATAGTTTAAAGGATATAAAAAAAGAGCTGCAAAAGGAGCAAAATGCAAATTTGAGCTCAAATTCCGCCGCCAAAAATGCCGCAAAGCAAAATTTAAAGTCTGAGCCAAAAACTTTTAGCAAAGAAGAAGCCATCGCACACAAAGAGCAAAATTTGCGTGACGAGTTTCTAGCCTACGTCAAGGACGCGGATATCAAAAAGTGCTAGTCGTGCCGTTTTCCACCCTGCCTAGCCCCTGCCCCTACCTCAAGGACAGGGACTCGCGCATGGAGTATCGCTACATAGACGGCTGCGACTTCGCCGTAAACGACGCTCTAGCTAGGCGCGGCTTTAGGCGCTTTGGCAAATATTTCTCTAAGCCAAACTGCGCGGGTTGCCGCGAGTGTGTAAATATCAGGGTCGATGCGCTAAATTTTAAATTTAGCAAATCCGCCCGCCGCACAATGCGCAAAAACGAGAACACCAAAATCATCCTCACAAAGCCGCTCATAGACGACGCGCACGTAGCGCTATACAAAAAATACCATAAATTTAAGCAAGAAAAGCGCGAGTGGAAGTACTACGAGCTGGACTTTCGCCGCTACTACGAGCTCTACGTCGCGGGGCACGCGGAGTTTGGCAAGGAGATAGCGTATTTTGCAGACGGCCGTCTCATCGGCGTCGATCTAGTCGATATCCTTAGCGACGGCATCTCGGCGGTTTATTGCTATTACGATCCTGATTTTGCGGACCTTAGCATCGGCAGATACTCGCTCTATCAGCAAATTTTACTCGCACAGCAGCTAAATTTACGCTGGATATATCTAGGCTACTACGTCAAAGACTGCCCTAGCCTAGCTTATAAGGCTGACTACAAGCCCTACGAGCGTCTGTGCGAATACGTCGCGCTAGATGAAACGCCCGTATGGGAAAAAGCGGAATAAAAAATGCTTTCAAGTGCGTTTTATAAAGGCAAAATTTGATAAAAGTAAGTCAAAATCTAGAATCTCTAAGCATAGAAACATCAGACGCCGATCTGTTTTTCGAGCTACAAGCGCTCATAAAGCGAAACTTCGCCAAGACGCTGGGGCAAAAAGGCAAAGTGATGTCGTTTTACGACGAAAACGAGAAGGTTCAGCGCAAATATTTCGTCAAATTTCTAAAAAAACTTTGCCAAAGATACGAACTAAAAAACGTGAATCTAAACTTCGCCGAGTATAAAACCATCAAACTCCACTACATCCAACCAAACTCGCTCAAAGCCATGGTTTTCGTCGATGTCGCCTTCGTGCGGGGCGGCGCGATATTTAGCTTCGATCGCTCAAATGAAGCCTTCATCTCGCACATAATTAGAGGCTTTGAGTCAAAGCAAATTTTATCCGCCGAAGGTCAAATCGCCCTAAATATCGCAAATTTGGGCGAGTGCGCGCGTCTAGAGGAGCTATTTAACAAAAGCGAATACATGAAATTTTCGATCATCTTTAACTATAACGAAGAGGAATTTGAAAAATTTAAAAAACAGATCAAAATCTGCGCCAAGAAAAACGAGGCCAAATTTGCCGCGCTGGCTAGCCTTTTCGAGGATCATTTTATCGTACTTGGATGCGATAAAAACGATAGCTTTGAGGAGGTGCGAAACCGATACCTAGAGCTCGTCAAAGCCTATCACCCAGACTTTCACGCCGCGCTTAGCCCGGAGCTTTTGGACGAATGCAAAACGCAGTTTCAGCGTATCCAAAACGCCTACGAGAGTTTGAAGCCATATTTTAAGGAACTTGAGTCGGGGGCGGCGGAATAAGATTTAAATTTTAGACTTTAGCATAAAAAATATAATTTAATAACCGTTTAATAGTGTCCTGAAAAATCACGCAAACTATAGCCATAATTAACGCATAAGGGCCTATAAATAACATCAAAATCAAAGAAATAATAAGATTAAAAACGTAAAAGTAACTATCGCCGTTGCTATCGTCGAAAAATATATCTATAGGCGTTATTTCAATACTTTGATTGCAAGGAATAAGCCTTAAACAGCGAAATAACCAAAAAATCGGTATAGCCAAAATCAAACCGAAAAATAAACCACCCATGATGTTGTCCATGCTGGGAGCGATGCCCTCAATCAAATAAGTACTCGCAATGCCTAAAAATAGGACAAAAAGAATAAAAAATATGCGCTTCATATGGATATTTTAAATTTTCGAGACTTAAAAATCAAGAGAAATACGATACTATCCCCGCCAAACCCCCAGCTTAAATTTAAAATTTACGCTCAAATTTGCATCGCGCTCGGCAAATTTGCCCTGCTCCAAGCGGCAAATTTTACTTACCGGATTGCAGCAGATAGGTCTTTTTACGCTCGCTGGAGCTGCCGATATTTAGCGCTAGGCGGTATTTGGTTATCGTGCGGCGGACGACCTCGACGTTAAATTCTTTCTTTATAAACTCTAAAATTTTTAGGTCGCTAAGCGGCTTGGCCGGATTTTCGTTGCGAACGAGATTTGCTACGAAGTCCTTGATAGCCTTATTTGAGACGTCCTCGTCAATCGCGGCGGAGAAAAAGCTCTTTATAGGCACCAGTCCGCGCGAACACTCAAGGTATTTGTTTGAGATGCCGCGCGAGATGGTCGACGGGTTTCGCCCCAGATCCTCGGCGATGTCCTTTAGGCGCATAGGCTTGATGTCGCCGCCGAAAAAGTAATCATACTGATACTCCACTAGCATGAGGGCGATCTTTCTAAGCGT
>CAUQHH010000121.1:0-6138 GCA_963517705.1 uncultured Campylobacter sp.
AAAATCGGGCAAAAGCCCGACTAGAAGTATTAAATTTTAAGCAAAATGAGGTTTGATCTGCTCTATCCAAGCGCTGATTCTAGGCTCGGTTTTTTCGCTTTCGTTATCGGCATCAAGCGGCAGACCAACAAATTTACCGCCTCTTACGGCTTCTGATTCGTCAAATTTATATCCGTCCACGGACACTGCGCCCACGACGTTTGCGCCGGCTTTTACGACCTCATCGTAAAGCTTGCCCATCGCGCCGCAAAAGCTATCCGCATAGCTCTCGGCATCGCCCATGCCAAATATCGCAACAGTCTTGCCGCTAAGCTTTAGTCCGCCAAAATCAAACGCGTCCCAGTCGTCTTGCAAGTCGCCCGTACCCCAGGTAGAAACGCCCAAAATCAGCTTGTCAAAGCCGTTTAGCTTAGCCGCGTCGCAGTTTGCTACGTTTAAAAGCTCGTTTTCTAGCCCCAAATTCTCGGCTAAAAAGCTCGCCGCCTCCTCAGTATTTCCCATACTGCTTCCAAAAATGATACCTATCATTTAAATTTCCTTTAAAAAATATGATGACTTATCGTGTAGGGCACCAGTCGCAGCGATCCGCCGCGTCCGCACTCCCGTCTGACCTCGATGTAGCGCGAGAAATTCGCATTTCTCGGAGCTACGATAAACATCCTGTCAAACTCTCCGCCGCTAAGCGCCTCAAAGCCCCTAGCGATCTCGCAGTTAGCCAGATGAAACCGCTCTTTTGTTATCTCCTTAAAGCACGGCATAACGCCAAAAAGCTTGCGTCCGCCCTGCTCGGCAAAGATAATCCCGTCTTGAAAATAAACGTTTTTATCAAAATGTTTGGCGCGTATTTTATCATAAACAAACTGAGAAAACATTATGTCCGCGTCAAAACAAATTCCGTTTTGGGATTTTAGCATAACGATTAGCTTGGCGGCCGGGTGCTTGGGAGAGACGGCTAGCGGTGGGACGGCGTCAAATTTGCCTGATTTATAGGCGCAGATAACGGCGTTTGAAGCGATGCAAAAGCTTGAAATTTTACTTCGGCTAGGATTTTTAAACTCGCACAAGTCATCGATACGCTTTAGAAAAATTCCCTCCAGATTTAAGCCCGAATACGCATAAATAAGAGGAATTTTTAGCTCGCGACCTGCGCAACAGTTGTATAAATTTATAAAAATTCGGGCCTTATTTACCGCATCAAGCCCTGAAAAAATACTTGGAGTTATTTCTCCAATACCTGATAAAAAGCCAAATTTCATCTATTAATCTTTTACCTTGCAGCATCCAAATTCCTTATCTAGCCCAAAGACTTTGCAATACTCGCTAAAAACGCAGCTAACGCTTCTTTTGGCGCAAACGATCGGGATATTGCGCTTTTTGGCTTGGTTTTTTATCGTTTTCATCGTGTTGTGGTTTAAAAAACTGGTCAACATCACGACGCACTCGGTATCTTGCGGGATCGGTTTGCGGTTTACGCGGTTTTCGTTGCGCGCGTCCCAGTGTTCGATCGCTTCTGCTCCTAGGTCTTTTAGGACTGCTTTTATAGGCGTTATCTCGTCGGCTCCGATAACTAAAACTGACATTTTGGGCTCCTGTTTATTTGATTGTGATTATTATAAAATAGATTAGCTAAAAAATAGCTTAGTTATGATAGTTGTTATCAGTTAAGTGCAAATTTGTAACGCATGCCAAATTTTGCGAGGGAGTTTTAAATTTGACTGCTAAAATTATCTTTTGGGATCAAAAAACGGCGCTCAAATTTGACGAATAGGCGGTAAGAGCAAAAATGCTCAACGTTTTTGCTCTTAAATTTAAAAACGATGTCAAAAATAAATCAAATTTGGGTTCAAATTTGACCGCCTAAATTTGCCGCCTTATCAAACTCCATCTGCTTTTCGAGCCGCTTAAACTCGTCAGCATAAATTAGCGCATTATCGACGCACTCGAGCCAAAACTCCAGCGTTCGCGCGTCCTTGCCGAAGTGCTTTTGCAGCAAACCCTCGACGCTCATCACTCCGCACTCCCGCAAAAATGCCTTGTACGCGCCGATGAATTTATCGCCCGCGCGCCTAAACTCGCCCAGCAAAAACTGTGAGAGCAGGCAGCCGACGGTGTAGGGATAGTTGTAGATGTATTGATTGGTTTTGTAAAAATGCAGCTTAAAGTACGGCAAAAAGCCATCGACGTCCTGCACCGTATCGCCGTAACGTCCGCGCCACGCCTTTTGCATGAGCTCTTCTATCTGCACAGTGCCGACCGCGCCCTTTTGCCTAGCTTTTAAAAAGGCAATCTCAAAATCAAACCGCACGCCGATGTGCAACATGAAATTTGCCGCCGATTTTAGCTCCTGCCACAAGATATCAAAGAGCAAATTTTTATCCGCGCTGTTTTTTTGCAGATGGTTTCGTAGCACGGCTTCGCTAAAGGTGCTCGCAGCCTCGGCTAGCGTCATAGGAAACTGCGTGTGCAGCGCGGGCAGATCGCGCATGATCCAGTAGTGCCACGCGTGCCCGAGCTCGTGCGCCTGCTGGATCATATGCGCCTGCGTGCCCATGTAGCTAGAAAATACCCGCGGTTGCCTAAATTTATCAAATCTCGTATAAAACGCGCCGCCTGCTTTGTTTTCGCGTACCTGCGCCTCGATCCAGTTTTTCTGCAGCATCATTTTGATAAACTCAGGTATCTCCTCGCCAACCTCGCCCAGAGCCTCGCATATCGTCTCTATCGCCCGCTCGTAGGGGATATCATCAGTGCCAGCAAAGGGGGATGGCGCTAGCAGATCGCAGGCGTAAATTTTACCCTGCGGAAAGTACTTCGCGCGCAGACTCACGCACTCTCTGATCCTATCCGTTCTTTGATTCAGCGCCGCAAACATCGCCGTTACGGCCTGCTCGCTGATTTTATTTTGCTGCAAGCTAGGCGTCAGAATATCCGTTCCCGCCGCCCTGAATTCGCCCAGCCTAAAGCCCTGAAGCAAATTTAAAACATCGGCGTATAGGCTCGCGTGCCTAGCGTAATGCTCCGCCAGCCCCTCAAATACGCTCTTTCGCAGCGCGGCGTCGGGCGAGCCCTTTAAAACGCCCGCGCATTTTGAGAGATTATAGACGCTTTTTACGCCGTTTTTATCAGTAACCTGCACGGCGATGAGGTTATTTAGATGCCTAAATACGCCGTAAAGCGGAGCGAAACTGCTAGCCGCCGCGTCCTCGTAAATTTTACGCTCTTTTTCGTCAAATTTTGCCCGCCAGCTACTTTTGCGCTCGTCGTAAAGAAACTTTATCCGCGCAAACTCCTGCGTTTGGTGCGCGGCGTCGGATGGATCTAGCGCGTCCATCTTTTCAAAAATGATCTCTTTCGTCCGCTCAAGGCGCAAAAGCTTCTCTCTGATTTTCGCCTCGGCCGCGCCTGCTCGCTCGTCTTTGGTATCGTCGCTTGATTTGCAGCGGCAAAACGCGAGCAAGGAGTTTGCCTCCTCAAATCCGCGCTCGTATGCGTTTATCAGCAAATTTAACTCGCCGCCAGAGCCTAGCAACCTCTCTATCTCGCCTAAAATTTCGTCCAAATTTGACAGCGCGTCCGTAAATCTCGCATCGTCAAAGTCGCCGTACGCGTCCTCAAACGTCCATCTAGGAAGCTGCATTTCGCGCCTCACAATGAGAGTAAAAATACGAAAATATGGTGGCTAACTAGGCCAAGGACCGCCGGCACGCTGCATCGCTTGACGATATCGAGCGGACTACACTTTAGCATGCCCGCTATCGCGACGACCACGCCAGCTACGGGCGAGAGAGGGCGAGCGATAGTGGAAGCCTGATGCATCGGTAGCACGAGCATAACCGAGCTCACGTTTAGTTTAGCGGCGATATGCGGCACCATCTCGATGAGCGGATAAAAGCTCGCTCCGTTTGAGCCCGAGATAATCGTAACTAGCGTCGTGATGACGACGAAAAGCACCGACATACCAAAGCCGCCAAAGCCAAGCGAATTTGCGAGCTTGACGATACTATCTAGCATGCCTAGCGCCTTAAAGCCTTCGGCAAATACGCCCGCTGCGATGATAAGGATAACGACGCCGCTTAAGCTCTTGCCCATCGCTTGGAAAAATACCTTGACCCCTTCGGCGATCGGGTCAAATTTAAACCTATGCCTGACCGCCTCAAAAAGCATCGCGATGACGACTGAAAGGATAATGATAGCCGAGATGTCAAGCTTGATAGAGGCGATGCAGTACTGCGAAAATACGACCACCAAAATCATCGGTAAAAACGGCAGTATCGCGTAAATTTTAGGCGCGGCGGCCTCGGGATTTTGCACTGCGCCGTCAAATTCCATCACTTCGCCCACGTGCTCGCTACACACCCAACCCTCTTTTTTATCGAGATATCTGTTCCAAAAAACGAGCGCGATACCCATCACGATCGAGGTCGGAAGCGCGGCTGGAATTTTATAAATGAAAACGTAATCTAAAATGCTAAGCTGCGTAGCCTTTGCCGCAGCGGCGGTCGATGCGCCGATGAGCACCATCGAGGCAGCTCCTGACATCGCGCAGATCGAGCCTACGGTGAGCTTGTTTAGCCCAAGCGAGATGAGTACGGGCCCTAAAAGCGCGAGGCATAGCACGCCAAGCCCCACTGCGCTAGTGACAACCATGCTGATGAGCTTAGCCACCGCAAATGCGACAAATACCATGACGTATGGGTTTTTGATCCTAGCAAAGCGCTTCGTAGCAATCGAAACAAAGGCGTGGTTCGCCCCGATATGCGTCATGTAGCTGGCAAAGCCCACCATAAACATGATGATAAGGCCTAAATTTGCAAATCTGTTTGAGAACATATAGCGAATAAACTCGATGATGTTTAGGTATGCGTTACCCGTCGCTACGGCCTGTTTAGGCATAAAATTTCCCGTGCCCAGCGCGACCGAGCAGATCAACATAAAAACGCCCGAAAGAAAAAGCACGAGCGGCGCGTACTTGCCCCGCACTATCGCCCAACCCACTATAAACAGCACTACCGTGCCGATAATAATACCCGCAGCAGCCATATTTTGCTCCTTTTTAGTGTTTTTGTGTATTAAATCCAGAGCAAATTTTACTACAAATATTGATATATTAAGCTAAAATAAAAATTATTTTTTAATTTTTTTAGAGTGCTATTGTTTTATGTAACTTTGATTTTTATTAAAATTTTAGACCAATATAGCAGATTTTGAGTCAAATTTGACGCCTTGTATGCGCTTAAAATAAGAAAAAGCTAGGCGTCGCGTAAAGCCAAGCTCGACCGAAGCGTCAAATTTAAGCCGCACGAATCAAATTCGGCTCCGCTCAAATTTAAATTTTAGCCAAGCTTACTCCCGTGGAAGTCCGTTTTTATCGGATTTGTCGCTAACTAGCTTGCCGTCTTTGTCGTATTTTTTGGCGCGGATTAGCCTACCGCGCTCAAACTCCCCCTCGGCCTCTAGTTTGCCGTTTGCGTAGTAGTGGCGCGCCTCGCCGACCTCCAGTCCGTCCTCAAACATCACCCTAGCTTTTAGTGCGCCGTTTTCGTGATACTCCTCGTACAGTCCGTGATAGCGCCCGTTTTTAAACATCACTTTCGCCGCCAGCGCCCCGCTCTCGTAGTAGTCCAGCCCCGCGCCCGTTTGGCGGCCGTCTTTGTATTCGTATTCGCCTCTGAGCTTGCCGCCCCCGTAGTATTCGCGCACGACACCGTCCTTTTCGCCGTCTTTGTAGTTTTCTACTACGCGCGTTTTGCCGTTTTTGTAAAATCGCTTCCAAACGCCGTTTTTGCGGTCATTTTTGTATTCGCCCGCCTCCTCCACGGCGCCACTTTCGTAGTACCACGTCTCCGCGCCCTCTCGCTTGTCATTTTTGTAGGTTCGCACGCCGCGGATTTTACCGCTTTTGTAGTAGTCGAAGTCCTCGCCGTTTCGCATCCCGCCGACGTATGGGCTACGTGCGCTAACCTCGCCGCTAACGTAATAGTCAGTAAACACGCCCTCTCGCTTGTCCGCCTTGAAAACGCCATCCTGCTTTAACGCGCCGCCCTCGTCAAAGTAGTAGCGGCGGTAGCGCCCGTCGCGCACGTCATTTTTGTATTCGCTCTCGCCCATCAGAGCGCCGCTATCTGCGTGGTAGTGCTT
>CAUQHH010000122.1:0-6067 GCA_963517705.1 uncultured Campylobacter sp.
ATAGCTGGAGAGAATATAGGCTAATTTGAGGTGTCTTTCGGACGCTTTTTGCGGATTTTGTTAAAATTTGACTCGATAGGCTACGTGCCTTATCTTTGTCAAATTTTAACTTCTTCTGCTTGCAGCTGCGAGCTTGCGAAGCAGAAAACCCCAAAAATCGCCTCGAAATACTTGCAAATTATTGCATTGCAGGTTAAATTTGATCTGCAATGCTTTTTAAATTTAAAGCATAAAATTTACCAAATTTAAAAATCAAATTTTGCCTGGTAAAATTTGATTCCACATCATCTTTCTTAACCCAAATTTCGCTACAATCTCTCAAATTTTATCAAAGCTAGGAGCTAAATTTGCAAAATACTCAAAAACCTAAAATCCGCTGCGACTGGGCGGAGAAAAGCGATCTGGAGCGCGTATATCACGACCGGGAGTGGGGCAAGCTCGTAAAAGACGATGCGAAATTTTTCGAGCTCATCGTGCTGGAGGGCTTTCAGGCGGGCATCTCGTGGCATGCGGTGCTGCTTAAGCGCGAGGCGATGCGAGCGGCATTTGACGGATTTGACGCGCGCAAAATTTCGCTCTACGGCGAGGAGCAGATGGCAAAATTTATGCAAAACCCCGCACTCATCAGAAACCGCCTAAAGCTAAACTCGCTTGCCGCAAACGCTCGCGCATTCCTTGCCGTCGTGGGCGAGTTTGGCAGCTTTTACGACTATCTTTGGGGCTATCTACTGCCTAAATTTGATCCAGAATTTGACGGCAAGCCCATCATAAATCACTACGAAAGCCTAAAACAGATCCCCGCTACCACGCCGCTTGCGGACTTCGTCGCAAAAGAGCTGAAAAAGCGCGGATTTAAATTTCTTGGACCCACGAGCGTCTATGCGTTTTTGCAAAGCGCGGGCGTAGTGGACGATCATCTGGACGCTTGCTTTTGCAAAGGGGGCAAGTGATGCTCGTGCAGAAGCGAGTTTTTAGCTACATAAAGGAGAAATTCGGCGCGCAGGGCGAGCGAGTATTTGACAAGCACCCGGAATTTGCCGTGTTTCGCCACGCGAAAAACCGAAAATGGTTCGCCGTTTTTATGCGCGTGGACGGCGGTAAATTTGGGCTTAAAAGCGCGCAGGAGCTAGAGATACTAAACCTAAAATGCAAGCCTGATCTCGCGGCGATTTTGCGCGACGGGGAGCAAATTTTGCCCGCCTATCATATGAATAAAAAGCACTGGATCAGCGTAAATTTAAACTCCAAAATCGCACCCGAGCAGGTGGAGGATCTGATCGATCTTAGCTTTGAGCTGACGCGGTAAAATGCCTGCTAAAATCCGCATAAATTTCATCTTTTCAGCATCTCAAAATTTCATTTTCGCTAAAATCGGGCTAATAAATTTAATGGGAAATCTTACAAACTTTGATCGCGGCCGCTAGCGTTTAATAGCATAGAGCTGTATCGCGGCGGACGATGTAGGGGGTCTTAAATTTCGCAAAATAAAGAAAAATGAATTTAGCGGCAAATATGCGAAAGAACTCATCTGTGCGTTTTCGCGCAAGACGACTGAACAAGAACCGAGAATATGGCGAATACGAAAAAATACGCGCGACGTATTTTTGCCGAGATTTGCAAGAACGACAAGCGTTATCTATTGCGCCGCAGGCGACGTAAATATAAATACTTTAAGAATTTACAAGGAAAACGAGTGGAAAATTTAAAACAAGGAAATTTTAACCAAGCAAGCGGGCTTCATCGCACGGTAGAAGCGGGCGGGGCGTCAAATTCGGGTCGCGAAAATTTAGCGCAGTCAAATTTAAACGCACAAGCGGCTAGCTTTAATGAAAGAGAGTGTGCAAGGGAGCGAATAGTCGAGTGTAAAAAGGTTCATTTTATCGGTATCGGCGGTATCGGTATCTCGGCGATCGCGCGCTTTTTGCACGAAAAGGGCTTCATCATCAGCGGTAGCGACATCAAAGAAAGCCCGACCACGCGCGAGCTAGCCGCGCAGGGCATCGACGTCATCACGCCGCACAGCAAGGCCGCGATCAAGGATCAGGACTTCGTCATCTACTCGGCCGCAATAAAACCCGATAACGTCGAACTAGTCGAGGCTCAAAGTAAAGGGCTAAAGTGCCTATCGCGCAAAGAGTCGCTGCCGATGGTACTTGAGGGCAAGCGCGTGTTTTCGGTAGCGGGCGCGCACGGCAAAAGCACGACCTCGGCGATGCTCTCTAGCCTCGTGGAGGGCTCGGTCATCATCGGCGCGATCAGTAAGCAGTTTGGCTCAAATATGAAATACGAGCCCTGCGACAACGTCATTTTCGAAGCCGACGAGAGCGATAGCAGCTTTCTTAACTCAAACCCGTATCTAGCCGTCGTGACCAATGCCGAGCCCGAGCATATGGAGCATTACGGCTATGATTTGGAGAAATTTCACGCGGCGTATCGAGGCTTTTTGGAGCGAGCCAAGGTGCGCGTGATAAACGCCGAGGACGAGTTTTTAGGTACGCTAAAGCTAGATGCCGTGCGCCTTTATCCAAGCGTCGATATCACCGAGCTTAGTATGATCGTACGCGATTTCGTGCCTTATACCGCGTTTAATCTAAAAAATTTAGGCAAATTTGAAGTGCTGGGCATGGGCGAGCACATCGCTGTGGACGCGTCTCTCGCGATCTTGGCCGCGCTAAATGAAACCTCTCTGGCGCAAATTAGGCAAAATTTGCTAAATTTTAAAGGTATCAAAAAGCGCTTCGATATCCTAACCGCGAGCCGCAAATTCGTACTCATCGACGACTACGCGCATCATCCGACCGAGATCAAGGCTACTTTGCAATCAGTCTTTGAATACGCCAAGCTGCTAGGCATCACCAAGATCACGTCGATATTTCAGCCGCACAGATTTACGCGCCTAAGCGCAAATTTGCAAGGCTTTAAAGGGTGCTTTGAGGGCATAGACGAGCTTGTTATCCTACCTGTTTATGCCGCTGGCGAGACGCCGATAGATATAAATTTAAAAGAGGAGTTTAAGCACTACAATCCCGTGATGACGCAAAAAGTCGCGCGCGAGGGCGAGGGGATTGCTTTTACGGACGAGTTTGGCGTGAAAAACTTGCTCGATGACGGCTTAGTGATCGGCTTTGGCGCTGGAGACATCACATATCAGCTAAGAGGCGACGCATGAGGGTCATAATCGTACTTTTAGGCGTACTTGCCGCGATTGCGATATTTAGCGTGAGCGACGAAAAGCTAAGCAAAAAGGCGAAATTTATCATCACTTTTTCGGTTATTTTTGTCGCGGCGGCGCTATATTTTTACGAGATCAGGCTAGAAAGTGAGCAGGGCAAAAGGCTGGAGCTAGTCGCGCTTTTCAACCAAGGCAAAACCCTAAAATGCGGAAATTTCGACGTAAATAACACTAAATTTAACTACGAGTTCGGCACGTCATCCTTCGTCGCAAAACGCTCGGCAAAGGAACTAAACAGCGTCAAGATCGCGCTTGATGGCTGCGAATTTAAAGGCGAATAATTGCGTAATTTTAAAGATAATCAAAATTTGACTCAAGGCGGCGTTTGGGAGGCAAACGGGCTGGAAAATAACATCTCGCGCGAGCAAAGAAACGGCGATGTTTCGGACGCCGCGGCGCACCGTGAGCAAAAAGAATTTACAAACGCGGAGGGCTTTGAGCGGCTTATAAAAATTTTAGATTTGCAAGGCTATATGGAGAGGTTTAACTCCTTTTTAGCGCGCCCCAAGCCGCTTTTTATGGCGGGCGACAGCAGGCTGCATTATGAGAAAATTTTAGAACTCTCGCAAAAGCAGTTTGACCCGCCCTCACCGGCTCAAAATCTAGACGACGCGCTCATGCGCCTAAGCAAACAAGCCACGCTGCACGTGAGCGAGATTTTTGAGTTTGCCAAGATAATCGGCTATTTTACCTACCTAAAAACGCTCAAATTTGAAGGCAAGCTAGGCGAGTGGCTCGCTAAAATCGAGATCCCGCAGCCGATGCTAAAGCTCGCAAACTCGTTTGATAAAAACGGCGAGCTAAAAGACGAAGTGGACGAGCGCCTGGGCGGTATCAGAGACGCGTTTAGCGCCAAAAGAGCGCAAATAGACGCCGATCTACGCCGCCTCATCTACTCAAAATCCATCACGCCCTATCTCGTCGATACGCAGGTGCACTATATCAGCTCGGTCGAGGCGCTGCTCGTGCGAGGCGGGTTTAACCACGTGCTAAAGGGCACGGTCGTGGCTAGAAGCTCGGGCGGCTACTTCTACGTCGCGCCCGAAAACATCCAAAAACTCAAAAAAGAGCAAAGCGAACTGCTGGATAAAAAAGAGCAGATCGTCTACGAGCACTGTAAAATTTTTAGCTCCGCGATGCACAAGGGCTTGCCGTTTTTAAAATTTATAAACGGCGCGTTTGACGTATTTGACGCCTACTGCGCACGAGTTTTTACGGCTAAAAGCGCTGATTTTGAGTTCGTGCTGCCAAGCGGCGGGTCAAATTTAAAGCTGGCAAATTTCGCTCACCCCGCGCTAAAAAATCCAAAAAGCATCAGCATCGACTTTAGTAAAAAGGTGCTGTTGATCACCGGCGTAAACGCGGGCGGTAAATCAATGCTGCTAAAATCGCTGATAGCCGCGGCATTTTTAGCTAAATACCTGCTACCGATGCGCATAAACGCGCAAAATTCGCAGATCGGAAATTTCAAAGAATTTGACGCCATCATAGAGGATCCGCAAAACGTGAAAAACGACATCTCGACCTTTGCCGGGCGTATGGTGCATTTTTCTAAGCTTTTTACGAAGAAAAATCTACTCATCGGAGTCGATGAGATCGAGCTTGGAACGGACTTTGAGGAGGCGGCGAGCCTATACGGCGTGATGATCGAGCGGCTGATGGGTCAGGATATCAAGATGATCATCACCACCCACCACAAGCGCCTTGCGATGCTACTAGCTAAAAACCCCGACGTAGAGCTAGTCGCGGCGCTATACGACGAGGAAAACTCGCGGCCTAAATTTGAGTTTTTAAAGGGCACGATCGGTAAATCATACGCCTTTGAGACTGCGGCTAGATACGGCATCGCGGCAAATTTGGTCGCGCAGGCGAAAAAAATCTACGGCGAAGACAAAGAAAATCTAAACGAAATCATCACAAAGACGTTAAATTTAGAGGTGCAGCTCAAAGAAAAGCTCGAAAGCGCGGAGAAAAAAGAGCAAAAGCTAGACTCCCTAATCGAAAATTTAAAAGAGCAAAAAGAGCGAGCCGAGGCCGAGCAACACGAGGTTATAACGCGGCTGGAGCGGGAATATTTTAAGGCGATAAACGAGGCTAGGCGAGCGATAAATCTAGACGACACCAAGGAAAAACAGCGCGCTCTAAACCGCGCAAACGAGGCCAAGCGCGCCGTGCAAAAGCCCGAAATCTCCGCCCCGCCCGAGCTAAAAGTAGGCGACCGCGTGAAATACGGCAAGATCAAAGGCGTCGTGGCGAGCCTTAGCAAAAATGACGCCGTGATACAAACCGATAACGTGAGCATGCGCGTGCCGATAAATCAGCTAAAAATCAGCGGCGAAACGCCCGCGCCGCCGAAAAAATCAGGTATAAACCTAAGCGTGCAAAAGCCGCAAAACGCCAGCGTCACGCTAGATCTGCACGGCCTGCGCGCGGACGAAGCGGTGCAAAAGCTCGATAAATTTATCTCAGATAGCCTAGTGATGGGCTTTGACGAGGTGCAGGTGTATCACGGCATCGGTACGGGCAAGCTCGCCTACGCGGTCAAAAACTTCTTGCGCGAACATCCAAGCGTGAAGGAGTTTTTCGACGCGCCGGCGGGGCAGGGGGGATTTGGAGCGCAGATAGTAAGGCTGTAAATTTGCCTTGCTACGGCTTGTCTCGCGAGTGCTTTTTGCGGATTTCGTTAAAATTTGACCAGATAGGCTACATGCCTAGCGCACGCTCAATTTTGCTTCAAAACTCGAAAAATCATCTCGCGATACTTCGCCTTATCGTTTTACGTTCAAATTTGAAGTCAAATTTACAAATTTTACTCGCCGAGACCCGCACCGCGAA
>CAUQHH010000123.1:0-6030 GCA_963517705.1 uncultured Campylobacter sp.
TACCGCAGGGCATGCGCGTGCCGAGCGAACTTGAGGCGCTTTATGCGTGGATCGAAGCAAACGGCTTTTATGACGACGCGGGCGGGCGCAGACGCGGCTATCTCTACCCGCAGGATCGGCTGCAGCAGAGCTGGAGCGACGATGAGCGCGAGGGCGGCACGGACATCGTATTTTTCACGGATGAGCCGAAAAATCACGACGAGGAGCTAAGGTATTGGTTTTACGGCGAGGATCGCGAGCTTGCCGCGGAGATCAAGCAGCGGCTTTGCGTATTCGCAGGCAGCGGCTCGGAGGGCTCGATGTGCGCGCTGTGGCTGGACGATGCGGGCGAGACGAAGATCGTGCACATGGGCTCCGGTTCGGGCTCGACGATGACCTGCGTTTTGGCTCATAGCGGGCTTGATTTTTTACGGCTGCTTGCGATCGGATACGACGAGATCTGCTGGGATGAGGATTTTAGCGCGCCGCCAAACAGCGAGGAGGACGATTTTATCGTGCATCCAAACCTGAAATTTCAGCAGTGGGTAACACAGACGTTTAAAACGACGATCCCGCAAACAGCGCTTGAGCTCGTCACGCCCGCGCATTTGGACGACGAGAACCCGAGCGATGAGTTTTTGATCTGGGTAAATCGCGTCGCGGAGTGAGGTTTAGTATAAATTTAAGGCAGGTTAAAACGCAAAATGTCGCCGCTTTTAGCGCCGCCAAGCACTCGCAAGCGCAACTTATTCTTGACAAAAGCTCGCTTGTAGGATCAAAAACAGCTGCAAATTTTATTAGCATAAGCCCGAATTTAATTCATTATAAAGCTATAAACTAGAGAAAATTTGGCTCGCCAAAAAAAGCGAGCCAAAAGCCTAATGGCGGCAGTTTTGGCAGTCCTTCACGGTTACGAGCACGTTCATCTTTTCGATGAAATTTCCAAGCTTTCTTTCTAAATTTTCCTTGTACTCGCTCAGCGCCTCACAGAAGTTATAGTCCTCGACGTGTCCGCAGCTCTCGCATACGACGTGGATGTGCGGATAGCTAAAGATGTCGTAGCGTGCCTTTTGGTTTGGCATATTGACCTCGACGACGAGCCCCTCGTCTTTGAGCATATTTAGGTTTTTATACACCGTTGCGAGCGATACGGACGGGTTTTCGGCGCAGATCTCTTCGTAAAGCTCATCGATCGTCGGGTGCGTGTGGCGATCGAGGATCTTGAGCACGCTGAGGCGCTGCGGGGTGGCTTTGAGGCCGTGATTTTTGAGAAGTTCCATATAGTTCATCGTTTTTCCTGATATTTTTTAGCTAAATATACAAAAATTTTATTTAAAACTTCTTTATAGTTGGTAATATAAATTATTATTTACTAAAATTTGTGTCAGATTTGGCTTAAAATTTGTATTTTTTATAAATTTGGCATGATGTTTGAAGTCAAATTTTGATTTTTGGGCTTAGTGTGTTCTGCTAAATTTGATCTTTTGTTTTAAGTAAATTTGCCTGTGTCATTTAAAAGTAAAAGCAGAAAGACCGAGCGTAAAAGGCTAATTTAGCTTAAATTTGAGCCTTTTACGCACGAATACTCTTGAGAAAACTCATAAAATCCAAGCGCAAAAACGCTTCAGCTCAAATTTGATCTGCCTTTTGGGCTAAAATTTTCTCGCAAATGCTTGCCGCATCGATACCAAGAGCCTTTTCGACGTCGGCCGTAGCGCCGTGCGGGATAAACGCGTCGTCAAACTCAAAGCTAACGATGCGCACGTCGAAAATGCGCCGCTCCTGCAAAAACGCAGCCAAAATCTCGCCTACGCCGCCTTTTTTTGCGGTATCGGAAAATACGTACCAAATTTTATGCTTGCGCGCAAGATCCCGCAAAAGTTCGCCGTCAAGCGGCTTAACAAACACTAGATCAACGAGACTCGGGTCAAATTTACCGTCCGTTTTTTCAAGCAAAATTTTGCGGGCAGCATTTGCCTTGCCCACGGCGTTGCCGTAAGCGATAAATGCCGCTTCGCCGCCGCCTTCGACTAAAACTTCGCCCTTGCCGAGCTTTAGCTCTCGCGCCTCAAATTCGCCCTGCGCCAGCGCAAAAGCTCCGCGCGGATAGCGAAAAGCGCAAGGTCCCTCGTGAGCGTAGGCGTAGCGCATCGCGAGCCTAAAACTATCGGCGCATCGAGGCGCAAAAATCGTCAAATTCGGGATCAAATTTAGATAACTAACGTCAAACGCGCCCTGATGCGTCTCGCCGTCCTCGCCGACGATGCCAGCGCGGTCCATCGCAAAGACGACGTTTAGGTTCATAATCGCACAGTCGTGCACGACCTGATCAAACGCCCGCTGCAAAAAGGTCGAATAAATCGCGATAAACGGCTTAAAGCCCTCCTTGGCCATCGCGGCCATAGAGGCGACGGCGTGCTGCTCGGCGATCGCGACATCCCAAAATCTATCCGGAAATCTCTCCATCAAAGCGTCTATGCCCGTGCCCGTAGGCATCGCGGCGGTTACTCCGACGATATTTTTATGCTCGCTAGCTAGCTGGGTCAAATTTTCCACAAAGAGCGCGGTGGCCGATTTGGCGGCTGATTTTTTGATAGCTTCGCCGCTTTGCAAATCAAACGGGCTCACGCCGTGCCAGCTGGCTAGATGCCCCTCGGCCTTTTCGTAGCCCTTGCCTTTTAGCGTCTGCGCGTGCACGACGACGGGCTTTTTCATACCTTTTGCGACGTTAAACGCCTCAATGAGCGCCCTCACGTCGTGGCCGTTTACGGGGCCGATATACTCAAGCCCCAGCTCCTCAAAAAACATCCCGGGCGTAAAGATCCTAATGCCCTCCTCCATCCTGCGCGCCATATACGCGGCGCCGTCTGGCATATAGCTCAAAAATCGCTCGACACGGCTTTTAAACTTCTGATACAGCGGTCCGGCCATCATCTGCGACAGGTAGTTGCTAAAGGCGCCTATGGGCTTGCTGATGCTCATTTCGTTATCGTTTAGTACGATGACGCATGGGTTTTTGATATCGCCCAGCTCGTTTAGCGCCTCGTACGCGATACCCGCGCTCATCGAGCCGTCGCCGATAAAGGCCACGGGTATGCGATCCTCGCCTTTTAGCTTGATCGCCTTTGACGCGCCGACTGCTAGCGAGATAGAAGTAGAGCTGTGACCTGCGATAAAGTAGTCGTATTTGCTCTCGGATGGCTTGGTGTAGCCGCTGATACCGCCAAATTTTCTAAGCGTGTCAAATTTATCCCAGCGCCCCGTGATTAGCTTGTGCGCGTAGCTTTGGTGGCTGACGTCAAATATAAACGGATCTTTTGCGGCGTCGAAAACATAGTGCATCGCGACGATAAGCTCGACCGCGCCGATGTTTGAGCTCAGATGCCCGCCGTTTGCGCTGACGGTTTGTAAAATTTTATCACGGAGCTTTCCGCAAAGCGCTTCGAGCTCCTCCATATTCATAGATTTTACGTCTATCATTGCCCTATTATCTTTTTGATTTTTTCTAGTCTGGCTTCGATCGTGCCCTCGAGGTTGCCAGCGTCGCTAAGCACGATCGCTCCGCCCGCACTGATGGCTTCATCGGCGGAGATTTTGACGTTTTGTCCGGAGAAATTTTCTTTGATAAACTCGTAATCTTTCGGATTTACCTTTATCTGCACCTCTTTGGCGTCTTTTATCTCGCTAAAAAGCTCTTTGCAGATGGCTGCGGCGATGTTTGCCGAATTTAGCGAAATCTCTTTTTTCACGACCTCTTTTGCGACCTCGACTGCGGTGGCCGGCAGCTGCGCTTCGCTAGATGCGATGAGGCTTTCAAATTTAGCCGCCTGTTCCTCTAGCTTATTTATCGAGCCAAGATACCTGCTCTCAAGCGCTTTTAGCTCCTCGTCAAATTTAGCCGCCGCCTCGTCTCTGCCCTGCTTTATGCCGTCCTCTTTAGCACGCTGGATCTCGCTCTCTAGGCGTTTGGCAAATTCGTTTTCTTGATTTTCGATTTGCATTTGCAGCTTTATCATACTACCGCTCATCTCGTCGGTGCGCTTCAAAAGCTCCTCGATGAAGCTTGACTCAGGCTTAAAATGCCCACCCTGCTCTTTTGCTTCGCCTAAATTTGAGCCCTCCTGCCCGCCGCTCAAGGCTCGCTCGTTATGCTCGGTCGCGCGGCCGGATTCGCTTTCGTGGGCCGAGTGTGTATCCTCGCTTCTTTTTTCCTGACCTAAAATTTTAAACCGATAGTTTTCTACAAAGTGCTCTTTTGAGCGCTCATTTGTTATTACGCTACTTTTCATTCTATCATCTCATCGCTTTCGCCTATTTGGAACGCCCCGCTTTCGGCTAGGGCCTGAACCTGCTCTACTATGCGGCGCTGCGCCTCTTCGACGTCTTTTACGCGCACCGCCCCCAAAAACTGCATTTCTTCTTTAAACGAGTCGCTGGCGCGCTGAGACATACTGGAGAGAAATTTATCTCTCAATGCGTCGCCGCT
This sequence comes from uncultured Campylobacter sp., assembly GCA_963517705.1. Taxonomy (GTDB): domain Bacteria; phylum Campylobacterota; class Campylobacteria; order Campylobacterales; family Campylobacteraceae; genus Campylobacter_A. The sequence goes on from CAUQHH010000123.1 coordinate 4,466, forward strand.
GCCTTTTAGGGCAATCATAAGGTCTTTTTTATCGACGTTTTTAAGTATTTCGCGAATAGCTGCTTGATTGAGGGTGTTAATATCCTCAAAGGTAAACATAAGCTCTTTGATGGTCGTAGCGAGCTTATCGTCGACGTCCTCGATATATTCGATCGTAGCTTTGGACGCCTTTTGGCCGAGGCGGTTTAACACCTCCGCCACGGCTCTCGGGCCGCCGACCTCGACCTTGTAGGACGTGAGGCTCTCTAGTTTGCCCTCTAGTACCGTTGAAACGCGTTTGATTATAGACGGGCTGATGTCGCCCAAATTTGCCATTCTCACGACGACCTCGCTTCTAAGCTCGTTATTAAAAAACGAAAGCGTCTCGGCTGCGCTGGTTGAGTCCATATGCGCCAAAATAAGCGCGATAGTCTGCGGATGTTCGTTAACGATAAAGTCTGCAAGCTGCTGAGGCTTGACCTTGGTAAGATAACCGAAGCTCTTTGTGTTTTCCATGCTTTTTGCGAGCTTGTCGAGTATCTTTTGCGCAGCTTCAGGACCAAAGGTGCGGTATAAAATTTCTTTCGCGTACTCTAAACCGCCGCTTCTCATATACTGATTTGACTGCATGAGGGCATAAAATTCTTCTAAAACCGCAGCAGCTACGCTTTTATCAGTGCTTTTTGCGGTAGCTATATAGCGCGAAATTTCGGTTATGACGTCAACCTCCATATGCGAAAATAGTAGCGTCGTAACGTCCTCGCCTAGCTGAATAAGCAAAATAGCGACCTTTTCGGGCATCGAAAGGTCGTCGTAAATCATCTTTTGTTGTTCATTTAACTTTATTGCCATTAAAAGTCCTTACGGTTGCTAAAGTCAGAATCGTTTTTTATCATATCTTGAAGCAATACGGCTATCTCTTCGCTGCGATCTTGAACGACTAGTTTCATCTTTTCTAGTAATACATCGTAGCGCAGGTCGTCCTCGTTAAAGTTATCTCCGATACCCAGCTGCTCTTCAACCTTTTTCCTAGCTGCTTGAAATTTCTCCAGCGTATCTTCGCTATCCTCGAGCTGAACCTCGTTTTCGGATAGATCGATCTCTTCTTCTTTTACGTCCTCAAGCATCTTCGTCATAAACGGCGTAATAACTTTCTTGTAGAATACATATAGTAAGATCGCTACAAAAAGATACTTTAAGATAGGCAAAAACGGCACTACGTAAAGCTCGAAAAAGGACTGAACTTTGCTAGCCGGCGTCTGTCCGTCTTGACGCTGGAACTCAAAGTTGCTAACCGTGACCTCGTCGCCTCTGTTTTGATCAAAGCCGATAGACTGACGGATAAGAGCGTCTATACGCGCTAGCTGCTCTTTATCAAGCGGTACGTAGGCTATTTCGCTAGTCGGATTTCCTTTTTCGTCTTTTTTATTTTCGTATTTTCCGTCCACGACGACAGCGGCGCTTAGGCGGTTTATCTTAGCAAATTGATCCTTGACGCGCTCGACTTTTTTTGAAATTTCATAGTTTGTCGTGGATGAGCTGTTGGAGTATAGCTCTTTCATTTTATTATCTTGCAGGCCTTCGAC
>CAUQHH010000124.1:0-5966 GCA_963517705.1 uncultured Campylobacter sp.
ATGATAGTTTCAAACTCGCTTTTGTTTATCAAATACTCAGCCAAAATATTTAATATAGGCGATGTGGATTATAAATTTCTACTAGTTGATAAAAGTGCGCTAAATGCCCTACCAAAGTCTCTTTGCAAGGCGAAAGGCAAAGATCAAAGACCTTGTGAAATAGATGAAAAGACGGTTAAAATTTACGGCATTAAATCGCTTTGCAATATCGGTAAATTTTACTATCTGCAGGCAAAAGACGGAGTGAAATTTGAGCTTGACTCGAGCAAGATTATCTCAAGGGCTAAGGAGTAAAATCCTTAAGCTTTGGGATAAAATTAACGCAGTCTATATAAAAAGATATATAAGCGCAACCGTAAATTTCTACACAGAAATTTACGTTAAATTTATTTAAATAAGCTAGACTAGCCCCTTAAAATTTTGTTTTAAGCAAAACCTAAGTAAAATACGCGATAAAAATTAAAAAGAGGAATTAATTGTGGGATTTAAGAATATTATAGAAAAATTTGCAGTAAATTACGCTCATAATTCTATTCAAAAATCACTATACAACGAATTTAACATAGATATTTTGACCACAACTTACACCAAAACTCCAAAAAAAGATAAGAAGTATATGCTCTACGCGCACGTGCCGTTTTGCCATACGTTTTGCCCGTATTGCTCGTTTCACAAGTATCACTACGAGCAGGAGCTTGCGAAAATTTATTTTGAAAATTTACGCGAGGAGATGAGGCAGGTCAAGGAGGCCGGCTTTGATTTTAGCTCGCTTTACGTCGGCGGCGGCACGACGCTTATCAACGAACCCGAGCTTGAAAAGACGCTAAAACTCGCAAAGGATCTCTTTAGCATCGAAGATATCTCGGCCGAGAGCGATCCAAACCACATCTCGCCAGAAAGCCTCAGCCGTTTTGACGGTCTCATCGACCGCTTAAGCGTAGGCGTGCAAAGCTTTGATAACGAGACACTAAAAAGAGTCGGTAGATATGAGAAATTTGGCTCAGCTGAAGAGACGAAAAGAAAGCTCGAGCAGGCTCTGGGCAAGATCCCGGTCATTAGCCTAGATCTCATCTTTAACCTACCAAATCAAACAAAAGAGCAGCTCATAAACGACATAAATGTCGCAAAATCGATCTCTCCGCAGCAGATCACCTTCTATCCGCTCATGAAATCAGAGCTAACAAGAGAGAACATTGCTCGCTCGCTCGGCGTTTCAAACGTCGATAACGAGCGCGAATTTTACGAAATCATCGTGAGCGAATTTGCCAAAGGCGGATATAAGCAAAGCAACGCCTGGGCATTTTCAAACGAAAAAAGCGCCGACCTTCGCGACGAATACGTGGGCTCAAATTTAGAGTATGTGGGCGTCGGTAGCGGCGCATTTAGCTTCCTTGACGGCGAGCTTGTGATAAACGCCTTTAACCTGCTTGACTACGGCAGAAAGATCAAGGATAGGCAAAGCCCGGTCATCGCAAAATGCGCATTTAGCAAAAAAGAGAGACTAAAATATACATTTTTAACAAGGCTTTTTGACGGCGCCGTGGATATCAAAGCCTACAACGAGCAAAACGACGCAAACATCAACAAAGACCTATTTGTCGAGCTTAGCTTGCTAAAGCTAGTGAACGCGATCTACGAAGAAAACGGCGTTATCAAACCAACGTTTTTTGGCAAATACATCTGCGTCGTGCTCATGCGTGATTTCTACGCTGGCATGGACAAAGTGCGCGCGATATTTAAAAACGACGCGAAGATCAAACGCAGCAAAGTGCTTCACATCATGAGCGAAGACACCGAGCAAAAATTTGAACAAAATATTATCCAGCCGCGCGCCGCTATGTAAATTTGACGTGATTTTGCCGTCAAATTTGCTTTTTACGCTGACTGCTTTAAATTTATCACGAAAATAACCCGCCCAAGCTTGTTTAAATTTAATTTATGCTAAATTTCGCCCCGAAAGCGACCTTGCGGGCGCAAATTTTATCAAAGGCGAAGCGGTGGATACGGATAAATTTTTAAGCGAAATTTGGGGTGCTCTTAAGCTATTTTTAGACCCAAAAACTCAAATTCTCGCAGACGAGCGAAGCCTCGCCGTTTTACTCGCGGCGGATGCGGAGAATTTCGATAGATTTATGGCGCTAAAGGAGTTTAGGGATATCCTTCATGCACTTGGGCTAAAGGCCGATATATACAGCCTCCAGTGTGCTCAGCTAGGCTCGATAAACGCTCTAAAATCCGCTAAAATCTCAAAATCAAAGCTCCTCGCCGCCGTAGAAATCCTGCAAAACGAAAACATAATCTCCTCCGCGCATTTTAGCAGGCTTTCGGCGTTTTTGCAGACCCTCGGCGCGGATTTGCCGACGCAAAACGAACAAGAGGACGCAAATTTTAAAAAATCAGACGTCTTTCATCAAAAAATAGACGCGCTAAACGATATCTGCAAGCGTATTTTGTCACTAAACCCGTATGCGCACGTAGCAAATGCGGCGACAAAAGCGCGCCAAAAAGTGCACGAGCTAGAGTTTAATGTCGCGGTTACGGGTGTCATAAATGCGGGCAAATCAACCCTGCTAAACGCGCTACTGGGCAAGAAAATCCTAGGCGCCTCAAACGTACCCGAAACTGTAAATTTAACCGTGCTAAAGTATGCACCCGAGCCTTTTGCAAGGGTAAATTTTTGGAGTAAGGCGGAGCTAAAAGAGCTTGGTATAGCGCAAGATCAAGATGACGAAATAGCCGAAATTTACGGCGGCGCGGGCGTCAAATTTGAGAGCGAAACGGCGCAAAATTTAAACGTCAAATTTAACGCGGAGGGTGAATCGGAACCTAAATTTGAAAGCTCTAGCGTGAGTGAGATTTGCTCCGAACCGCCGGCTAGCAAGACCGTCAAAACGGACGAGATCAAGCGCTACACCTCGGCGGACTCAAAATACGCCAAATTCGTAAAAAGCGTCGAGCTTTACGAAAATTTGGAGCTTTTAAAGGATAACGTGCGCATCATCGATACGCCCGGCATCGACGACGCGGTGGCTCTGCGCGAGGAGCTGGTGCGGAGGTTTATGCGGGAGTGCGACTTGATGGTGCACCTTATGAACGTCTCGCAAAGTGCTACGCAAAAGGATCTGGACTTTATCGTCTCAAGCTTGCAAAACTCGCACGCCGTGAGGCTCGCCGTGCTGCTAACTCACGCCGACGTGCTAAAAGAAGGCGAGCTAAACGAGGTCGCTGCCTACGCCAAAAAGAGCGTCGAGGAGCGCACGCGGGAGCTGGGTATCGGGGCGGAGTTTTTCGCCGTGAGCGCTAAAAGCTACTTTGAGGGTAGGCAAAACAGCGGCGTCGAGGAGTTTAAGCAGTATCTTTACGAAACGCTTTTTGGCCCTAGCAGCCAAAAATCGCGCCTTGGCATCGAGGCATATAAAAAGGAACTCGGTCGCGTCTGCGCGCAGTTTGCGGCGGATACGCAAAGCGAGATTTTAAAGCTAACGGACTCAAATTTGAGCTTGTCGCAAAAGCTTTCTGAGCTAAACGAGCAAAAAGCCGCGCTAGCTAGCCGCCTAGAGGACGTGAGAGACGCGGTAAAAGAGGAGCTAGGGCGCCTAGATACGGCTAAGACCGCAGCTAGCTACGAGCTTGGGCTAAAATCTCTAGTCCAGACGCTAAAGCAGCGCGTCGCGGATGACGTAAACTACGCGGCCTCTAAAAAACAAAAGATCGATCCGCAGCGCCTCTCTCGCATCGCACAAACTACGATCAAAGACGGCGTCATCGTCCTAATGCGTCAAAATCGCAACGAAATCGTGCGGCAAATCACCGCGTGCGCGCAAAATATCGCGCTAAAATTCGGCGAATTTGAGGGTAAAACGGCGGCGGCCGAGATCTTTAGCATAAACGACTATCTAAACTCAAAAGGGATAAGCTTAGAGTCCATAGAGGTCGTGGACGCGGTGGCTAGCGCGGCAAACTCGGGCGCGCAAAGCGTAGCCGAGGCCGCCAAAGTAGCCGCGGAGGAGTTTTTGGGCGCCCGGCGGATCAAAAATTTCGTTTTCGAGCTTAGCGAATTTGAAAAAAGCGAGTTTAAAAAGCAGATCGAAGCCGCGCTAAAAGAGCAGGAAAAAGCGCTCGCAATCAGCGAAGAGGCGCTAAAAATCGAGCTTGCCGAGCTGGCGAAAACTAGCGGGCGAGACTCGCGCGAGCTAGAGCGCCTAAACTCGCAAAGCGAGGCGATAAATGCTATAAATTTGGAGCTGCAAAGTGTTTGAGGAGTTTATAAACGCGTATAAAACGCGGTATTTTAAGATATTTTCGGACGATTTTCACGGGCGATTTAGGCGGCTGCAAAATGAGCTAACCGAGCCCAAATTTCACCCGAGTGCCGAGCTAGAGCGCGAGCTAAATAAACTCGATCTGTTTTTATCTAGCCCGCTTACGGTCGCCATCGTCGGCCAGTTTTCTAGTGGCAAATCTACGTTTTTAAACGCGCTTTTGGGTAGCGAGATTTTACCGTCGGGCCTAACGCCCGTGACCTCGAAGCCGACCTTTATCAGATACGGCGCCGCGCCAGGACTTAGCGTGCTTTACGAAAACGGCAGAGAGCTGTATCTGGGCGTCGAGGAGATCGGGCGATTCGTCGATCAGCGCGTGTTTGGCGATGATGTGAATAGGCTTTGCGTTTACGCGCCCTCTGAAATTTTAAAGTCGGTAAATTTCGTCGATACGCCGGGGCTAAACTCGCTCTCAAAGGCCGATACCGCCGTCACGCACGAAGTGCTCAAAGACGTCGCGGGCGTCATCTGGCTAAGCCTCGCCGACAATGCCGCGCGCGCTAGCGAAGCCGCGCAGATAGAGGAGTTTTTGGCTGGCGGGGGCAAAACGGCGATCTGTTTGCTAAATCAAAAAGATAAGCTAAGCAAGGACGAGCTTGAGAGGCTCAAAACTCACGCGCAAACGACTTACGGGCGATTTTTCGAGCGCATTATCGCAGTTTCCGCCAAGCAAGCCGTAAAAGCGCAAGCTGTGGGCGATGCGGCGCTTTTAGCAGAGTCGAATTTTGGCGCGGCGATAAGCGCGATCCATGAGCTTTTTGGTGGCGAAGAGATAAAAGAAAAATTTGTGCGCGAAAAGTGCGCTAGGCTGGTTGCCGTAAATGCCGAACAACACGAAAAAATCGCTAAAATTTACGAAAAAGCGGGCGAGATAATCGTGAAATTTGACGCGGAGCTGGAGTCAAATTTAAGAGCCGTGCAGGAAAATTTTAAACCAAAAATCGAGCTAGCCTTTAACGAGCTAAAACACGTCGCAAAGCTCGTTGCAGACGAGATCCTAGCTAGTCTAAAAAGTGTGAAAAAGTATAAATACGCGCCGCGAAAAACGCTGCTAAAGGGCGAGTATTTTGAAGCTAGCTCGTATGAGGCGGTTGATTTTGACAGCGACGAGGTGTTTTCAAAACTCATCTACAACGACGTGAAATTTGCCAAATTTTTTAGGACGTATAAGCGCGGCCTAAGCGCGCTGCAAGAAGAAATCGGCGCTGCGCTGGATGAAATTTATGCTCGGCTGGAGCGCGAATTTATGATTTATAAATCAGAATTCGAAAACGCGCAAAAAGAGGACGAAACGCACTCGGACACCGTGTTTGCCGATGTTAGGACGTATGCTGGGCAGGTGTATAGGACGTTTTTGCGAGACTATGAGACGGCGAAATTTAAAGGGCTGCAAAAGACGGCGCTGTTTTTTGAAAAGCTAAATCTCAAAGTCGCCGCAAACTACGAAAACGCCGTAAAAATCGCCGTGTATTTTCTAAAAGAAAAGATAGCGGGCTCGATGCGTGCTCATGAGCAAAACGGCTTTGCGCTCTTTATCCCGAGCTTTGACGAGGTACAAGATCGCGTTTTGTTGTCGTTAAATTTATACGAATTTGAAAACGAGATGCTTGGTAATGCGTCGTTTTTAAATAAAATTTTATCGGC
>CAUQHH010000125.1:0-5912 GCA_963517705.1 uncultured Campylobacter sp.
ACAAAGTCGTTTTCTTTGCGGTCCTTAAAGCGCAAAAGCTCCTTGCCGTAAAACTCATACCGCCCGCTCTCGCGCCAAAGATCGGCGGATGTAACGAAGCTCATCGAGATCTCCTGCGCGCCCGCCTCGTCAAGCTCCTCTTTGACGATATTTTTTATATTTTCAAGCACTCGCTTGCCAAGCGGCAAAAAGTTGTAAAGTCCGCTGCCTACCTGCTCGGCGTAGCCCGCTCGGAGCAAAAATTTATGACTTGCCAGGCTTGCGTCTTTTGGCGCTTCTTTTGCCGTCGGCGCGTAAAGTTTGCTAAATTTCATTCGTTCTCCCATTCAAATTCATTATTTTCTTCTTGCGGCGTTTGCTCCGCGACGTTAAAGATTTCCCCGATTGCCCTTAGCTGCGCTTCGCTTCCCGCAGCGCCCGCTAGGCTTTTTAAATTTATCGTCGGCGCATGCAAAAACGCCCTAAAAACCTGATGTATGAGGCGGTATGCTTCCTCTTTGTCGCTATGTTTTAGATAGCCCTTTTTTAGGGCTTTTGCGAGTTCTCTCTCGGCGCACTCTTTAGCCTGCTCTCTTATGCCTTTGATTAGCGGCGTGACTGCTAGCTCGCGCAGCATCTGAAAAAACGCTGCCGTATTTCGCCCAACGATGCCGTATGCGATCTGCGCCTGTTCCTCGCGCAGGGCTAAGTTTTTATTTACGATCTCTTGCAGGTCGTCCACGGCGTAAATTTTGATATTTTCGCTCTCCGTGATCGCGATATCGCGCGGTACGGCGATATCGAAAAAATAGCGCTTAAACTCCTTTGGCTCTACCATCGCGTCGATCAAAACGGGATGCGGCGCGGCAGTCGCGGAAAATATGATTTGATATTTATTTATGTACTGCGCTACGTTTGAAAGTGAGTCGTATTCGTTATTATCCCCCAGCGTCAGGGCCAAATTTTTAGCTCGCTCTTTGTTTCGGCTGACGATTATCGTTCGCGCGCCGCTTGCGATTAGGTGCTTTGCGGCTAGCTCCGCCATCTCGCCGGCACCCACGATAACGGCGACCATGCCGTTTAGCGTGCCAAAAATTTCCTTTGCCTTTGCCACCGCGACGCTTGAAACAGAGATCGGATTTTTGGAGATTTCGGTTTTATTTCGCACCTCCGCCGCGCACTTAAAGGCAAACTCCATCGCCCTGCCAAGCTTCGCGCCGCATTTGCCGTTAGCGCGGGCAAATTTATACGCCTCTTTTAGCTGCCCCGCGATCTGCGTCTCGCCGATGACTAGACTATCTAGCGAGCTAGCCACGGCAAAGAGGTGGTGCACGGCGCCGTTATCCTCGTAGACGTCGGCTCTGCTTTGCAGCTCCTCAAAAGGGATGCCGCAGATGAGCGACATGCAGGCGATAATGTGCTTGCTAGCGCCTTCGACCGTCTTTACGCTAGCGATGATCTCGACGCGGTTGCAGGTGCTTAGCACCATGCACTCGTTGATGTTTTGGCTGGAGCTAATGAGGCGTAAAATTTCGTTTTTGCGCTCGATGTTAGAAAAAGAGAGCTTTTCGCGCACGGATATATCGGTGTTTTTGTGCGTAAAGCTCACGCTTGCGTAATGCATTAAAATTCCCTATCTATCATTGATTTTACGATATTTTCTAGGCCGTCTACGTTAAATTTCTCTACCGATTTTATCGCTTGCTCGCCTAAATTTTTCGCCGCTTCTATGCTTTTTTTTATCGCGTCCGTTTCGTTCATCTTCGCCCTCACCCAGCCGCGCTCGGACTCGCTAAGATCTTTTTTAAACAGGCTTTTTAGCTTCTCTTTGTCCGCTTCGCTTAAGCTTTCATAAAGATAAATGTAAGGCAGCGTCGTTTTACCCTCTTTAAAGTCGCTAAAATTCGGTTTTCCAAGCGTCGCGGCGTCTTGCGTGACGTCTAGGATGTCGTCGATTATCTGAAATGCTAGGCCTAAATTTTTGCCGTAAATTTTAAAATTACGCGCATCAAGCCCAGCCAGCATCGCACCGACCGCAGCGGCAGCCTCGATCAAAACGGCGGTTTTATAGTAGATCATCGTTTCGTATGCGGATTTGTCTTCGTTAAATTTAGCCGATAGCTCCACATCCATCATCTCGCCCACGCTTAGCTTACTAACCGCTCCCGATATCTCGCCCGCGATCTCGTGCGGGAATTTCGACAGCTCGTAAAAGCCCTTCGAGTAGAGGATATCGCCCAGCATCACGGCGTTTTTAGTGCCGAAGCTCGCGTTTATACTCGGGCTTCCGCGCCTCGTGTCGGCATCGTCTATCACGTCGTCGTGAAGCAAACTAGCTAGGTGAATAAGCTCTATAATCGCGCAAATTTCGAGACTCTGCTCGCTTTCGCCCGCTATTTTTAAAAGCAGCTTAGAGCGCAGCTTTTTGCCTGAGTTTATCCGCACAAACATCGCATTTGCGGGCTCATAGCCAAGCTCTGCGATAAAATTTTTCATTATCAGATCGATTTTTTCCATTTAGGCTCACTTAAATTTTGCTTTTATCTGGCGTTTTGCGCGCTATTTTGAGCGCCGCTCTGCTTTTTTGGCGGATCCAAAAACTCAACATCTACGCGCTGCTCGTCGTCGTTTATCAGCACGCGAAATTTCGCCACACCTTGCTTAAAATCCTCAAAAACGAGATAAAGCGCGACGCGGTCGCTAGGCGGATACTTGAGGTCAGGTATCAAAGTCTGCTTGTAGGTCTCAAGCCCGCGCCTTAGCGACATAACAAGCTGGCGAGGATAGTTTCGGTAGCGCGAATGCACGATGATGTTCGTGTTATCAAAAAGCGTCCAGCGAAAGTCGAAGCTCTCGCGCTCGTCCGTGCCCTTTTTGGTCACGAAAACCCGCGCCCACTCGTCTTTTTTGAGCTCAAAAAGGTGCTCTTCCTCGAAATTTACCGCGCCGAAAGCCAGCGATAAAAACAACGAAAATATAACGGCTATTTTACTCATTTTGACTTAAAATATCCCCACTAAGCCCGATATAAATGTCGTTTAGACGCTCATTTATCAGGGTTTGATTTTGAGAAATAAACGAATTTTGCGCCGTTTCGTCAAAGCCGCTTTTTTCGCAAAATTCGCTCATCGCGATAAATTTTTCAAAAGTTTTTTCAAGCTCGTTTTCGACTAAATTTTTGTTCGCGTTAAATAAAATTTCAAAGAATTTTTCTCTCGGACTTTGAGAAAATATATCATAATCCATAAATTTTAAAACCTTTCTTAAAACTTAAAATACGCATTATTTCTCGTAAAATAATGTGCTAAATTTTTATAACTTCTCGATATATAGGACTGCTTCAGCTGCTGTAAAGACATTGTCACAGCTTGGACTTTTGCTACCAAAACCCCAGCAAACGTTTAGATATTTCATATCGGCATTACGTGCGGCAAGCTCATCTTTTTTACTATCTCCGACAAATATCGCTTTATCAAATTCGCCTGATTTTAATATCAAATTTAACATCGCGGGATCTGGTTTTTGAGGTATGTTTTCATCCGCTCCTACTATGAGATCGAAAAATTTAAATATCCCGCTTCTTTGTAAAATTTCATCCAAGGTGTATCGCGGCGCATTGCTAGCTAGAGCGACGAAATGCCCCGCCTCTTTTAGTCCGGCTAGCAGTCCATCGATGCCCTCGTAGGCCGCGGCGTATTCGCGGTAGTTTTTCTTAAATTTAGCTTCAAAATTATCACGCAGTTTCATATCAGGCTTATCGATACCGTAAAAGTCAAGCCCCAAATTTCGCCCCGGCTCGTTTATGGCCTTTACGATAAACTCCGCCGCCAGATCGCCCTCAAGCCCTAGCTCGCGTCGCACCTCGTTTACCGTCTCGCAGATCGCTCTTGCGCTATCTATGAGCGTGCCGTCCATGTCAAATATCACGCATTTCACTCTTCGTCCTTATATTTTTTTCTATGTTTTTCTTTTTTATAGGTTTTTTGATTTTTTAGCTTTTCTAGCGCGTTGGCGCAGGTTATTAGCTCGCTTCTCTCGCCGCCTTTTACGACTAAATTTACGAAATTTTCAAGAGATTTCGAGTAGGCGTTATCTAAAAAAACCGGCTCGATCTTGCGTAAAATTTCGGCGTTTTTGCCCACCCTAGCGCGAAATTCGTCCTCGTTAAAATCCTCTCTTTTTAGCGCGCTAATCGCAGCTTTTGCGAATTTTTCCAGGCCGCGCAGGTATTTTACGCGCTTAAATTTGTCGTTTTGTTCAGCCATTTTTTCCTTTCAAAAGTCCAATTATACCAATTTAAACATTTAGCGGTTATAATGCGCGCAAATTTTACAAGGAGAAAAAATGCAAAAAGAGACGATCGCTACGCACTACGGCTACGACACCAAGGCAGGTCCTGGCGCCATGGCGGTGCCGATTTACCAGACTACGGCTTATGATTTCGGCAGCGCCGAGGCGGCTGCGGCGAGGTTCGCGCTAGAAGACCCTGGCCACATCTACACGAGACTGGGCAACCCGACGACGGACGTACTAGAGAGCCGTATAGCCGCGCTCGAGGAGGGCTCGGCCTCTATCGTGACAGCCAGCGGTCAGTCGGCGATTTTCTATTCGATCGCAAATTTAGCCGCAGTCGGCGACAACATCGTCGTGGCAAAGAAAATTTACGGCGGCACGATGGTTCTTTTCATGCACACGCTTAAGCGTTTCGGTATCGAGGCGCGAGTGTTTGACAGCGACAGCGCGGACGATCTTGAAAATTTGATAGACGACAAAACGCGCGCGATATTTTTCGAGACGCTATCAAACCCGCAAATCGCAATCCCGAATTTTAAAAAAATCGTCGAGATCGCGGACAAGCACGGCGTCGTAACGATCGCAGATAACACCGTACCTACGCCGATCATTTTCCAACCGCTAAATCACGGCGTAGACGTCGTCGTGCATAGCGCGAGCAAATATATCTGCGGCCAGGGTCTAAGCCTAGCGGGCGCAGTAGTAGCTAGCAAAAATTTAAACGCCAAGCTAGTCGGCAACGCCAGATACGCGCATTTTAACGAGCCTGACGAGAGCTATCACGGGCTAGTTTACGCTCAGATGGCGGATAAATTCGACATCTACGCGCTACGCATGAGAGTGGCTTTGGTGCGCGATATAGGCGCTACGATCTCGCCTTTTAACTCTTGGCAGCTCATCCAGGGGCTTGAGACATTAAGCGTTCGTATCGAGAGACACTCGCAAAATGCGCAAAAAATAGCCGAGTTTTTAAACTCGCATAAATACGTAAAACGCGTAACCTACCCTGCGCTAAAAAACGATCCCGAGCACGAAAAGGCGCAAAAATACTTCAAGGACGGTATGGCTAGCGGGCTAATGTGCTTTGAAACAGATAGCTATGAGCGCGCCGTAAAGATGCTGGGCAAAGTAAAGCTCTTTAAAATCGTCGTAAATATCGGCGACTCAAAGTCGCTCATCACGCATCCGGCCTCCACTACGCATCAACAGCTCTCGAGCGAAGAGCTAATAAAAGCAGGCATAACAAAGGAGCTAATCAGAATCAGCGTCGGCCTAGAGAACGCAGACGACCTCATCGCTGATCTGGCGCAAGCTTTGGAGTAAAAGTAAAAGAGAGTTAAATTTGAAAGATAAATTCGGCTAAATTTAAGCTAAATTCAAATATACCCCTTTGGCGGTTTCACCGCCTTGGGGTTAAGCGCCAGATTGTTAAATTTGATCAAGAGGGCTTCCCTCTTGATCCTTGGCTAGTTCAAACTCAAATTTGAGCAGGCTACTTGCCCTTTTTCTTATCGGCTTTCTCTTTTATCTCTTCCGCCGCCTCGAGATCGCGCTGCGCTTTTTCAAAAGCCTTACGTGCTTTATCTACGCGGCGAGAGTTTTTAACGCTGGCGTCGTCCTCGTAAGCTTTTTCCGCCTCC
>CAUQHH010000126.1:0-5836 GCA_963517705.1 uncultured Campylobacter sp.
GTTTAGTTTACCGCTGCTAAATTTAATCTTCCAGTCCGGATCTTGGACATTGCAGCTTGACACGACTGCGCCGTTTACCTCATAAAACTTAGAAGTGCTATTGCTCTCGTCGCTTTGCATCCAGACTTCCATGTCGCGGTTCATCATAAATAGCGTTTCGTAGCTACTATCTTTACTATTTAGGTCGATCTTTGCGTATGAGCTGCTCTATATTTCTTTTTTTTTTCTTATCAAATTTACTTTACCTAAATGCTCAAAATTTTCTTTTTGCTTATCTTAAACGGCCCTATCCGCGCTCATCAAATAATCCTGCGAATAAACAAGTACGTTTTTATCCGCCGTAACAACGCCGTTGTCGCGTTTTACGTCATCGGCTAGAAGCTCGAAATTTTGAGCCGCAAAGCAACTAAAAGCCCCAAACATTAATAACAAAAAAATTCTAGTAAACATTTATAACTACCGTTTTCGCGGACTTATCTTGCCACGTTTGAAATAATGGATTTGAAAACGCCCATGCAAAACCTAGGAAAAATGCGTTTTCACCGATGATGCGAACCAAAGATCGAGTGAGAGAATTTGGCAAGCCTGGCTTATCGAGCAGATCGATATCCACGCACACGATCTTCATGGCGACCTTGCCGATACTAGCGCCGCAGTACCACGTAAAAAACGTCTGGTAAATAACCTCGAGCAAAACGATCTGCGGTATCATTTCCATAGCTAGCGCACTGATCTGTTCGTAGTCCAGCCCGTCAAATTTTTCGTAGTAGACAGCATAGAACAAAAACGAGATGAGAAATTTATCTATCCCCCACGCGACGGCTCTTTTGCCGACGCTAGCGAGCGTGATATTTTCGTTTTCGAGCTTATCTATGACACTCCTGCTCATTCGCGCCCTTTTAGCATTTGCCAAGCGATATCTTTTCGGTACTGCGCGCCGTCAAATTCTACGTTTTCGCAAAGCTCATAGGCCTTTTGCTGCGCTTGTTTTATACTTTTGCCAAGCCCCACGCACACGAGTACTCGTCCGCCGTCAGCGTAGATCTCGCCGCCCTGCTCGCTCACACCTGCGTATGCTATGTGCGAGTTTTCCGGAACGTTTTTTACGCTGATTTTAGCCTTAGGCGAGTTTGAAAAAGGATAGTTTCTACTAGCCATCACGACTCCGACGGCAAATTCATCTTTTAGCTTCACTGGTTTTAGATCGCCTTTCGCCGCATTTAATAAAATTTCGCCCAGATCGCCGTCTATCAGCGGCATTAGTACTTCGCACTCAGGATCGCCGAAACGCACGTTAAACTCGAGTACGTACGGCACGCCTTTAACCACCATAAGCCCCACGAAAAGCACGCCACAAAAAGGATTCCCCTCGGCTTTCATGCCTTTTAGAGTCGGTTTTACGACCTCTTCTTCGACCTGTTTTATTAGCTCTTGGCTTGCTAGCGGACTAGGGGCGTAGGCGCCCATACCGCCGGTATTTGGTCCCTCGTCGTTATCTTTTAGGCGCTTATGGTCCTGCGCTACCGGCAGGCTTACGAAATTTTCGCCGTCGCAAATCGCAAAAAAGCTAAGCTCAAATCCGTCTAAAAACTCCTCAACGACCACGCGTTTGCCAGCCTCGCCAAAGCTCTCGCCGCTTAGCATATCACGAGCCGCAGACTTAGCTTCATCGCGGCTTTGCGCGACTATCACGCCTTTGCCGGCGCACAGTCCGTCGGCCTTAACGACGACGGGAGCGGCAAGAGAGTCGATAAATTTAGCCGCAGCATCGTAATCATCGGTATTTAGATAAGCAGCTGTTCGGATAGCGTTTCTAGCTAAAAAGTCTTTCATAAACGCCTTACTGCCCTCAAGCCTAGCCGCGGACTTGCTCGGTCCAAAAATGTTTAAATTTCGCGCCTTAAATATATCCACGACGCCGTCGCTTAGTGGAGCCTCGGGGCCGACGATAGTTAGCTCTATTTGCTCTGATTGGGCAAATTCTGCAAGCTGATTATAGTCTTTGATTTTTAGATTTGTGCCGAGTTTTGAGGTGGCTCCGTTTCCTGGAGCAAAGAAAAGCTCGTGTTTGCGGGATTCTTGAAGTTTTAGAGCTATTGAGTACTCGCGCCCGCCGCTTCCGATTATCAAAATTTTCATAATTTCTCCAAAAATAAAAACCCAAGTGAGCGGTGCGCATATAAGTGGCCCGAAAATTCAAAGCCAACCTTGCAAATAGGCGGTTCCTTTAGGTCGCAACTTCTCGCGCTCGCACGCTCAAACGAAGCCACGTCACACAGTTCCGCACATCTTCGCCGATACTAATGTGTTGGACCCTGTAAAAATACGCTGCCAAATCACTCAGGCAAGGTTATTATATAAAATTTTAGCTTAAAGTAGCGTTTTTGCGAGGCTTACGCAGGAATTTATATTTTGCTGAGCACTCACTGCGGGTGAGGTAAAAATTTCTAGCACTTTTGCCGTCGTAAGCCCGATAGCAACAGCTTTATAGCTCTCATCCCAGCCAAAATTTCGAGTAAAATTTCGCACTGCTGAGGGAGCGGTAAAAATGATTGCCGAGTTTTTAGGCGGTTTTTGCTCCTCGTTAAGCGGTTTAAAAACGTTTTCGTAAGCGATTATCTGCGTCAAATTTACGCCGTTCTCTCTCAAAATCTCACCAACGCTCGAAGCCGTCTCGCGCGCTCTTAAAAACAGCGTTTTTTTGCCTTGCAGAAGCGGTGCGATCTCGGCGGCAAAGTCGTTTCCGTGAGCGTTTTTTGCGGTGTAAATTTGAGCGAAGCCAAACTCGCCGGCCGCGCGGCTAGTGCCTTCGCCGATGGAGTAAATTTGCAAATCAGCAGGCGAAATTTGGTTAAATTTTAGCGCGTTTACGGAGTTTTTGGAGGTCAAAACCAGCACGTCAAATTCGGCTAAATTTACGCTAAATTTATTAAATTTTATCTCGTTTAAAACCAGCGTCTTTACGCCATCAAATTCCAAATTTGACCCGACTAGATAGATCATTTTCGCCCTTAAGTTTATGATTTCGCGTCCAAATTTTACCGCAAATCCTTAAAATTTAAAAGCCGCACACAAACCGCAAATTTTACTTAGCCGCATTGCGCTTGCTTAGATACTCTTTTGCCTTTTGCTTTAGCGCTTTATACAGCTTGCCGGCGTCCTCTGCGCCGTATTTTTTCACCAGTCCGTTGTGAAAATCGCCCAAATTTTTACTCTCAAATGCGATCTTTCTAATCTCTTGCTTTTTAGTCTCGTCTATTTTGAGCGCGAGCTGCGTTTTTGCCGCATTTTTAGCCTCATTTTTTACTTCGTTTTGGTGCGCACCAGCTTGTTTTTGTTTTTGCGGCGGATGCTTGCTTGATAATTTTTGCCCCTTTTCGTCCAAATTTAGATTTTCGCCAGAAACCTCGATCTTCGCATCTTTTGAGCACTCGGTAGAAGCGACATTATTGCCCAAATTTGACTCAGCGACTTTAATTTCCTCGACTGTCGCAGCGCCGCTTTTTCTCTCTAAAGATTGCAGTTTTTCTTGCTCCAATTTTTGAACATTTTGCGAGCTATTTTCTAAATTTTGATCCAATTGCGAACTAATTTCTAAATTTTGCTCTTTTGCCGAAACGCTTTGAGGGTGCAAAATTTCGCCGTTTAAATTTGACTCCATTTGCGACTTTTCTCGCTCGTCAAATTTTTGCTCGTCGCCTTGCGTCGCTGGCTTAGATTTTGTGGAATTTGGCGCTGCGATACGCTTTACTTCGCCTTTTTGCGAGTTTTCGAGCTGAGGCTTTTTGTAGATTTTTCTCGCGTCTTCTTTGAGTGCGTTATACACGCCGGCGCCGTTTTTGCTGCCAAATTTTGAGATAAATTTCATATGAAGCTCGCTGAGGCTGCCCGAGTTTCGTATCAAGATCGCGATTTCGTCTTGATTTTCTTCGATGAGCTGCGCCGTATGCGAGCGATTAAAGTCAAATTTGAGTTTATGAAATTTGCCACCGTTTTTATCTTGTTTATTAAAAAAATCTATCACGTCGTCGTAAAATTTATCGTTGCTGACGATGTAAATTTTGTCTTTTTTGTGCGAGAGTTTGCCCATTAGAAACGTAATTATTTTATCGGCATAGTCCTTATGAGCGCTTTCTAAAAGTATGATTTTTATTTTGATTTTTCGCGCCAGAAACCACGCCAAAACGGAGATGCTTAGCTTTTGTCTATTGTTGGTTACAATATAAATTTTATCTTTTTGCCCTAGCTTTTTTAGCGTCGCTAGATTATCTACGCTTATGTTTTCGTCATCTATTATAAATCTTGCCATATATTTCCTAAATGAGTCGGGGCAATCGCCCCAAAACTCTACATCTTATCTTTTGTTACGATGAGTAACATTTTAAATTTTTCCGGGATCTTAAGTCCGTGCGGGATTTTGCCCGGAAGCACGATAGTATCGCCCTTTTTGATATCAAAATGCTCGTCGCCGATAGTTAGCTTCATCTCGCCGTCAAGCGCGACCAAAAGAGCGTCGCCCGGAGCTGCGTGAGTGGAGAGCTGTTGGTCCTTTGAAAACGACAGCAGCGACATCGAGCCGCTTTCGTTTTTGACGAGCGTTTTGCTCACGATTTTGCCTTCTTCGTATTCGACCGCATCCACCAGGCTAAAAATAGCCGCCTTAGGTAAATGATCTATCATTAAATCCTCCTTAAAATCGATTGAGACGTATTTCGTCGGTTCGTTGAAAACTAGTTTTCGCCATACTTTTTTCTCTATCAGGCAGGCCTGTTCGCCGCCTAGGCGCATCTGCTTGTCGCCGTAGTGCAAACTCGCGCCGCCCTCTACGACCCACGCGAGGCTGTCGCAAAATAGCATCTCGTGATCTAGCTCCTCGCCCGCGTCAAAGGCAAATACGTCGACGTGAGCGTTCTCACAATCAAAAATTCTCTTGCTAACGACGCTTTTAGCGATCACTTTCGTGTCGGCGTTTAGATTGTAAATTTTACTCATTTTTCTTCCTTTCGTAAATTTACGCGTCATTGTAGCGAAAATTTTCGGAGGATTTGTTGATAAGGATTATCTCTTTTTGTCAAATTTGAGTCGGTTTAAAATGAAATTTAGGCGCGAAAACGCCTAAATTTTGCTCTAGCTGAATATATCCATTGAAATCGTTTTATATAAATAACATAAAATATATTTTATTATCAAATTTAACCTTATTATCTGTTTTGTTTAAGTTCACATCGCCTATATAACTAAATATGCCTTTAATATCACAATTTAACTCTTAGGAAAGTCCAATCCAAAACACCTATACTTACAATGTTATCATTCTTATTAAGTTTAGCTAAGACTACTAAGACATTCAAATAGTATTTTAAACCATTACACGCATGTTCCTATTTTCTATAACTTTCTAGAGCTCAATATGATCAACCCATTAGTAAATTTTTTCACTAATAAAACTTTTTTATTATCAATGAGTTGAATCTAAAAGAATATTAGCGATCATGCTAAATCCAGCCTCAGAAGAATATTTAGAAAATTCATGTCCCCTAAGCCATTTACTCTCATCTATGCTAATATCAAAAATCCATTTATGTAGTAATTCTTTAATTTCATCGACACCATCAAAGTCTTTGCCTACTTCTTTTAGCTTAAGAATTAAAAATTTATTCAATGAAGAAACACCAATACTCCCCTGAATTACCGATCTCGTCTCGGAATCCATAAAAAGACTGGGCCACCTTTTAATAACCAATTTGCTAAAGTATAAATAAAAATCTTTTAATGTATCTAGAATACTTTTCAAATCTTCTTCGTTTTCCCAATCTAAACTAATAACATTATAATT
>CAUQHH010000127.1:0-5799 GCA_963517705.1 uncultured Campylobacter sp.
CCTACGACCCCATCATTAAGAGTGATATGCTCTACCAACTGAGCTAACGAGGCAAATGGCGCAGCGGACGGGGCTCGAACCCGCGACCTCCGCCGTGACAGGGCGGCATTCTAACCAACTGAACTACCGCTGCACCTAAAATGGTGGTCGCTATAAGACTCGAACTTATGACATCCACCTTGTAAGGGTGGCGCTCTACCAACTGAGCTAAGCGACCAAAAAGACTAAATCGTGGCGACCCTTAAAGGATTTGAACCTCTGTTGCTACACTGAGAGAGTAGAGTCCTGGGCCACTAGACGAAAGGGTCTATGTAAAAAAATGGTGTCCTGTGCTGGACTCGAACCAGCGACCCCTTCATTAAAAGTGAAATGCTCTACCGACTGAGCTAACAAGACATTTTTCAAAAAAACGAAACGTGATTATATATAAAAAAGGCTGATTTGTCAAGACAAAAAGCCGCTGTTTTTTTAAATTTAGCCTCAAATTTGATTTATTTTGACAAATTTTGCATTCGTCAAAATCGCGAGAAAAGTCAAATTTGACCCAAATTTAAAAAGGTCAAATTTGACTGAAAAACTAAAAAGGGATTTTAGCGTCCCTTAAATTTAACAAGAAAAGCAAGTCTTAAACTCATACGGAGTAGGTCGCGCTTCGTACGGCCATACTTGGCTTTCAAATTTATAATGCTGATACGCATTTATAAACGTCGGAGTCATGATCGGACGCAGGTATTCGTTATCGCGAATTAGCGCCTCTAGGCTACCTCTTAACGTATGAGGAAGCTGCTCGATACCGCGCTCTCGGATCTCGTCAAGCGTGAGTTTAAATAAATTTTCGTCCATCGGACCGACCGGCTCCATCTTGTGTTTTACGCCGTCAAGTCCAGCCATGAGCATCGCTGAAAAGGCCAAATACGGGTTTGCTGTACTGTCGGGGAAGCGCATTTCGGCGCGGACCGATTTTTCTCCAGAACCGTATGGGATGCGGATCGAGGCGGAGCGATTTTGGCTAGAATACGTTAGGATAGACGGCGCTTCAAAGCCAGGGATTAGACGTTTGTAGCTGTTTGTGCTCGGGTTTGTAAACGCCGCGACGCTCCTTGCGTGTTTTAGGATTCCGCCGATGTACCAGCGCGCAAAATCGCTTAAATTTGCGTATTTACCTTCGCCGTAAAATAAATTTTTGCCGTCTTTCCACACCGACTGATGCACGTGCATGCCGCTACCGTTGTCGCCGTAGAGCGGCTTTGGCATAAAGGTCGCAGTTTTTCCGTTTAGGTGAGCGACCATTTTGACGACGTATTTGTAAATTTGCACGTTGTCGGCGGCCTCAAGAAGGGTGCCAAATTTAACGCCGAGCTCGCCTTGTCCTTGCGCGACCTCGTGGTGTCCTAGCATGACTTCTAGGCCTACTTGTTCTAAAACCTGCATCATCTCGGCGCGCAGATCGACCATGCTATCGGTCGGTTGCGTCATCAGATAGCCGCCTTTTCTTCTTGGGCGGTGGCCAGTGTTGTAGCTATCTTTAAAGTCTCTAGCGTCGTTCCACTCGCCCTCTTCGCTATCTACTTCAAACATCGCGCAGTTTGGGCTATCTACTATTTTTACATTATCAAATATAAAAAACTCATTTTCCGGCCCAAAATACGCCACGTCGCCCATGCCGCTTTCTTTGACGTAGGCCATAGCTTTTTTGGCTATCGAGCGCGGACATTTTTCGTAAATTTGACCCTTGTAAATGTCGTAAATATCGGCAAAAACCACGACCGTAACGTCGGCGGTAAATGGATCTAAAAAGGCGCTGGTCGCCTCGGGGCACATCAGCATATCGCTTCTTTCGATCGGTTGCCATCCTCCTAGCGAGCTCGCATCCATCGGTATGCCGTTTACGAAGTGATCTTTTTCTACGAATTTTATGTTATAAGATATGCTGTGCCAAGCGCCGTTCATATCGGTAAATCTAAAATCCACGAATTTGACCTCGTGTTCTTTGCAAAAATCAAAAAAATGATCGACGCTTTTTACAAATTTTCCCATTTTTCGCTCCTGTGTTTATTGATTTCGTAATTTTATCATAAAATTTTACTTTTAAGATTAATTTAAATAATTTTTTCTACCCGATCTAAAATTTTACAAATTCTCTGTCGCGGTTTTTAAATACCGCACATTTTGTAAAGCCTAAAATTCTGGCGATTTGCTCGCATTTTTTGCCGTTTAGACCGACTTGGTCTTTTGCGTGCGCGTCCGAGCCAAACGTGATAGGAATCTCTTTTTCGGCGATCATTTCTAGCAAATTTACGCTCGGATACTGCTCGCCGATCGGTTTTCTAAAGCCGGCCGCATTTATCTCGACAGTCAAATTTGCCTTTTTTATCGCATCGATGGCGTCTTTAGCAAGTAGTCTAACGTCTGTTTTTGGCATAAATTTAAATACTTTTAGCAAGTCTACATGTCCGACTATGTCAAATTTACCCGACTTTGCCATTTTCTCGATACAGTAAAAATAATCCCGCCAAATTTGATCTATGTCGCGCTTTTTATATTCGCCGATAAACTCGGGATTGTCAAAACCCCAGCCGCCTAAAAAATGCACCGAACCGATGAGATAATCAACCTTGCGCGTTAAAACTCGATCGTCCATAAAACCCTCTAAAAAATCGACTTCGTAGCCGAGCAGGATTTTGATCCGACCGTCAAATTCGTCTCTAAGGCGCAAAATCTCGCTCTCGTAAGACTCCATCTGCGAAAACTCCATGCGGTACGCTTCATCAAATTTCATCGGCGCGTGATCGCTAAATCCAAAATACTCGCAGTTTGAATTTATTGCGCTTAAAACGTACTCTCTGGGCTCATCTACGGCGTGTTTACAAAGCGGCGTGTGATTGTGTAGATCGACTCTCATTTTTATCCTTAAATATTTTGCAAATGCTACCTAAAATTTAATAAATTTAAGGATAAAGTTTGGGTTTTTAAACTTATATTTCGTTAATTTTCTATATAATCAGCCCAAATTTAAATAGGAGTTTTTATGACGCAAGAAGAACTTGACGCCTTGATGGCGGGCGATCTGGATGACGTCGTAGCTGCAGAAGAGAGCGACGCGCAAACTAGCGGAGATGAAAATTTAGACCTAAATGCTGCCGACAAAGAAGCAGCGGAGCGCAAAGATGATGATGTCAAATTTGACGGCGACTATAGAGCATCCTCAAACATATCGTGGCCTCCGCCGCCTCCAACCGATGATCACAAGATGGTTCATCAGCTAGACGACGTCACAAAGGACAGCGAGGAAAAAGCCACACAGATGTTTGACAAGCTCGATGCGATCAATAACTTTTCTATGGACGCTGAAAGCGGGCTTGGCGAGATTATCAGCGGTATAGAGGCTAATATCGAAATTTTTACCAAACTACACGAAAAATTCCCAAATATCTCGACTTTTTCTGAGGCGCTAGAGAAAAATAACGCCCTAAAAAGCTCTGCAGAAACGACTCTAGATAACGTCAGGATGGCCGAAGACGAGATAATGATGGCGATGGATATGATGCAGTATCAAGACATCCACCGTCAAAAGATCGAGCGCGTCATCAACGTCATGCGCGCGCTTAGCAAGTATATGAGCAGCCTCTTTGAGGGCAAGATCGACGACGAGAAGCGCGTGGCCTCGGCCGTACATATCGCCGGCGATACGCACACCGAAAATCTCGTCAGCAACGACGACATCGAAGCTCTAATCGAAAGCTTGGGTAAAAAGTGAAAAAGCCCGAGCTTTTATCTCCAGCGGGAAATTTAACCAAGTTAAAAATAGCTCTAGAGTACGGTGCGGACGCGGTTTATGCATCGGTGGCGAGCTTTTCTCTTCGCACCCGTTCGGCGCGCGAATTTAACCTCGAAAGCTTTAAAGAAGCCATCGAGTACACGCACGCAAAGGGCAGGAAATTTTACGCGACGGTAAACGCGTTTCCTTTTAATTCGCAAATAGAGCCGCTAAAACGCCACTTGCAAACGATTTCTGCAATGAAGCCAGATGCCTTTATCATCGCGACTCCCGGCGTCATGAGCCTGGCAAAAGAGATCGCGCCCGAGATTGAGATACACCTCTCGACGCAGGCAAACGTCATGAATGCGCTTGACGCTAAAATCTACCACGAAATGGGCGCAAAACGCATCGTCGTGGCGCGTGAAATGAGCCTAAAAGACGTCGTTAAAATAAAAGAGCAAATCCCGACGCTAGATATCGAAATTTTCGTGCACGGATCGATGTGTTTTGCGTACTCCGGGCGCTGTTTGGTTAGCTCCGTGCAAAGCGGCCGCCAATCAAACCGCGGCAGCTGCGCCAATGACTGTAGATTTAAATACGAACTCTACGCTAAAAGCGAGGAGAGCGGGGTACTGTTTCGCCTCGAGGAGGACGAGGGTGGCACGCATATAATGAACTCCAAAGACTTAAATCTATCCGCGCACATCAAGGATATCATCGAAAGCGGCGCGGTCGATAGCCTAAAGATCGAAGGCCGCACGAAAAGCGAGTACTACGCCGCCTGTGCGACTAGAGCCTACCGCATGGCTGTTGATGACGCCGTGGACGGCAAATTTGATGCGCAAATTTATGCCGGCGAGCTAAATACGCTAAAAAATCGCGGTTTTACCGACGGCTACCTGGTAAATCGCCCGTTTGAAAAGGCTGATACGCAAAATCACGCCAGCAGCCTAGAGGAGGGCACTCATCAGGTAAACGCTATGACTTTAGACGGCGAGTTTTTTAAATGCAAATATAAAATTTTCCCAGGCAACGAGTATGAGATAGTGGCTCCCCTGGGCGCTCAGATAGATGAGTGCGAGAGCGAAATATCTCAAATTTTCGGTCGCGACGGCAAGAAATTTATCAAATTTAAAAAGCTCGTAACTAAAAAAGGCAAGGAAATAGCAGAAATCCACAGCGGCAACGAAAACGAAGTAAATTTGGGCGCAAGGCTGCCTAAATTTAGCTTTTTAAGAGAGGAAATAAAATGAAATTCGTATCTATAATAATGGGAAGCAAAAGCGACTACGACGTAGTTAGCGAGGCGGCGAAAACGCTTGAGAAATTTAACGTTCCTTACGAGCTGATCATAAGCTCCGCGCACAGAAGCCCGAAGCGAACGAGCGAATACGTCGCCGCAGCCGAGGAAAAGGGCGCGCAGGTATTTATAGCAGCAGCCGGCATGGCGGCACATCTAGCGGGCGCTATTGCGGCAAACACCACTCGCCCGGTGATCGGCATACCGATGAGTGGCTCGGCGCTTAGCGGCGTGGACGCGCTTTATTCGACCGTGCAGATGCCAGGCGGCATGCCCGTGGGTACCGTGGCGATCGGTAAGGCCGGCGCGGTAAACGCAGCCTATCTGGCGCTGCAAATTTTGGCTCTAAACGACCAAAATTTAGACGAAATGCTAAAAGCCGACCGAGCAGCCAAAGCCAAGCAGGTGGAGGATGATTCGGCGAAGGTGGAATTTTTACTCGCCTAAAGGAGCAAATATGCAGACATACTTAAGTATAGACGAATTTTGTAAGCTCGTGCACCTAGAGCGCGAGGTGATCGAGGGGATGATAAACCGCGGCGTGCTAAACACGAAAGAAGAGGGCGGCGAGATCCTCATAGAGGCTAGCCAGGGCACGATGAGCGTGGTACCTAGCGTCGTGGCCGTACCTGCGCCCCAGATCGGCGCGGATGGCTTTAGCTTTGTAGAAAAGACGATCGGCACGATATTAAATTTGCACGAAAAGGTGCTTGACGCTAAAGACGAGACGCTAGAGACC
>CAUQHH010000128.1:0-5746 GCA_963517705.1 uncultured Campylobacter sp.
AAGATAGCGTGCGCGGCGTATATAAAGGCGTCAAATTTAACTTATGCGAGATTATTAGCCATGAGCGCGAATACCCTCGGATAAATAACAAATACGTCGCCGCATTTATCCTGCTAAAATACGCGTTTGATCAGTATTCGGACTTTAAAGGCAGCGTGCTAAAGTGCGAATTTAATAAGAAATTTAACGGCAAAACGGTCGCCGTTAGCAAGGATTTTAATACTAAATTTTTAGGCGAAAAAGAGCTACTCGACGACGTCAAATTTAATGAAAATTTTAGAGTTTTTACGACCGACAAGGTGGAGGCGAGATACCTGCTCACGCCTGTGTTTATGGGCAAGCTAAATATACTAAAAGCCTACAAAAACACGCTAAAATCGCCAAGTGCGGCCTTTATGGATAACAAATTTTATCTATTTTGCTTTAGTAGGAGAAATTTTTTCGAGGGGCGGCTTTTTGATAAACTAGACATCGCCGAGGCTCGCCGCGAGCAAAGATACGTGAGGCAGATGCTTAGCGTCATCGACGAGCTAAATTTGAGCCTAGATATCTATCGGTAAATTTTGCCGTCAAATTTGCGCGGGCTGTCTCAAATCTACTCTAAATTTGACGCCGTCCGCGACAAATTTACGCTACTTTAAATTTACCGCCGAAACGTCAAATTTACGGCGACCAGGCTAAGCCGGGGCCGCCGCGTTAAATTTAGCCGATTTTACGGATATTTGCAGGTAGCGCCTGTCTAGCGCAGGTGCCCACCAGCCAGTCGTTTAGGCTAAATTTGCCCTTTCGCTTCGGATCTAACAGGCCAAGTTTGTTGTGATTTACGCCCTTTTCCGCGCTTTCTAGCCAAAAGGCCGGTTTGCCGTCGATAAAATGCACTCTAGCGCCGAACTCATCGTGTCCAAATCCGTGCTCGAGGCTGATAACGCCGCTAGCAACGCCGTTTGTTACGAAGGCCTCGCCCTTTTGCGAGCCGTAGGGCGTCGTGATCTTGACCGTGTCGCCCGTTTTGATACCCTGCTCGCTCGCGATATCCTCGGCGATCCTGACGAAATTTTTCGGATGTATGGCGCGCAGCTTTGGACTAACTATCGTGTAGTAGTGCTGGATGTTTGATTTTCTCGAGCTTACGAGGTATTTCCACTCTGATTTTGGGAAAAACTTTTCTAGCGGAGTGCCGTCGCTAGCCACCGCAAGAGCTAGAGTCGGAGTGCCCGGCATGTACTTGCCCGTGATAGAGTGTTTGTGTCCGCCAAGGGGCTCGTAGTAGATCGCGGCAGGCGTGGCGGCGGGTACTTTTACCGTCATTTTATCGCCCGCATAAGCGCTCTCGTAATCGTCAAATCTACCGCCTTTTGCCAGCACGTGCGCGACTTTTGCTTTTTCCTCGTCTTTTAAAAACGGCTCTAGCTTTTTCATGGTTTTTGAAATTTTGCTAAGCTTCAAGTCCTCTTTGTCGATGTCCTTTACGCCGTCTCCGTCAAAGGCCAAATTTGCTAGCGCCGCGGCGTAATACTGCTCTTTCGTATCCAGATCCATCGGTTTTCCGTCTTTATCCTTAAAGGCGCCCTTGCCAAATCCCTTTAGTCCGAGCCTCTTTGCCACCGCGATATAAAAGGCCTCCACGTCGATCACCGTACCGTCTGCGGCGCGGTCTTGCTTGGCGGCGACGGCCGGGTAGCGCACGACGGAGGTTT
Source organism: uncultured Campylobacter sp. (assembly GCA_963517705.1). Lineage (GTDB taxonomy): Bacteria > Campylobacterota > Campylobacteria > Campylobacterales > Campylobacteraceae > Campylobacter_A. Next base: position 1,698 of record CAUQHH010000128.1, read on the forward strand.
TAGCTATCGTTCCCCAAAGCGAGTTTGGAAGCGCCCAGTTTTCGAGATTTACGCCGTCTGGCACGATATAGTCGGCGTAGGCGTTGGTCTCGTTCATAAAGGCGTCGATACCGATGAAAAGCGGTAAATTTTTGCTATCTTTTAGCGCGTCAAGCACCGCGACCTCGAGTCCCGCCTGTCCGTACATCACGTTCGTCATGTAGTTTATAAACGCTTTTACCTTGTACGGATAGCCGGCGGCGTGGCTAGTGAGCGTTTCGTTTACTAGCGGCATCGAGATAGGATACCACGGCTGCTGCGCAGGATAGCCGCTGCCGCCTGCGGCGACTTTACGTTTAAACTCAGAGCTCGTTTCGTAATACTTGCCCGAGCGGGATAAATTTAACCCGTTTGGCTTGTATGCGCCCTCGAAGCTCTCCAGATCGTATCTGCCCTTTAAAAACTCGTGCGTGCCAGCGCTTGCGTTTACGTTGCCGCCCTTGTAGCCGTATGTGCCCATTAGCGTGTTTAGGCAAAATATCGCGTACGTGCTCATTGCCGCTTGCGTGTGCATCATGCCGCCGTGGACGTTGGTGCTGACTTGCCTGCCGTTTTTGGTGAAATTTTCGCACAGCCAGAGGATATCCTCTACGCTTACGCCGCAAATTTTAGAGTACTCTTTGAGGCTGTATTTATAGGCTGACTCTTTTAGTAGCTGCATCGAGCTTTTGACCTCGACTTTTTTACCGTTAAGTAAAATTTTGCCCTTGTAGTAGAGCTTGGCCGGCTCGTTTATCTTGTAGCTTTGGATTTTGCCGCTTTGAGAGCAGACCTGCCATTCGTCGCCCACGAGCGCAAATTTACCGTAGTCTGGGTGGCCTTTTTGCGTGATGACTAAGTGGGTGGCGTTGCACCAGTGTATTTCGCCGGCTAGCTTTGCCTGCTCCAAATTTGGCTGCATGAGGTAGTTTGCCGCGTATTTTTCGTTTTCGATGATCCAGCGTATCATCGCCATAGCAAGCGCGGTGTCGGTGCCCGGTTTTATACCGATCCAGCGGCCTTTATCGGAGGCGGCGAATTTGACGGCGTTTGTTAGCGTCGGATCTACCACCGCATAGCTGAAGTCATCGTTTGTACTTCTTGCGTGGGCGACCATTTTGGCTTGCTTTTGGAACGGATTTCCGCCGTTTGCGGGCGAGGTGCCCCAGTAGATGGTAAATTTGGAGTTTTCGTAGTCGGGCTTAGTATGGGCAAAGCCCTTTGCGTTGTGCGCGATCTTGCCGCCGACTCTAAAGCCGCCGCCGCAGATACCGCCGTGCGAATAGTGATTTATGGTGCCGAAAGATTTTTTGATAAAGCGATCGACGATATCCGAGCGTCCGTCGTAGAGATAAAAGCTCAAAAGCTGGTTGCGTTTGGTGCCGTATTCGGGATTTGCCTCGTCGATGAGCTCGTCTGAGAGTATAGCCCTAAGCCCGTCCACGTGCCCCTCGCCGAAAAGATCCCCGCCCTCGACGACCTCCTCGACGAGCTGCTCGAAGCTGATCTTTTTCCACTTGCCCTCGCCTCTTTTGCCAACTCGCTTAAGCGGCGATAAAATCCTAATAGGCGAAGCTATCATCTCGGGCAGCGCCGCGCCTCTAGCGCATACGGTGGCGCGCCGATCGTCCTCGCCGCTAGCCGTGGTCGCTAGTAACGCGTCGTTTATCGAAGTATCAAAGCTCGCCCAGTGCACGTTTGATAGCGGATGGTATGGGTTGCCCGTGCATCTTAGCACGCGGTCTGCTTTTTCGTCCACGTGCAGGCGTAGTCCGCACTTTGCCACGCAGCCGTGACACATAGAAAATACCACGCTATGTCCGTCGTTCATCGAAATTTTGCCGTCTTTTACGCTAAATTCGGGCTGTAGCGAGCTGCCCTGCGGCTTGTAGTCGTCTTTTATTTTTCCTGCGTCGTCCGCTACCGCAGCGGTCGCGCCTACGGCCGAGATCATCGCCGCGTTTTTTAGAAATTCTCGTCTTTGCATTATTTTCTCCTTACAGCGCGATCTCTTCGCTCCAGCTGATCGCTTGTTTGTAGCCGTTTTTAACCAGCAACTCCTTGTCGTTCTTAGCCAAAATTTCGCTCACGCCGTGGTAAAAAACCTGCGGGTGCGTATTTTTCGGACTATCTAGCACCATCGTCTCGTGGGTGGCTAAAAATTTTCTAATATTTGAGTTTTCGTCGTTTAGGTCGCCTATTATACGGCTTCCGCCCACGCAGGTTTCCACGCACGCAGGTAGCAATCCCTCGCGCAGTCTGTGGTCGCAGAAGGTGCATTTATCGACCTTGTAGGTCTGCAGACTAAGGTATCTGGCGTGATACGGACAGGCCTCGGCGCATAGTGCGCAGCCGATGCACTCGGTGCTATTTACTTTGACGATGCCGTTGCTTCTTTGGTAGCTAGCGCCCGTCGGACAAACGTCGATACAGGCGGGATTTTCGCAGTGATTACAAAGGCGCGGTAGCGATGCGATAACGGCGCGGTTGCCGTCTTTGTCGCTAGCTTCGTACTCCGAAACGATCGTCCTAAAGGCGCCTGCTTGGACGTTGTTTTCCATAGCGCAGTTCATCGTGCAAGACTGGCAGCCGACGCAGCGCGTGAGGTCGATGACCATGCCGTAGCGCGGACCTTTGGTTTTTTCAAAAGTATTCGGAGCGGCCCTGAGCGCGGTTGCCGCGATAAAAACACCCGCCGCAGCGATAAAGCTACGACGCGAACCTAGCGTTGATTGCATTTTTTCTCCTTTGAATCAAAATGGTTTCGTAACTTTATCATAAATTAACTTAAATGATAATATTAATATTTAGATTAAAAGTGTTTTTCAGATTACCCCAAAATTTATTTTTTAGAAGCGTTTGGTTATAATGCTTTTCAAATTTTTATAAATTTAAGGAAAATATCTTGAAATACGCGCTTGATTGCAAGGATAGTTTTGAAAACTCGTTTATATTTTGGCTGACTCGTTACGTCAAATTTAAGCTTAGCTCACTATCAAACAAAGAGCTTCGCGACCCAAAGGCGCTAGCAAGCGTAAATTTTGCCCTTAGCCGCGAGATAAAAAACATCGACCAGCTCGACGGCCTCGTAAAATCGGCTAGAAACGCTGGGCTAACGGGTATAAATACATATTTTAATCCGCTTAAAAAGATATTCGAGACGCTCAAATTTTACGAGCTAGAGAGCCTAAAGCAGATCGACGAGGAGCTGCTAAGCGAGGTGCTAGCTAGCGTCACGGGCGGGCTAAGCGACGCGAGTAAGAAAAACTACCGCATAAGCGCGATAAATTTTTTCGCATTTTTGGATAAGCAAAACGAAGAGGACGGCAAGGCGCACGTCTTTGACATCGAGCTAAAAAACTGGGGCGGCGTGGGCGGAGCGCGCGGGCAAAAGCTGCCTGAGTTTATGAGCGAAGATGAGGTCAAGAGATTTTTGGAAGCGATCGAAAACGCAGACTTTAAAAGCAACGCCAACCGCAACAAACTCATCATCAAAATTATCATTTTCACCGGCATCCGCGTGAGTGAGGCGCTAAGCCTAAAGCGCAAAGATATAACCGAGGACGGCGAGCTCTACGTCATAAGAATCCGCGGCAAAGGCAACAAATACCGCGTCGTGATGATCAAACGCCGCCTCATCGAAGCCCATCTGGACGCGATCGCGATAAACTATATAAATAAAGAAGGCTATCTTTTTATCAATAAAAAAGGTACGCGCTTAACGCAGGCCTACGTGAGCCGCATCGTCGAGCAGATACTCTTTAAAGCAGGAATCCGTAAGGAAAAAAACGGCGCTCACATGCTGCGTCATACCTTTGCCACGATGCTTTACAAAAAGCAAAAAGACCTGGTTTTAGTGCAAGAAGCGCTTGGGCACGCGAGCCTAAATACTTCGCGAATTTACACGCATTTTGATAGCGAAAAGCTAAAGCTCGCCGCGCAGGTAGCCGAGGAGCTAAGCGGGGAATAGGCGCTAAATTTGAGCGGTTTTGGCAAATTTGAAATTTACCTAAATTTGTTCGCCACTTGCG
>CAUQHH010000129.1:0-5724 GCA_963517705.1 uncultured Campylobacter sp.
GTCTTGCCCTGCAAGGCTAGCAGCGACTTCCCGAGCGCCCCCGCAAAAGCGCCGGTGTACTGGATATTATGCCCCGTTTTGGACTCATAAATGGCGTTTAGCTCGTTAAATGCTTCAGACAATCCTCCGCACGACCAAACCTGCAGCGAATCGGGCTTAAACGGCGTATAGCCAGCGAGCATCGCTTCAGGTCCTGCGATAGCGGCTGCCGCCAAAGATCCTTTTAAAAAGCCGCGACGAGATTCGTCTATCTCTTTAAATTTCATGCAATCTCTCCTTTCGTTGGATTGTTAAATTTACAAAGCTCTTTTATTTTAAAATTTAGAGCGACCCAGCTTAAAGCAGTTCTATAAACGCTTCTAGACGCGTTCGAATTTGCCCGACGTCCTGCTTGGAGTAGTCCGTCTCCAAGCTCATATAGTTCGCCCCCGCTTCGCGGCTTGCCTCTTTGATCCTGTTCGTTTCGATCGCGTAGGTGTGACAGCCGCTTAGCACGACGTCAACGACGCCGTGGGCTTGATATTCGCGTATAAATTCCTTGATAATATCGCCTCTGGCGTCGTTTTGATACATCACCGAACAGGGGATTTTGAGGTAGCGCTCGGCGATATTTGCGACTAGATCACCCTCTAGCTCTACGTTGTTTTGATAGTTTTTCGTGCCCGTGCAGTTTTCAAAGGCCACCACGTCCGCGCCCAGCTCCTCGATCTGCTTGACGACCTTTTCATAGATGCCCCCACTTGGACAGCCGGTGATGATGATGCGCTTTTTGTGTTTGGCGCCGCTCATGTCCTTTTCGCGCAGAGCCTTGACATAGGAGCGTAGCATGCGGATCTTTTCGCTTTTGTCGTAGATGTAGTCGCTTGCAAACAGCACCTGATGCATTTCGCTACCGCTAATCGGGCTTGGATTTAGCTTGCCAAGCTCCATTAGCTCGTTTAGCGCGTCTCGTTCCTCGTTAAAAATCTCTATCGTCTCTTTTAGTTTTTCGTCCGTTATTTTCATGCTAAAGCGCTGCTCTAGGTAGCCTTTAAACTCCCGCAGCTCCTGCGTCCAGAGCTCCAAACTGCGCTTATTTGTCATATTTGGCAGCTCTAAAACGCGGACTTCTTTGTGTTTTGCTAGCAGTTCGTACATCTTTTTCTTGCCGTCGCAGGTCGTCTCGCCGACTACTACGTCGCTGGCGTTCATATAGGGGCATTTTTTGGTTATCGCGTAGCCGTAGCTTGCCTTGATTAGCGGGCAAAGGTTGCGCGGAAGCTCGGCGTGAGCGGCATTTATCGGTCCCTCATCTGAGGCGCACAGGCTAACTGGTACCGCGCCCGCGGCGTAAATGAGCTCCTTTGGCGAATATGTGCAAAACGTCCCCACGACGCTCATTCCTTCGGCTTTTAGATCCTGGAGCGCCATAGAATTTCGCTTTTTAAGCTCCGCAAAATCATACTTCATCTTTTCTCCTTTTTCCCATTATCGCAGCGCCCATCGCGCCGCAGTAGATTGCGTTTTCGTGAGTAAAAATTTCAGCCCCTAGGTGCTCGCTTAGAAGCTGTTTAAAGAGCGGTACGTTGCTAAGCCCACCGCTTAAAAAGTAAATTTGATTTTCCAGTCGTTTGATGAGAGAGGCGACCTTGTGCGCAGATGAGTCCACGATAGCGTAGGCGATCTCGCTCGTTTCGGCTCCGTTTGCGCTTAGCGAGACGATCTCGCTCTCGGCAAAGACCGTGCAGGTCGAGCTTAGTTTGATCGCTGGATTTTTGCGGGCAGTTTTGTAAATTTCGCTTAGCTCTAGCCCCAGACGGCCCGCGCTGATCTCTAAAAATTTGCCAGTGCCCGCCGAGCATTTGTCGTTCATGATAAAATCCGCGGGCTTGCCGTTTTCGATCTTGATCGCCTTCGTATCCTGCCCGCCCACGTCGATGACTGTGCAGTCGGGCTCAAACAAAAAGTGCGCCCCAAGGCCGTGGCATAAAATTTCGCTCATGCTAAGCTGCGCGTAGTCCACGCTGACGCGTCCGTAGCCCGTAGCCGTCACGAAGCCCCCTGCATAGCCTTTCTGCTCTAAATTTTGCTTGATCTGCCGCGCGACTCTAACCGCGCTAAAGCCGCTAGGTAGCAAAAACAGCTCGCAAAATTCGCCGCGTTCGTCCATAACGGCGACCTTTGACGAGGTAGAGCCGATGTCGATACCGATAAAATGCATACTCTAATCCGTAGAAAATCTCTCCGACACGCGGAACTTCGTCAAATTTAAGCTCTAGTTTGTGTAAATTTGCAGAAACTATAAATGAAGATAAATTTATGCAAACGTAAATCGCGACCGCGATCTGCTTTGGTTGAAATTATAGCCAAAATCGGGCGTAAAAAGCGAGGGAAAGTTAAAAAATATTTTTTGCGCGTCAAATTTAAGATTTTTGGCGGGGCGAGCGAGGGTAAAATTTGACGATGGAAATTAATATACGGCGTCAAATTTGAAGATAGGTTTTGAACCGGGCGGCAAGCAAATTTGATCGTCGTGAGAGGCGAGAGCCGACTATCAAATTTGGCTGGCGCAGCATGTAAGCTTAGCCCGATCAAAAACGGGCTAAAATGCTAAATCCTACTAGCTAAAAAGAGCCAGCCTACCGATAAACCTCGCCGTCGATGATCGCCATAGTTTTGTTATCTTTACTGCGCGGCAGAGTGTAGAAAAAGCTGTGGCGAACGACCGTACCGTCGTCGTATTTGAGCGTTAGCTCGCCTTGATCGAGCGTGTATGAGCCCTCGTCGCTGCGCGATTTTGAGCTGCCCCCGTCTATGCTGCCGCCTGGGGTACCCGAGGTTGCCGTAGCATACGACGATCCGCCCGAGCTAAAGCGCCCCTTGCCGTCAAAGCAGTAGTATCCGCTCACGCCTACGCTCACCGTATCGCTACCGCCCGACCAGCCGTGCAGGGATGACGAGCTGTCCTTGCGAAACGAGAAGCACTCTTTTGGCATTTGGCTTGAAATTTGCGCCTGAAACATATAATACCCCGTGCCGATTGAGTTCCACAAAAAGGTGCAGTCGTCGTTCTCGCAGTAGTAGCTCGTATCGTAGTCGTCGTTGCTGGTTATCGTTAGGATGCCGTCTTTGACCTTATACGTTCCGTCGATGCGCGTGCGCCAGTCGGACTTTTCTAGGCGGCTAGCGTAGGTGCCGTCGTCGCGTAGATAAAAGGAATAATCCTCGCTCGTGTTTAAAAGCATGTTAAATTTCGTACCGCCAAATACCCCCGAGCCTTTTTTGCTCGCCCCGGCGCTACTATGTTTGACGCTAGAGTCCTTTGCGGGTTTTGCGGACTCGGCCGAATTTGAGCTTGATTTGCTTGCGTTTGCTTGCGCGCTATTTGCGCTTTTTTTAAAGACGAACAAGACCTCTTGCCCGTCCGCGACTTGTTTGTATTCGAGCATGCCGTCTTTTAGCCAAAACTCGCCCAGCCCTTTAGCGCTAAGCACGTATTTGCCGCCGCCTAGACTTTTGTAGCCGCTTTTGCCCGCACTATTGTTGCACGAGCCGTCCGGGTTTACGCCCACGATGCCTACCGTCGCTTCATCGCCGCCGATCTCAAAAAACGAGTCGCCGAAGCACTTTTGCCCCGCGACTTTAAAGCTCTGCCCCTGCGCCTTTAGCGAGACTAGCTCCCATCTGCCCTCGATCTCGCTTAAATTTGATCTGCCGAGGCCGGTTTGATTTACGGCGCCGTTTACGATGCCGGCTAAATTTACCTCGTCTTTTTTAAAGGTAAATACGATTTCATTGCCGCCCGCGCCTTGTTTGTACTCGAGCGAGCCGTTATTTAGCCGTAGCTCGCTGCCGCCAAGCGAGTATCTGCCGCCGCCTAGACTTTTTAGAGCGAAGTTTTGTTCGGCTTTTTTGCATGAGCTGCCGCTCGCGCTACTTAGGCTTAGGCGCGCGCTATCGCCGCTAGCCTCGATAAAAGAGTCTTCGAGGCATTTTTGTCCGGCCGTTTTAAACGTCTGTCCCTGCGCCGTAACCGAGACGATGCTCCATCTACCGTCCAGCTCGCTAGCGCTTAAATTTAACCCGAGGCAAAGCGCCGCGAGGATTGCGAAAAATTTAAATTTAGCCATGTTTTTCCTTTCGTAAATTTTTAAGCCGTCTACGGCGGTTTTGCCTTCGGCTTTTTGTTCTCAAATTTGCCCTGGTTTTACGCCGATGGGTTGCTATTCGTCCAAAAAATGTATCACGCCGTCGATGACCGCTCCACCTGCCTTGCCTTCGCTAGTAGGCGGGATGTAAAAAAAGCTATGACGCTGCGTCCGTCCGTCGTCGTATCTGAGCGTGAGCTCGCCCGCGTCTAGCGTATATGAGCCCGCGCTACTGCTAGATCTTGTTCCTCCGCCGCCCACATTGCTCATGGCGGCGGAGGAGTAGGCCCAACTGCCGTCCTTGAAGCGGCCTTTGCCGTCGAAGTCATAGTACCCGCTCACACCGCCGCCCACGATATCTGTGCCGCCCGAGGCGTTGTAAACGGACATGGAGCCAACGGAGGTGAATGAGTAGCTGCCCTTTGGCACCTCATTTAAGATTTGAGCGTTAAAGAGATGATATCCGCCGTCGCTCCACAAAAACGTGCAATCCGCATCCTCGCAGCTATATGTGCTTTGCTTGCCGTCGTTGGCGGTTTGTACGATTTTTTTGCCGTCTTTTTTATACGTGCCGTCGATGCGCGTGCGCCAGTCGGGCTTACCAAGGTCGTCGCAATACGTGCCGTCGTCGCGCAGATAAAAGGATATGTCGGTATTGGTGTTTATAAAGATCCACTTGCCTGCAAACACGCCCGTGCCTTTTTTGGTGGCTTTTGCGTCGCTATGCTTGACGCTAGGGTCTTTTTGGGGCTCTAAATTTGAGCTTGATTTGGCTTGCGCCTGATTTGAGCTAGCCTGCGCCGCGCGGCTTTTTTTAAAGGTAAACACGATGCCGCCCGCGCTTTGTTCGTATTCGAGCGAGCCGTTTTTTAGCCTAAATTCGCCCGCATCGTTATCTAGCGCGTACCTACCTGCGCCAAGGCTTTTGTAGCCACTTTCTCCTGCGCCTGTTTTGCACGTGCCGTCCGGATTTGCCGCTACGATACTGACTATGGCTTTGCCGCCTGCTATCTGGAAAAACGAATCTTCAAAGCACTTTTGGCCAGCCGTTTTAAACGTCTGCCCTTGTGCTGCGACCGAGTCGATCTCCCATCTGCCCTCTAGCTCGTCCGCGCTCAAATTTGAGCCGGTTGCCGTTGTTACGGCTTTGTTTGCGGCCGCGTCTTTTTTGAAAGAAAAAACGATAAAACTGCCGCCGTCTAAGGACTGCTTCATCTTTAGCGCGTCTTTATCTAGCCAAAACTCGCCGATAGGACCTAGCGCGTATTTGCCAGCACCCATGCTTTTAAAGGCGTAGCTTGCCGCGCCGCTTTTGCACGCGCCGTCCTCGCCTACGGAGCTAAGGCCTAGCTTTGCCTCGCGGCCGCTAACCTCGAAAAACGAATCCTCAAAGCACTTCTGTCCCGCAGTTTGCACTTCTTGCCCGTCTATATTTGCCGAGACGATACTCCATCTGCCTTCGATCTGGCTAGCGCTTAAATTTAACCCGAGGCAAAGTGCCGCGATGGTACCGAAAAGCTTGACTGTAAATTTGAGACCGTTCATATTTACCCTTTTTTTTGAAATTTGCAAATCAAAATTGATAGCCGATTTTAAC
>CAUQHH010000130.1:0-5607 GCA_963517705.1 uncultured Campylobacter sp.
GGATATAAAAGGTTGTCAAAAAAGTTCCCCACCGCAGTTCTGGCAGCCTCTGGCACTACGTAGTTGTAGCCTTTTATCGCGGGATGGATGGCGTTTACGTACATAAAATCATTAAATCCCGTCATCATTCTATTATAACCGCTAAGCGGATCGAAAATCTCGCTAGGCTGGGTAAATTCGTCGTCAAATTCGCTCTTTTCCTGCGTTTGCTCAGCAAAAACGCAACTAAAAACGAGCAAAAAAGAGAGTAAAAATTTTCTCATCGAATCTCCGAATTTTAAGTCTGCAAAGGCAGTAACCTGAGATTTTATCTCAATGTAGCTTTTAAATTTATAAATTTCAAAATGCCTGGTATTACGAAGTTTGTTTAAGTTATTTTTCATATATATTTAAATATACTTTCTAGCAAATTATTTTTTTATACTGATAAATTTTGGGGGATTTTAATGAAAGCAGACGTTAGTTTAGAGCTATTTTTAGATAGCGGAGTATCGGTGCTGGCTAAACATATAGAGCTTTTAAAGGCCGTCGAACACACCAAAAGCATAACCAAAGCGGCCGAGTATGTCGGCATCTCGTACAAAAACGCATGGGACAGCCTAGACGCGCTAAATAACCGCTCGGACGAACCGCTAATCGCAAGAGCCGAAGGCAACAAGAAAAACAGCGGCTCGGAGCTCACGCCGTACGGCAAAAAGATGATCGCGCTATACGACGCGATGCTAGAGAGCCAAAAGATATTTTTAGAAAAAGTTTGTTCAAATATAAACGTCGATACGAACGAAATTTTAAATTTACAGCGCATGAGCATGAGTTTGAGCGCGCGAAACCAGCTAAGCTGCGAGATCACGGACGTAAAAACGGGCGCGGTAAATTCGCAAATCAGCGCCAAACTCTCAAACGGCGAAATTTTACGCGCTAACGTCACGGTCGGGTCCGAAAAAAATCTAAATTTAAAGGTCGGCAAAAAGGTCGTATTTATCTTTAAAGCTCCAAGCGTAATGCTCGCAAAGGAGGAAAATCTAAAACTAAGCGCGGCAAATTTATTAAAAGGACGCGTTATCGAGGCCAAAATCGGCTCCGTAAACGCCGAAATAGTATTAGAAATCAGCAATCATCAGACGATAACCTCTATCATCACCAAAGAAAGCGCGATGCAAATGCGCATCGGCGTGGGCGACGAGCTCACCGCTATAATCAAAGCAAGTCAAATCATAATAGGAGTATAAAAATGAAAAAAATATTTTTTTCGTTAGTAGTTGCGGCCATCGCCGCTTTTAACCTAAACGCGGGCGAGATCAACGTATTTGCCGCCGCAAACGTCACTTACGCGTTTGACGAGCTAAAGGCCGAGTTTGCCAAATCAAATCCCGACACCAAAGTAACCGTCACTCTAGGAGCTAGCGGCGCGCTATCTACGCAGGTCAAAAACGGCGCTCCGGCGGACGTTTTCATGGCTGCAAATATGAAATTCGTACAAGACCTATACGACACTAAATTTGCCGTAACCCAGCCCGTAGTATACGCTCAGGGCGCACTTGCGCTATTTACGATCAGAGATATCGATCTAGCTAAAGGCATAAACGCGGTAGAAGGCCTAAAAGCCATCGCGATCGCAAATCCTGAAACCGCTCCGTACGGCAAAGCTAGTATCGAAGCTCTAAAAAAAGCGGGCATCTACGATAAAGTCGAGAAAAACTTCATCCTAGCAAAATCTATCGGCGAGGCTCTAAGCCAAGCTCTAAGCGCTGCCGACGTCGGATTTATCGCGGCTTCTGCTATGCATGATAAAAAAATGGCCGAATACAAAGAGGGCAAAAACTTCATCCTCATCGATCCTGCGCTTTACACTCCGATCGACCAAGGCATGGTTATCCTAAAACACGGCGAAAACAATCCTGAAGCAAAAGCTTTCTACGACTTCATCAGAAGCGACCGCGCGAAGGAAATCTTTAGAAAATTCGGATACGTCGTCCCGTGATAAAGGCTAAAATTTCGGCGATAGAGCAAACGGGCGGCGTTAGCGTTTTTGAGTTTAGCACCGAAAATTTGAGCCTAAAAATGCTCTCCTTGGAAAATCTGCAAAATTTAAAAATCGGCGACGAAGTTTGGCTGGGCTTTAAAAGCTCGGACGTATTCGTCGCTACTTCCCCGCTTTTAAACTGCTCGGTCTCAAACGAGATAAAAGCGCAAATTTCAGATATCAAAAAAGGGCAAATCACAAGCTCGCTACATCTAAACGCGGGCGAGTTTGAGTTTGAAAGCATTATCTCGGCAGCATCGCTAAAGCGGCTAAATTTAGCGCTCGGCGATCAAATTTACGCCTACGTCAAGGCAACCTCGCTCTACATCGCATGATAGAATTAAACTGCATAAAAAGCCTAAACGGCGCGAATGGAAAATTTGATTTAGACGTAAATTTGAACGTAAAAAAGGGAGAATTCGTCGCTCTCTACGGCAAGAGCGGTAGCGGCAAAACGACGCTTTTGCGCCTAATCGCAGGATTTGAAACGCCTGATAGCGGAACGATAAAAGCAGGCGGTCGGACGCTTTTTGACGGTAAAAACTTCGCTCCGCCGCAAAGCCGAAATATCGGGTTTTTATTTCAAGACTACGCGCTTTTTCCGAATATGAACGTGATGAAAAACCTGCTTTTTGCAAACGACGACGTAAATTTAGCCCGCAAGCTGCTGGGTCTTGTCGAGATGAGCTCGCTAGAAAACGCCGCTATCTCGCAGCTCTCGGGCGGTCAAAAGCAGCGCGCCGCCCTAGCCCGCGCTCTCATGCGAAAGCCCGAAATTTTGCTACTCGACGAGCCTCTTTCGGCGCTTGATAACGCCATGCGCGAAAAACTGCAAGACTACCTTGCCAAGGTGCACGCCGAGTTTGATATGACGACGATTTTGGTTAGCCACGACGTCGCGGAGATCTACAAACTCGCCTCAAAAGTCTTCGTGCTAGAGGGTGGTAAAATCGCGCAAGAAGGCGGGCCGGGCGAGATATTTTTGAGGCACAGAGGCTCGCAGAAATTTAGCCTACCGGCAAAAATTTTAGAGATCTCAAAGCGCGACGCCATCTACGTAGCCGTCGTTTCCGTCGGTCAGCAGCTTTGCGAAGTAGCGCTAAGCGCCGCAGAAGCTGCAAATTTAAAAGCGGGCGACGAAGCGTCGATAAGCGCTAAGGCGTTTGGGTTAAATTTGCAAAAAAACGGTAGCGAAAACGACAAATTTGACGAGCGAAATGATCAAATTTACGCGCAAAGCGAGCCGAGATGAATATCGATTTTACGCCCTTTTACCTATCACTAAAGCTTGCTTTTATCTCGACTGCGATCTTGTTTTTCCTCGTGTTGCCGGTTGCGTTTTGGCTCAGCCGCGCGAGTTTTAAATTTAAACCCGTGCTAGAAGCCGTGATCTCGCTACCGCTCGTGTTGCCGCCTTCGGTGCTGGGATTTTACATGCTGGTTTTTCTCTCGCCTTATAACTTTTTGGGTAAATTTTTTGAAGAAACCTTTGATATCCGCTTGGTTTTTAACTTCTCAGGCCTCATCATCGCTAGCTGCATTTACTCTCTGCCATTTATGTTTCAGCCGCTTCAGGCGGGCTTTGCGAGCCTGCCAAAGAGCCTTTTTGAGGCGAGCTATTCGCTAGGCAAAGGCAAATGGGAGACGCTTTTTAGAGTCGCCTTGCCAAACATCAAACCCTCGCTTCTAACCGCTCTCATAGTAAGTTTCGCGCATACTTTGGGCGAGTTTGGCGTCGTGCTGATGATAGGCGGCAGCGTCGGGGATAAGACCAAGGTCGCCAGTATCTCCATCTACGAGGCCGTCGAGCTCATGGACTATACTAAGGCGCACGTTTATTCGGCGATTATGCTGTTTATAAGCTTTGCGGTGCTATTTTTAGTTTATTTTTTCAATAATTCACACTCAAAGAGGACGCAATGAAAGACATAAACGCAAATCCGGTCAAATTTAGCGAGCTAACTGACGGCAAAAACTGCATCATTTTTACCTATCCCAAAATGGGCGAGAGCGGGAAGTTTTTACCCGAAAATTTAAGGGATTTAAAGGGATTAACTGGCTGCACGCTTCAGTGCAAAGCCTATCAAGAAAACCTTGCAAAGCTCGAATCTTTGGGCTTTACGCTAATAGCCGTCGGCTCTCAAAGCGTAGAAAAGATGAACGAGTTTAAACAAAGCGTAGGCGCAAATTTTATATTTTTGAGCGATGAGAACTTCGAGCTAGAATCCCCGCTAAATTTGCAAACTTTTACCACAAACGACGGCAAGAAATTTTACCGCCGCCAAACCCTGATCATAAAAAAAGGCGAAGTCGTAAAAAGATTTAACGACGTAGCCGAGCCCGCAAATGACTCGGTAAACGTACTTGCAGCCATAGAGCGGCTTTAAATTTCCGTCAAATTTACGCAAGACGGCGAGCGACTTTAGGGCTCAAATTTGGAGTTAAATTTAATCCAAGCAAATTTGAGCCGTTTTGGAGTCAAATTTAAAATTCTCGCAAAACAGCAAGTAAATCTTAAATTCCCGTCAAATGTAAATTTAACCTAACCCAAAATAATTTTTTTATATAATTACATAAAAATTTAGGCGGGATATGAATCTTTTTTCCATAGAATTTGGCTTGTGCTTTTTTATTTTTTGGCCGATTTATTATTTTTTAAACGCTCGCCCGCACCTGCAAAAAGCCGTTTTACTCGCCTTTTCTTATCTGTTTTTAGCCTCGTTCGGACTTAAATTTCTAATCATAAATTTTATCTTTAGCACGGCGATTTTTCTTTTCGCAAGGGCGGCTCAGGGCAAAGACTCGGCATTGCCGTTTGCCGCCGGCGTTATTTTCGTGCTTTGCGCGCTTGCGTTTTTTAAATACGGCGGCTATTTCACGATCAAATTTGGCGTCATGAGACTTGAAACCATCGCGCTTCCGCTTGGCATTTCGTTTTATTCGTTTATGAGCATTTTGCTACTAAAAGCCGTTCGAGATGGCGAGCTAGAGGCGCCTAGCTATCTTGATACGCTGATTTTTCTTAGCTTTTTTGCCGCAATTATTTCAGGCCCGATTTTACGACCTAAGCCCTTTTTCGAGGCGTTAAACTCTCCCAAAGTTTTTCGCGCCAGCCCAGTCATATTCGCGCTTTTATGCTCCGCGCTATTTAAAAAACTCATCGTCGCAAACCATCTTGTTGAGATAGTTAATCCCGTTTTCGCCGCGCCCACCCTGCCCGCCTCGCAGCTTTTAGGTGCTCTTTTTGGCTACAGCGTGCTGCTTTACGCCGATTTTAGCGGCTACGTGGACTTCGTGACGGCGCTAGGACTCATGTGTGGCTTTGTTTTGCCGCAAAACTTCAACCGCCCTTTTACGGCGCGAAATTTAAAAATTTTCTGGCAAAATTGGCACATCAGCCTCATGAATTTTTTTAAAGAGTGCGTCTATTTTCCGCTCGGGGGCAGTCGCGGTACGGCGGCACAGACGCAGCTAAACGTGATGCTAGTCTTTGCGATCTCGGGCGTCTGGCACGGAGCAGGGCTTAGCTTTTTGCTCTGGGGGCTCATCCACGGCCTTGGCGTCGTGTTTTTAAATTTAACCAG
>CAUQHH010000131.1:0-5446 GCA_963517705.1 uncultured Campylobacter sp.
CCATCGCCAAGGCCGGCGATGATCGCTTTTATCTCAGCCTCCAGCTCATCTGCGCTTAGTTGCTTAGGCAAATATCCGTTTATGATATCAATCTCTTTTTGCTCGTTTTGCACCAGATCATCCCTGCCGCCGTTTTTATACTGCTCGATAGAGTCCATGCGGCGTTTGATCTGGGTTTGTAGGATCGGTAGCACCTTTTCGTCCGTCATTTCGGCGCGCTCATCGACTTCGACTTGCTTGATGACCGAGTTTACGAGCCTTAGCGTGTCGCGGCGAAAGTTATCTTTTTCTTTCATCGCAGTCTTGATATCGTCTAAAATTTTCTCTCTGATAGTCACTTTTTCTCCTTTAAATTTAAGTGGGCAAATTATAACGAAGCTAAAATTTAAAGCTAATAAAACCGCCTAAATTTGGCTTGCTTAAGAAAAATGTAGCTATAATTAACTATTCATTTTTAAAAGGACTTGCTTGAGAAGCGACAATCTTTTTGCCTTTGCGATATTTGCTATTACCGCGTTTGGATTTTTCGTTTGGGGCTATCAGTACATCCCGACTCATCACTTTTTGCTTTTCAGTATCGCTAGTATTTTCGGTATCTTTATGGCGTTTAATATCGGCGGCAACGATGTCGCAAACTCATTTGGTACGAGCGTGGGCGCCAAGACCGTCACGATAAAGCAAGCCCTAATTATAGCCGCTATTTTCGAGCTTAGCGGCGCGATATTCGCTGGCGGCGAGGTAACCAAAACCATCCGCGAAGGCATCGTGAGCTTCCCGCAGGAGGGCACGGAGCCTATGCTTTTCGTGCTGATTATGATGTCGGCGCTTTTAAGCTCGGGTATTTGGCTATTTATCGCGTCTAAAAAGGGTCTACCTATCTCCACGACGCACTCGATCGTAGGCGGTATCGTCGGCGCCGGACTTACGATGGGCTTTACGACGATGGGCGGAGATAAGGCGCTAGCTATGGTCTCCTGGGGCGAGATAGGTAGGATCGCCGTGAGCTGGGTGATCTCGCCGCTGCTAGGAGGCATCCTTTCTTACTTCATTTACGGCTACATAAAATCTAAAATTTTGATTCCTACTCGCAAATTTACCCTTGAGCTAAAGGTACTAAAACGCGAGCGTAAAGCCTACAAAGAGCACTATCTGCAAGAGCTAAAAACAAAACCCGAAAGCGAACAGATAAGAATACTAAGCAAGATCGCGGTCCTTGACGAGGATGACGTTGAAAGTGGCGAACGCAGCGAATACAAGCTCGCCATCAAAGCCATGAAAGAGCGCGAAAAAGAGATCGACACGTCAAAAGCCATGCGCAAACACATCCCGATGGTGGCGGGCATCGGCGCGATCATCATCTCCTCGATGATGCTATTTAAGGGCCTAGCGCACCTAAATCTAGACATCGGATTCATCGGCACGATCTGGATCATCTGCGTCATAGGTATCGTCACATATCTCGCCACGCTTGCGATGATAAACGTGATGAAAAAAGATAACGCAGAAAAGAGCACGAACCGCATTTTCTCGTGGTTTCAGATATTTACGGCCTCCTCGTTTGCATTCTCTCACGGCGCTAACGACATCGCAAACGCCGTGGGCCCATTTGCCGCGATCCTAGACGTGCTAAAGACAGGCTCTATAAACGCCACAGCACCCGTACCTGGTATCGCGATGGTGACGTTTGGCATCTCGCTCGTGGTGGGGCTTTGGTTTTTGGGCAAGGAGGTCATTACCACGATCGGTAGCAAGCTAGCCGAGATCCTACCCACGACCGGTTTTAGCGCCGAGCTAGCCGCTAGTACGGTTATCCTGCTAGCGACAAAGCTCGGTATACCCGTCTCCTCGACGCACATCCTCATCGGCGCGGTGCTTGGCATCGGTATCCTAAACCGCGACGCCAACTGGAAAATGGTCAAACCTATCGTGCTTGCTTGGGTTATCACTCTACCGATCGCAGGCGGCTCGGCAGCACTTATTTACATGCTTCTAAAGACTATGCTAGGCTTGTAAATTCGACTATTTGCAAGCCGTAACTGGCCGATTTGTTTTGCCAAAACTTATAAAATTAATCTTGATTCTTGCCATAAAGTCACAGCAGTACTCGGCAAATTTCAGCTAGTTTTGTTCAAGTATTATTTAAACTATGGTTTTATATAATTCTAAGCCTTTGGGCTGACTGCTTAAATTTAATATCTTGACGATAATGCCCGCCTTGCCAACAAAACGACAAAAGATTTTTCACAACAAACTCAAAAAATCAAATAAAGGCTCTTGCAACTAAATTTTATAAAATTTAGCAAGCTGTTTTTTATTTATGTATTCGCAAATTAAATTCAGTAAACATAATAGAGTAGTCAAGTTTTTACTAGTTAAATCAATAAGCTGGGGAAATTTGACGGCTGGGTAAATTTAGACGCACAGGGAATTTGACAGCGCGCCGAACTCTTACGAGCTCGGCGCTTTGCCGCTAGTAGTTAAAAAGTATTTTCTCTCTTTTCTAGCACAAGGTGCAGTATGTAAGTCACCGCAAATGCGACCGCGCTAGGCACGATCCAGCCAAGCATCGAGTCGTAAAACGGCATTTCCTTGACGAGATCCGTCACTAGCGGCACGGAGACGCCCGCGATATCAAGTCCGTTTATCGTGCCGACGACCACGCAGACGTAGACGCAGGTGCGGTAGATGAGCTTGCTCGAGTCGATTAGCGGGTTGATGAGCGAAAGGATGATGAGCATAATGGCGATCGGATAGATGGCGATCAGTACCGGTATCGAGCCCTTGATGATGGTCGTAAGGCCAAAATTCGCCACGCCAAAACCGATCAAGCACCATGCCGCAACCCAAATTTTATATTTGACGCGTCCGCCCGTTAGTTCCTCAAAGTACTCGCTAGCAGAGCTGATGAGTCCCAGCGTCGTCGTGATACAAGCTAGGAAAAACGCCGAACCTAGTACCAAAACGCCCGCCTTACCGAAGTAATGACCGCTGATGCGAGATAGCAGCTCGGCTCCGTTTATCTCCGGCGCATCTTTAAAAAGCTCCGCCGACGTCGCGCCAAGGTAGCCTAGCATCAAATAAATCGCCATCAAAATCACGCCAGCCGTCATGCCGGCCTTTATAGTCGATGAAACCAAATGGCGCTCGTCTTTTACGCCCACGGTTCTGATAGCGTTTATCACGATGATACCAAACGCCAGCGACGCCAGCGCGTCCATTGTCTGATAGCCCTCTACAAAACCCTTGGCTGCCGCGCGCTGCGCATAATCTCCGCTAGGTGCGACGAACTCGCCGATCGGGAACAAAAATCCCGCCCCGAAAAGCAATAAAATAAGCGCCAAAAGCAGCGGAGTGAGGTATCTGCCGAGTAGATCGACTAGTTTTGACGGATTCATACAGACGTAATAATTTAGCGCAAAATACGCCGCCGAGTAGAAAAACAGCCAAATTTGCAAATTTTCAGCCGCGATAAACGGCTTAACGGCGATGTCAAAGGGCATATTTGCCGCGCGAGGTATCGCAAAAAGCGGTCCGATCGTGAGGTATAAAAGCGCGGTAAAAATCACTGCAAATACCGGGTCTATGCGGCGAACTAGGCTTTGAAGCCCCTTTGCTCTAGCGATCGCTGCGACGCCAAGCACCGGCAAAAGCACCGCCGTAGCGCAGAAAAACATAATCGCGACGTAAAAATTCTGCCCAGCCTCTCGCCCTAAATTTGGCGGAAAGATGAAGTTCCCCGCGCCGAAAAACATGGCAAAAAGCGTGAGCGAGATGACTAAAAACTGATTTTTGCTAAGCTTTTGTTTCATTTTCGCTCCATTTTAGTTTTAAATTTGACAAATTGTATTTATATAAAGTTGAATTTCCGTTGATTTG
This sequence comes from uncultured Campylobacter sp., assembly GCA_963517705.1. Classification (GTDB taxonomy): domain Bacteria; phylum Campylobacterota; class Campylobacteria; order Campylobacterales; family Campylobacteraceae; genus Campylobacter_A. Next base: position 3,877 of record CAUQHH010000131.1, read on the forward strand.
AGTTAAATTTGCTCATTTTTCGCGCGCGTGTGTTTCGATTTGAAATTTAGCCGCGCAGCCGGAGTAAAATTTAAACATTTTAAAGTATAATCGCGTAAAGGAAAAAAATGGCGAAAATAAAAACGATATTTGAGTGTCAAGCCTGCGGCAATCAGCAGAGCAAATGGGTCGGCAAATGCCCTCAGTGCGGGGCTTGGGATAGCTTTTTAGAGCTTAACGCACAGCAGATCGAAACGCTAAAAGAGATATCAAAAAGCTCTGCAAAACCCAGCCTCGCAAAGCAAATCAGCGAGGTTGAAATAGAAAAAATCACGCGCATCAGCACGCAAAATAGCGAACTAGACCTAGTCCTTGGCGGCGGCGTCGTGGAGGGCTCGCTGGTGCTGATTGGCGGAAGCCCAGGCATCGGTAAAAGTACGTTGCTACTAAAAATAGCGTCAAATTTCGCCGCCCAAGGCAAAAAGACGCTGTATGTGAGCGGCGAAGAGAGCGCGAGTCAGATCAAAATGCGCGCCCAACGCCTAGACGCGGTAAAAGACGGGCTGTTTTTACTCACGGAAATTTTACTCGAAAACATCCTAGCCGAAGTGCGCAAAAACGAGTATAAAATCCTCGTCATCGACTCCATACAGACCCTTTATAGCGAAAAAATCGCCTCGGCACCGGGCTCCGTATCGCAGGTGCGCGAGATCACATTTGAGCTTATGCGCCTAGCCAAAAACGAAAATATCTGTGTCTTTATCATCGGCCATATCACAAAAGACGGCTCGATCGCGGGGCCGCGCATCCTGGAGCATATGGTGGACGTGGTGCTTTATTTCGAGGGAGACTCCAGCCGCGAGCTGCGTATGCTACGAGGTTTTAAAAACCGCTTCGGCTCTACTAGCGAAGTGGGGATTTTCGAGATGAGCGAAAACGGACTAATCAGCGCCAACGACGTCGCGGGTAAATTTTTCACGCGAGGCAAGGCCACTAGCGGCTCGGCGATCACGATCACGATGGAGGGCTCGCGCGCGCTTAGCGTCGAGATACAGGCGCTCGTGTGCGAGAGCGCGTATCCTAAACGCAGCTCCACAGGCTACGAAAAAAACCGCCTGGATATGCTGCTAGCGCTACTTGAGCGCAAATTAGAGATACCACTGGGCCACTACGATGTTTTCATCAACGTGAGCGGCGGCGTCAAGATCGGCGAAACTGCGGCCGATCTAGCCGTGATCGCGGCGATCATCTCTAGCTTCAAAAATCGTCCGATCAGCAAAGAGAGCGTATTTATGGGCGAGCTTAGCCTAAACGGCGAGATTCGCGAGATATTTAACCTCGATCAGCGCCTAAAAGAAGCCAAAACGCAGAAATTTAAAAACGCGATCGTGCCCTCTAAGCCGCTTGATGCGCAGGGGCTAAAATGCTTCGTCGCGGGCGATATCACGCAGGTTTTGGAGTGGATTTAAATTTTGGTTGCCAAAACCCGCACCGCAAAAACGCAAAAGGAAAAATATGGAAAATCTAAAATGGAAGCTCTCAAAAACACTAAAAACAGCGATGAGACAAAAAGATATCGATACATTTACGC
>CAUQHH010000132.1:0-5442 GCA_963517705.1 uncultured Campylobacter sp.
CTCGCCTTTTGTGGTTATGTTTAAATTTTCGATATTCGGGATATCTATGCCTGTGCCTGCAACGCCGACCACGTTATCTATAGCATTTTTATGCAAATTTACATTATCTAATGTTAAATTTTGCGTATCATTTGTGCCAGCGATAGTTCCGGTGTTATAATTTAATTTAAATGACTCCGTACTGCTCTTTAAATTCTCAATGGTTAAATCGACTAAATTGTGAGGATTTATGAAATTTATACCATTTTGACTATCTAAACTTACTTTTTTAAGACCCTCTATATTTCGTGCATTGAAGGTTTTTTGAGTTGTAGCAGTGCTTGTCAAATTTAAGTTATCGATATTTTTGATAAAACCGGTAGTCATACCATTAAAATTATCTTTTACGGTAACATTTAAGGTATTTTCGCCCGTACCGCCATCGATTTTATCGGTAGGCTTGAGAGTGTTTGTAGCAACAAACGAATCTGCAACCGCGTTAAAAATATCTTGTCCAACTCCACCGGTAAGATCATTTGGTTCAGTGGTAAGAGTATGAACCGTAGAAGCAGCAAGAGCGTCTATTTTTGCTTTTTGCTCTTCAAAATTCGTATCGGTCGTAGTTTTTATAATTTCCTGAAACGGTTTATAATCATAACTTCCAGAAACACTTGTTTCTATGTTAGCGATTTTTTCAGCCATATAAGCTGAAATAGCCGTCTTGTTTTCGAAAATTTTAGCCGCAACCGGATCTGCCGCTTTTGCTTCTGCAGACTGAGCTACCTCAAATAGTTTTACAAGAGTTTCACCTCTTGAGTGACCTAGCTGAAGGTGCTTAACCCATGCGTTAATACCATCAGGATCTTTTGTGTAATCTTTACCAAGAATGTTTTTATAGATAAGCTCTATATAGTCTTTATCTTGGTCTATTCTACCGCCATAGTACTCTATAGCTGCCGGGGATTCTAGCATTAATTGGGCTATCTCGGCCTGTGTTTTATTGTGGCCGAAATTAATCCATGCCTTGAATCCAGCGCCTTCGGGGGCTCTGTTAAATAACGCCACATAAAGCTGCGCAACCTCTGCTTGTGTTACTGCCATTAAGGACTCCTTTAAAGTTACTTGATGTTTAGTGTTCTATTTTACAGAATACTATCGCCAATTATACCATAATTTTCTAAAAAAAGGGGGGAAATGATTTTTTATTTGATTAACTGATGATTGCTGAATAATTATAATTTATGGATTATATTCATAAGATATTTAGCTTATATTATATAATTTATCTGCATTTTCTTACTATTATATATTTGATTGCGTTAAAAAAATTGTACCCGTATAGCTACGATAACATACCACAAATACTTGTTTCAGAAAATTTAGATAGCTTTTTATTTTTGCAACTTAAAGAATAGATACGATAGGCATGAAAAAACTAAAAATCTATATTATGTTTAAGAAACAACAAATACTCAACAAAAAAGTGAGATTAAATTCGTATATTCCAAAAGAATGTCCCCAGCGAGATTCGAACTCACGGCCTCAGAATTAGGAATTCTGCGCTCTATCCAGCTGAGCTATGAGGACAAAAATATGAAATTTGTAAAAAAATGCCATTTTAACCACAAAGGGCAAAATGGGGATTAAATTTAAAGGCGAGGATTTGCATCCCCGCCAAATTTGGCTTAGCCGTTTCTTTTCTTGATGATCTCTTCGCTGACGTTCTTTGGAACTTCCTCGTAGTGGTCAAATTCCATAGAATATGTCGCGCGACCTTGCGTCATAGAGCGAAGGTCAGTAGAGTAACCAAACATCTGAGCTAGCGGGCAGAAAGCCGTGATGATCTTGCTTCCGTTGCGCTCATCCATAGAGTTTACTTGTCCGCGGCGTTTGTTTAAGTCGCCGATAACGTCGCCCATATAATCCTCAGGCGTCTCAACCTCGACCTTCATCATAGGCTCAAGGATAACCGCACCCGCTTTTCTAGCACCCTCTTTGAAGCCCATAGAAGCAGCTAGTTTAAACGCCATTTCAGATGAGTCGACTTCGTGGTAGCTACCGTCAAATAGGGTAACTTTAACGTCCTCGACCGGATAGCCGGCAAGCACGCCGCTTTGTAGCGCCTCTTTGCAGCCTTTTTCAACCGCCGGGATGTACTCTTTAGGAACCACGCCGCCTTTAATGTCGTTAACGAACTCAAATCCGCTAGCCGCAGGTAGCGGCTCAAGGCGCAAGAATACGTGTCCGTACTGACCGCGACCGCCTGATTGCTTAGCATATTTATACTCTTGCTCGACGGTTTTGCGGATAGTCTCGCGATATGCAACTTGTGGCTGACCTACTTCGGCATCGACCTTAAATTCGCGTAGCATTCTGTCTACGATGATCTCAAGATGAAGCTCGCCCATACCGCTGATGATGGTTTGACCGCTCTCTTCGTCGGTACCTACTCTAAAGCTTGGGTCTTCTTGAGCTAGCTTTTGAAGCGCGATAGCCATTTTTTCTTGATCGGCTTTAGTTTTTGGCTCGACAGCAACGCTGATAACCGGCTCAGGGAAGTCCATCTTCTCAAGGATAACCTTGTCTTTTTCGCTTGCAAGCGTATCGCCGGTTAGGGTATTTTTTAGACCTACGACCGCGCCGATCTCGCCCGCGTGGAGAATCGAAATTTCCTCGCGTTTGTTTGAGTGCATTTTTAGCAAGCGACCGATTCTTTCTTTATTATCCTGAACTGTGTTGTAAGCATAGCTACCGCTCTCAAGGCTACCGCGATAAACGCGGATAAAGGTAAGCTGTCCTACGAACGGGTCGGTCATAATCTTAAACGCAAGAGCTGCAAATTCGCCGTTATCGGTGCTTTCTACCGTTACTTCGCTACCGTCTTCATAAACGCCCTTAATCGCCTCGATCTCATCAGGTGCAGGCAAATACGCTACGACCGCGTCAAGCAGCGGCTGGATGCCTTTGTTTTTAAACGCCGTGCCACAAAGCATCGGAGTTATGGTCATTCTTAAGCAGCCTGCTTTAATACCTTTTTTGATCTCTTCTTCGCTTAGCTCCTCGCCTGAGAAAAATTTCTCCATCAAGCTATCATCGGTTTCAGAAACCGCTTCGATTAACTTAGTGCGGTACTCTTCTGCCTTTTCTTTTACTTCCGCCGGAATCTCTATCTCTTTATAGTCAGTCGGCTTTTTGTCGTCTTCCCAAACGTAAGCTTTCATTTTAACCAAATCGACTACGCCTCTAAAGTTATCCTCTGCGCCGATAGGAATTTGAATAGGCACCGGATTTGCTTTTAGACGGTTTCTGATTTGGGACTCGACGTTATAAAAATTTGCGCCGATTCTGTCCATTTTATTTACGAAAACGATTCTTGGAACGTGATATTTATTTGCTTGTCTCCAAACGGTCTCAGACTGAGGCTGTACGCCGCCAACTGAGCAAAATACCGAAACAGCACCGTCAAGAACGCGCATAGAACGCTCGACTTCGATAGTAAAGTCGACGTGGCCCGGAGTGTCGATCAAATTTATCTGGTGATCTTTCCAGAAGCAAGTGGTCGCCGCAGACGTAATCGTGATGCCGCGCTCTTTTTCTTGTTCCATCCAGTCCATCGTAGCAGCGCCGTCGTGAACCTCGCCTATCTTGTGGCTCATACCCGTAAAGAACAAAATTCTTTCGCTGGTCGTAGTTTTACCAGCATCGATGTGAGCGGCGATACCGATGTTTCTAACCATATGTAAAGGGGTTTTTCTATCTGCCATACCAGCCTCCTCTTACCAGCGGTAGTGAGCAAACGCTTTGTTAGCTTCTGCCATTTTGTAGGTGTCTTCCTTCTTCTTGAAAGACGCGCCTTTTGAATTTGCCGCATCAAGTAGCTCGTTAGCTAGCTTGTCTATCATCGTTCTTTCGCTTCTTTTTCTAGCAAAGCCGATGATCCAGCGGATAGCAAGAGCTTGTTGGCGAGCTGGGCGAACCTCTACCGGTACTTGGTAGGTAGCGCCGCCGACGCGACGAGATTTAACCTCCATAAGAGGCTTAATGTTTTCGATAGCATCGTTAAATACGTCTATGCCTTTTACGTCGCCGCTTTTTTTCTCGATAGCTTTGATAGCGCCATACATGATCTCGGTAGCGACGCTTTTTTTGCCGTCATACATAAGAGAGTTAATAAATTTAGTGATTACCTTATTGCCGTAAATTGGATCCGGCATTACTTCCCTGACGGGAGCTTTTCTTCTTCTCATTTGATTATTCCTTCAAATTTTATAAATTTTACTCAAACCTATGCCGCTAATGGCATGGTCTGCGAACCTAAATTTTTATTTCTTTTTACCCGCTGCGGCTGCCGCTTGACCAGGTTTTGGACGTTTAGCGCCGTATTTTGAGCGAGAAACTGTTCTTTTCGCAACGCCGGCTGTATCAAGAGCGCCGCGTACGATGTGGTATTTAACGCCCGGTAAGTCTTTAACACGACCGCCGCGCACTAGCACGATGCTGTGTTCTTGTAGGTTGTGGCCTTCACCGCCGATATAGCTGATCACTTCAAATCCGCTTGTAAGCCTAACTTTGGCAACTTTTCTCAAAGCCGAGTTTGGTTTTTTAGGAGTCGTAGTATAGACCCTAGTGCAAACTCCTCTTCTTTGAGGACACTCTTTTAGCGCTGGAGATTTTGACTTAAAAGTCACCTTCTTGCGCTCTTTTCTGACCAATTGATTAATGGTTGGCACAGTAATTCCTTTCGACTAAATTTATTAAAAAGACTTGATTTTATTTAAATTTGGCTTAATATAAGGTAAATTTCATCTTTAACGCTGAATTTTATCGCGCTAATCTTTTCTGACCGCGTACTTTCCGCTTCCGCTAAAGATAATGCAAAGCGATAGAGCGATGTAAAGATATAAAATTTCGGCCTTAAAGCCGCCGACGTTTGTAAGCTCCAGTAAATTTCCAAGTCCGTGATAGGCGTACATTATCGTTAGGCTCGTGCCGATAACGAGCAATGCTGCGATCCTTGAAAATATCCCTAGAATTATCATTATCGGCGCAACAACTTCGCCTACATAGGAGCCGTAAGCCACAATCTCAGGCAAGCCGGCTTTTGTTAAAATACTTTTTAAGCCGCCTATGCCGTGTAAAATTTTTGTAAAGCCGTGCATAAAAAGGCAGATACCAAGCCCTAGTGTCGCAAATAAAATTCCCAAATCAAAATTTTTCATTTTTACTCCAAATTTTCAAATTTAAAGGATTGATTTTATCTGATTAGTTTTAAAGCGAGGTAAATTTAAGCCCCACCGAATTTGGCGAGGCTTGTGGGGTTAAATTTTAGTTTTGTTTTAGCTTGATCTTTTGATCTTGATAAAGACCCGTTCCGACAGGGATCATGCGTCCTAGAATGACGTTTTCTTTTAGATCCTCGAGGTGGTCGATCTTGGCTGCGATCGAAGCCTCGGTTAGAACCTT
>CAUQHH010000133.1:0-5432 GCA_963517705.1 uncultured Campylobacter sp.
ACGAGGCCGCAAAAGCTATCGAAAACGCCGTAAAAGCGGCTCTCGCACAAGGATACAGGACGAAGGATATAGCGCAATTTGACGCTAAAGAAATTTGCACTACGAGCGAAATGGGCAGTATCGTAGCCTCGCTCGTAAAAAAAGCGTAAAGATGAAAGATACGATTACCGAAGCCCTAATCTACGAGGCTCAAGGGCTAAAAGACGACGCGCTGATAGTTTATAAAAATATCCTAAAGCGCGAGCCCGCAAACGCCGCCGCGATCGCCGCTATAAGGCGTCTAAGCGGCCTTAGCAGGAAAAAAACGGGCGTGAACGAGCAGATGAAAGACTTTTTCGTCAAAATGAAAACCGATGAAGAAATAACCGAATTTAAAAGGTGGCTGATAAAACTATGAAACTAGAAGAAATAGCGAAAATGGCGATAGACGAGGTGGCGATGGAGCTAAAGCAAATGAGCGCCGCACAGGAAAACTTGGGCGCTAGCGAGGCTGAAAGCGCGGCAAATTTGACGGACATTCCGGCGTCAAGCGGCGACGTAAATTTGACCAATGCCGCCGGGCTTGCAAATTTAGTCGGCGAGATAAGCGTAGACGAGGCTAGCGAGTTTGAAGCGGTTTTAGAAAGCACGGCAAACTCGCAAAACATCGCGCCCGAATTTGACGGTGTTCGGGACTCCGCCGCGTCCGCTGCGCCGCAAAAAGCCTTTGAGGTGGAGGTTGCGAATTTCACGGGCGAGGAGATATTTCTAAAAAACTTAAAAGAGCGCGTTTTGGTGCTTTTTGAGGGGCTTAACGCGACCGGTGAGGAAAATCTGAAAGACAGGCTCTCGCTCACGCTTAAATTTTTAGAATTCGTGCTGGCAAATGTCGAAAATCGGCTCGAAAATCTGCAAAAATAAAAATCTAAAATGGCTGCGAGATTTTCTCGAGCCGCACACCAAGCGCGCGTATATCGTCGGCGGCTGCGTTCGCGACGCGATGCTTGGTAAAAAAATATCCGACTTTGACGTTGAAATTTACGGCATCGAGCCTGCTAAATTTGACGCGCTGATGGCGCAAATCGGCGCTTGCGGCGTGGGCAAAAACTACTTCGTTTATAAATTTAAAAATTTCGACCTTTCTTTGCCGCGAACCGAAAACAAAACGGGCGAGGGGCATAAAGCATTTGAGGTCGCCTATGCGGACGACGAGCGCGCGGCATCTTTGCGCCGAGACTTTACTGTAAATGCGATGATGATAAATATCTTTGACGGCTCGTTTTTGGACTTTTACGGTGGAGAGCGCGACCTAAAGCGAGGCATCTTGCGCCATATCGACGATGAAAAATTCGCCGAAGATAGCCTGCGGGTGCTACGGGCAGTGCAGTTTAGCGCGCGGCTAAATTTCCGTATCGCGCGCGAGAGTTTGGGGCTGATGAAGCGCCTAAGTATCTCAGATCTTAGCCGCGAGCGCATAAATGGCGAGCTGATGAAGCTTTTCGGCGCTAAATTTCAAGAGGTCGGCTTTTGGTATCTTTACAAACTAGGTCTTTTGGGTAAAATTTTCGGATTAAATTTGAGCCGAGCCGAGGCGGAAAAATTTGCCGCAAAACTAAAAAACGCGGTCAAATTTCTGCCCAAACAAAACGGCAAAAAAGACGAGCGCGAGTTTTTGTATCTTTTAAACGGCTATTTCGGTGTTAAAAATTTTTACAATTTAGGACTACCGAAAAGCTTTGAAGCCTGTGTCAAAGAGCCGTTTTTTGTGGGTCGCCCGAGCGATAAAGATTTGCTAAAAATCGCTCTTGATAAACCGCTAAAAAGCTGGCTCGGCTTAAATTCGCCCAGCCTCATAAAAAGAGCCAAAAATTTAGGCGTTTATGAGGCTAAATTTGAACCTGCTATCGACACGGCTGAGATTTTAAAACTGGGCTTTAAAGGATCTGCAATAGGCGCTGAGATAAGGCGCAGGCAGGATATAGCGATAGACAAATTTTTAAACGAAAAGTAAAGCTCGGCTAAAAATTAACCTAGTTAAAAGCGCAAATTGGCTAAAATCAAGCCCTATTTTAAAGAGGCGAAAGTGGAAAAAACTTCAAATATAAATTTTCAAAATAAAAATATTCTTTTTAGTATAAGTTTTGCAAAAAGCCTAAATTTGAGCGACTACGCAAGTGCTTGCACAGCTTTTAAAATGCAGGCTAAGGCGGCTTTTTAAATGTTTAACATCGTCCTCGTTCATCCTCAAATCCCCCAAAACACGGGCTCGATCGGACGCATGTGCGTAAATGCTAATCTTAAGCTTCATATAATCAAACCGACCGTTTTTGACATCAGCGAAAAGGCCGTTAGGCGCGCGGGGCTTGATTATTGGGCGCTGCTAAATCCGGTAATTTGGGAGAGTTTGGATGAGTTTTTACGCGCAAATGCCCAGTTCGAGGATAGATTTTTTTACGCGACGACGAAGGCGCATAAATTTTACTTTGAAGCGGAGTTTAAAAAGGGCGACTTTCTGTTTTTTGGCGGCGAAAGTACGGGCCTGCCTATGGAGCTGATGGAGCGAAATTTCGCAAACGCGATCAAAATCCCGATGGGCGAGCATGGCAGGAGTTTAAATTTAGCCACGAGCGTGGGCATCGTCGCGTATGAGGCTATCAGACAAAATTTCGCCGAGTCGGGCTTTGGAAGCGCGCTATGAAATTTGCGGCAAATAGGCTTTTTGCCCTCATTTTTTCGGCTCTGTTTTTTGCTGTTTTTGCGGCGGGTGCCGAGCTAAAGATCGCTACGTTTAACGCGCAAAATTTATTTGACGCCAAAAACGACGGCAGCGAGTATAAGGATTTTGTTGTCGGAAAATCAGAATGGAACGAGAAAAAAGCGAGCGCCAAATTTAAAGCCGTAAGCGCAAAGATAAAAGAGCTAAACGCCGATATCATCGCGCTTCAAGAGATCGAAAACGAAATGATTTTAAAAGAGCTGATGAGGGATGCCGGCTATAAATATTTTGCATTTTCCAAAGGTAAAAACGGCCCTGTAGGTCTAGCCGTGCTGTCTCGCGTAAAGCCTGAAAAAACGCAAATTTTCAGCGTTCCAAACGTAAAAACAAGAGACATTATAAAGCTTGATTTTGAAGTGGATGGGCAAAAATTTAGCCTCTTAAATTTGCATTTTCCCGCTAGAAAAAATCCTCTAAAGCAGCGAAAAACCGCCTTTATCACGCTAAAATCGGCCTTAGCGGATACCCAAAAGGTCTTGGTTTTGGGCGATTTTAATACGCCTTACGGAGATAAAGAGCTGCTGGGCGATTTTGAAACTAGTAAAAATTTAGCCAATCTTTGGGCGTTTTTGCCAAAGCACGAGCGCTACTCACACACGAGCCTAAACGCGCTCGATCACGTCCTGCTCTCAAAAGATGTGCTTAGCCAAAACTACGTTTTAAACAGCTTTAAGGTTGAGCGAGAGGGAACACAAATTTCGGATCATTTCGCGCTAGTTTTTAGGCTAAATTTTGATAAAAACGCTAAAAATACGCTGCAAAATATCGCCGAAGCGCGGGTCGGCGAGCTATCAAAAAAGTCAAATTTGCCCGTTTTGCTAAAACGCGCTACGGTCGTGCAAAAAGATAAAAAAGGCTTTACGCTAGCGCAGGATAAGCGCGGTATCTACGTGTACGAGCCAAAAAACGACGCAAAGCCCGGCCGGGTCATGGACGTAGTGGTAAACCGCCTAGACGAATTTAAGGGAAATCTTGAGATCAGCTCGCATTATGCGGTGAAAATTTATGAGGAAACGCAAGATCCACGTGAGCAGATGCTGGATGCTAAAAACCTAAAACAAGCGCGTGCGGGCGACGTATTTGGTCGTATTAGCGGCGAAGTGCGAAACGGCAGGCTTTATACGCCGTATGGAGATATCAAAATTTACGGCGCAAAGGGCAAACCGCGCAACGAAAAAGCGGCGGTTTTTACGTCCGTTCGCGTAGTGAATTATAAAAACGAACCTCAAATTTGGATAGAAAATGAGAATAATTGACGCATTGGTGCTGGGCGCATTCGTGCTTTTCGTGATATTTTTGATGCGCGGATTCGTCACGCAGACGCTTGAGAGAAGCAAAAGAAGACAAAATTTAAAAAAGGATAAAAAATGAGCGAAACAAAAGAACTGATCGTGGAGATCGGCGTCGAGGAGTTGCCGGCGATCCCATTTTTAAAAGAGTGCGGCAACGTCGCGGCGAAGTGGCGCGAGACTCTAGCGCAAAACGGCCTAGATAGCGAGTGCGAGTTTTACTATACGCCGCGCAGGATCGCGTTTTATCACCCGAAATTTGCGGTGCGTCAGGAGGACGGATTTAGCGAGTTTATTGGTGCGCCGAGGCAAGTCGCGCAAAAAGACGGCGCCTGGACGCCGGCTGCGCTAAGCTTTGCTAAAAAATGCGGTATCGCAGAGTCCGAGCTCAAATTTGAAACCGTCGGCGGCAAAGAGGTGCTCTACTACAAAAAGCCAGTCGCGGGCAAGCCTAGCTCTGAGCTTCTGGGTGATATGATCGAGAAGTTTTTGCTCGGCTTAAATTTTGGCAAATCAATGCGCTGGGGCGAGGGTAAATTTGAGTTTATCCGCCCGGTACGCTCGTTTTTGTGCTTGCTTGGAGACGAGGTTGTTAAATTTAACAAATTTGACGTTGAAAGCGGCGACAGTATTTTCATGCACAGAAGCGTCGGCTACGATAAATTTACCGTCAAAAACACCAAAGATTATTTCGCCGCGATGCCTAAAATCGGCGTAATCCTCGATCAAAACGCACGCCGAGAGAAAATTTTGAGCGAATTTAAACAAATCGAAGTCAAAAACGGCGTAACGGTCGAGGTGGACGAGGCGCTGCTAGACGAAGTCGTAGCGATCACCGAGTATCCGACTGCGCTGCTTGGCGGCTTTGAGCGGGAGTTTTTGGAAGTGCCTAGCGAGGTTATCATCACCTCTATGAAGGAAAATCAGAGGTATTTCCCGGTTTTTGAGGGAGGCAAGCTCGCTAATCGCTTCGTAGTCGTTAGCAACGCCATCTCGCCCGAGCCCGCGCTCATCGTAAAGGGCAACGAAAAAGTACTTCGCGCGAGGCTTAGCGACGCGATGTTTTTCTGGCGTAGCGACCTAGCGCATGAGTTTGGCCCCGAAAAGCTAAAAAACATCACCTATCTAAAAGAGCTTGGCAGCACCTATGAAAAGAGCGTGCGTGAGCTAGGCGTCGCAAAACGTCTGGCTAAAATCTGCGCCGATAGGCTAAAAGAGTGTGCGGGAGAGGGCTACGAGGCGCTGCTGGAACGTGCCGTGATGCTGAGCAAGGCCGATCTAACCACGCAGATGGTGTATGAATTTACCGAGCTTCAGGGCGTGATGGGCGGCTACTACGCGGCGGCGAAGGGCGAAAACGAAAACGTCGTAACCGCGATCAAGGAGCA
>CAUQHH010000134.1:0-5403 GCA_963517705.1 uncultured Campylobacter sp.
CGCTAAGAGTGATAAACACGACTAAAGAGCCAAAAACCGTCGCTCTAAGCATAGATACGAACCTAAACGCACAGCTAGCAGTCGATAGCATCGAGCTAAAACCTAACGAAAATGCGAAATTAAATTTCGTCATCGATGCTAACGCTACGGGCAAATCCTATATAAATTTCACCGCAAACGACGGCAAAAACGGCTATACATACTCGCAAAAGCTTGACGTCATCCACGCCTATCCGCTTAGCACCTACGCTAAAAATTTCCAGGCTACCGCGGAAAAAACATTTAAGCTTGACAGCGAGTTTAAACGCATTAGGATCGACGCTTCAAGCTCTATAAAAGGCGTATTAAGCGCAAATAGCGACAAGCTCGTAAACTACCCTTACGGATGCGCCGAACAGCGCTCAAGTAAGCTTTTTGAGCTAAATTTCCTAGTGCTTGGCGGAGATGATTCTAAAGAAGCTAAAGCAAAAGAAGCCGATAGAAGAAGATTCGTCGAAGCGGGCATACAAGACGTCGTCAATATGCAAAAAACAGACGGCAGCATCGGCTACTGGAATCAGCTAGGCTACACGAACAATTTTGCTTCTATCTACTCTATCGATATGCTGTTTACGCTTGAAAAATCAGGCTTTGCGCTTGATAGCCACGTAAAAAATAAAGCGATCGACTGGTTAAGGGCGTTTGGTAGCAACGACAACTTCCAAGCTCTTTACGCAGCCTACGTCCTAAGCACGCAAAAGAAACTCGATAGATCAAAGCTAAATGCTCTATACGATCAAAAGAGATACCAAAACAGCGCACTTGACGGATACTTGATGGCAGCGATCCTCAAAAACGAGGGACTAAATAAAGAGAGCGAAAAAGTACTAAAAGGACTAAACAAATCGACCTTTGACCGTGAAAAAGAGCTAGCAGACAACTTTGGCTCAGAGATCAGAAACAAGGCCTTTATGCTACTTTTACACGCCAATCACTTTGAGAAAAACGCATTTAGCGACGAGTTAGCAGACTACCTGATCGCTCGCGTAGATAAGCTACATTCGACGCAGGAGCGCGCATTTACGCTAAGAGCGCTAAGAGCCTATATCAAAGACGTCTCAAGCGAGAACAAATTTAAGCTAATCGCCGACGGACACGATCTAAATTTCGACGGCCGCGGAGCTATCAACATCGCTCCTAAAAAGCCTGAGATCACTATCGTACCTGAAAACGGCGCAGCCGTGTATCTAGGCGTTAGCGCGTCAGGCTATAAAAAGCTAGACGTAAATCACAAATTTGACAAAAAAGGGCTTGATATCTATAGAACCTTCGTCGGCAAAGACGGCAAAGAGATCGATATCAACGCGCTTAAGGTAAACGACGTCATCTACTCGAAGCTTTCTCTTAAAACGAATGAGTTTATCAGAAACGGCGTGATAAACGAAACGATCAGCCCTTGCCTTGAGGTGGTAAACGAAAATATCGTGCCAAACGTAAGAACGGAAGCTACGAAAAACACCATAACACTCGAGCATCAAAACATCGAGGACGACAGAGTTTTGAGCTTTTATAGTTTGAGTGCCAGCAAGGACGCGTACGTGCTTTATACGCCTCTTCGAGTCGTTATGAGCGGTAAGTGCATGCTACCTGCGGTTATCACCGAAAATATGTACGACGAGAGTATGAGCGACTACGATCTAGCTCAGCACGAATTTATCGTCAAATGATCCTTTGCGAAGCGGTTTTTTAGCCGCTTCGCTTTTCTTTGCCTATTCTTAAAAACAACCTATTTTAAACATACTATTAGCAAATTTGTAGTAAAATCCGACATTTTTTAAACAATTATTAAGGATAAAATATGGCGGAATTTTACGACGCAAAAGAAGTAGAAGATAAGTTTTATAAAATTTGGGAAGAACGCGGATATTTCGAGATAGACGCAAACAAAAACATCCGCAAAGACGGCCGTAAATTTTGCATCATGATGCCGCCTCCAAACGTAACTGGCTCGCTTCATATCGGGCACGCGCTAACCTTTACGTTGCAAGACATAATGACGCGCTACAAAAGAATGGACGGCTACAAAACACTTTGGCAGCCGGGCCTTGATCACGCCGGTATCGCCACGCAAAACGTCGTTGAAAAGCAGCTCCTAGCACAAGGCATCAAAAAAGAAGAGCTCGGACGCGAAAAATTCGTAGAAAAAGTCTGGGAGTGGAAAGAAAAAAGCGGCGGTATGATCGTTCACCAGATGCGTAAACTAGGCATCTCACCTGCATGGTCGCGCCAAAGATTTACGATGGATGAAGGGCTAAGGATAGCGGTCAAAAAAGCATTCGTAAATCTCTACGAAAAAGGCTTAATCGTACGCGAAAACTACATGATAAACTGGTGTACGCACGACGGCGCGCTTTCTGACATCGAGGTCGAACACAAGGAGAACAAAGGCAAGCTTTATCACTTAAGGTACTATCTCGCAGACGATCAAAATTTAACATCAAATTCAAATAAGCAAGCCGAAGTATCGTGCGATGAATTTGCGGGTTGCAAGAGGGGCACGAACGAGGCGCAAAATTTAAGCCAAAGAGACGAGGCGAATTATCGCGAAGAGAGGCGAGGCGGAGTGGATTTTGACGACGGGAGCGCACTGGTCGTGCGTGACCGAGGAGAAATCCACTCTAACAAAGCATATCAAAGCGAGAATTTGCCGTATATCGTTGTAGCAACGACAAGGCCGGAGACTTATTTCGGCGATACGGCAGTAATGGTTAATCCAAGCGACGAACGCTATAAAAATTTGATCGGCAAAAAAGTAGTATTGCCGATAATCGGCCGCGAGATCGAGATCATAGCCGACGAGCATGTCGATATGGAGTTTGGAACGGGTCTAGTAAAGGTCACGCCGGCGCACGATACTAACGACTACGAGGTCGGCAAAAGGCACGATCTAAAATTTATAACCGTTTTTGACGAAAAAGGTATCTTAAACGAGCAGTGCGCGCAGTTTAAAGGGCTTGAGCGGCTGGAGGCCAGAGACGCCATCGTAGCAGAGCTAGAAAAGCTAGGAAACGTCGAGAAGATCGAAGACTACGAAAATCAAGTCGGCTACTGCTACCGCTGCAAAAACGTCGTCGAGCCATACATCTCAAAGCAGTGGTTTGTCAAAAAACAGATCGCTGACGACGCGATCGCAAAGGTCGGCGAAGGATTAGCCAAATTTTACCCGGCTCACTGGATAAACAGCTTTAACGCCTGGATGCGCGAGCTTCGCGACTGGTGTATCTCACGCCAGCTATGGTGGGGACATCAGATTCCGGTATTTTACTGTGACGAGTGCGGACACGAGTGGGCGGACGAAGGCGATCCGACGCAGTGTCCAAAATGCAAAAGCGCAAATTTCCATCAAGACCCAGACGTCCTTGATACCTGGTTTAGCTCGGGGCTTTGGCCGTTTAGCACGCTTGGATGGGGCAACGGCGAGGAGCTAAAAAACGAAAAATGGTTTGACGGCGATTTGGCTGAATTTTACCCGAACAACCTGCTAATCACGGGCTTTGATATTTTGTTTTTCTGGGTGGCCAGGATGATGTTTCAGGGTGAAAACGCTCTAGGCAAGCTGCCGTTTGACGATATTTATCTACACGCTTTGGTTAAAGACGAGCAAGGCAGAAAAATGAGTAAGAGCCTGGGCAACGTCATCGACCCGCTCGTTAGTATCGAGGAGTATAGCGCCGACGTCCTGCGCTTTACGCTTGCGCTACTTGCCGTGCAGGGACGCGATATAAAGCTAAGCGACGAAAAGATGAAGCTCGTGCGAAATTTCACGAACAAGCTTTACAACGCAAGCAAATACCTACTGCTAAACGAGTCTAAATTTGCAAATTTAAGCGATGCCAAAATCGAAACGAAGCTTGGCAAATACATGCTAAGCCGCTTTAACGAGTGTGTGCGCGAAGTGCGAGAGAACATCGACGCCTACCGCTTTAACGACGCGGCAAATGCTATTTATAAATTTTTATGGGACGAGTTTTGCGACTGGGGCATCGAGCTTAGCAAAGCCGACAAAGGCAGCGTAAGGGAGCTTGGAGCGATATTTAAAGAGGCTATGAGGCTACTAAGTCCTTTTATGCCGTTTATCTCCGAATACCTTTTCCACGAGCTTAGCGGTTCAAATTTGCAGAGCGCGAGCTCGATCATGATAGAGGCGTATCCGCAGGCTAACGAGCGCGACTTGCAGATAGAAAAGACCTTTGAGCTAGTGATCGAGGCTATCGTCGCGATCCGCCGCGCAAAGGCGACCATCGAGCAAGGCAACTCAAAGATCGCAAAAGCCTTCATCAAGCTAAATGGAAAAGAAAATTTGACCGAGGCGACAAACTACATCTTGCTGCTAGCTAAATGCGAGCAGATCGAGTTTTGCGACGCTAAAATCGAAAACGCAGCGCGCGACGTGAGCGAAAATTTAGAGGCATTCGTGCCGCTTGAAGGCGTGGATATGAGCGCGGTGATCATGCGACTGCGGTCGCAAAAAACCAAACTAGAAAAAGAGATAGCAAAGCTATCAAGCATGCTAAATAACGAGAAATTCGTAGCCTCCGCCCCGCAAGCCGTAGTCGAAGCCAACCGCGAAGGACTGCAAAGCGCGCAGGAGAAATTCGCCAAAGTATGCGACGAGCTAAAGGCGTTTGGCGAGTAGTCCGCTCGTTTGAGCCTAAATTTTAAATCAAGGAGAAAAAATGAAAGGCGGTATCGGCGGATTTACTTTAGGCACGGTCATAGCCGTCGCACTATCGTGGGGAGCCAATAAGAGCATATTGTGGGCGATAATTCACGGATTTTTAAGTTGGATATACGTGATTTATTATTTGCTGATGAAGTGAAATTTCATTAGCGGCGAGCCCTTTTGTTCGCTAAATTTTAAAAATTTGAAGGATAAAAAATGAGCGAAAAAATAAAAATAGCAGTTTTAGGATATGGAAATTTAGGTCGCGGCGTGGAGCTTGCCGCAAGGAATAGCAAGGATTTAGAGCTTTCGGCCGTTTTTAGCCGCAGAAATCCAAGCGAAGTAAAAACATGCGGTGCGCCGGTGTTTAGCGCGGACGAAATTTTATCGCACAAGGGCAAATTTGACGTTTTGGTGCTTTGCGGCGGTAGCGCGACGGATCTGCCGACGCAGACGCCTGAGTTTGCGCTAAATTTCAATGTCGTCGATAGCTTCGATACGCACGCGAAAATCCCTGAGCACTTCGCTGCCGTAGACGCCGCAGCCAAAGCGGGCGGAAATGTAGGCATCATCGCCGTAGGCTGGGATCCGGGGCTGTTTTCGCTAAATAGACTATTTGGCGAGAGCGTGCTGGAAAACGGCAGCAGTTATACGTTTTGGGGTAAAGGCGTGAGCCAAGGCCACTCCGACGCTATCCGCAG
>CAUQHH010000135.1:0-5381 GCA_963517705.1 uncultured Campylobacter sp.
CTACCGCACGGGCGAGCTAATCAGCCGAAATATCAACGACATCGACCGCATCAGAAGCATCGTTAGCTCCATGATCCCGGAACTCATCCGCGAGGCTATCACGATCGTCGGGCTACTTTGCATCGTGCTTTATCAGAGCTTGCAGCTTGCGTTTTTTGCGCTAGTTATCATGCCCGCAGCCTTCTATCCGCTCTCAAGACTCGCAAAAAAGATGAAAAAAATCTCCCGAGCCTCGCAGGAAAAGACCTCCGATATAAGCTCGAAGCTGAGCGAAATTTTTACCAATATCGAGATCATCAAAGCAAACAACGCGCAGGAGTTTGAGCACGCTAAATTTACCGACGAAAACGCTAAATTTTTCAAGCTAAATTTAAAAAGCGTAAAAGTAAACGAGATGGTAAGTCCGATGATGGAAATTTTCGGTTCCGTCGGCGTTGCGGCGGTCGTTATCATCGGCGGCAAAGAGGTAATAGACGGAAATTTGACGATGGGAAGCTTCTTTTCGTTTCTCACCGCGCTTTTCATGCTTTATACGCCTATTAAACGCATTTCAGGCCTTTATAACAAGATGCAAGACGCCGTGGTAGCGGCAGAGCGAACCTTTGAGCTACTCGATAAAGAGCCTCAAATTTTAAGCGGCGACAAGCCCGTGCCGGCTGAAATAAATTTGATAAATTTCAAAGACGTCAGACTAAACTACGACGATAAAGAGGTGCTAAAAGGCATAAATCTAAGCGCGAGCAAGTCCCAAACCGTAGCACTTGTCGGTAGTAGCGGCGGCGGAAAAAGCTCGGTCGTAAATTTGCTTATGAGATTTTACGACGCAAACAGCGGAGCGATCGAGATAAACGGCGAAAATATCAAAAATTTTGACCTCGGTTCACTTAGGCAAAATATCGGCCTAGTTACCCAGCGCGTCTATATCTTTAACGACACGGTCGCAAACAACGTCGCCTACGGCCGCGAATACGACGAAGCCAAAGTCGAGCTCGCACTAAAAACGGCAAATGCGTATGATTTCGTGTCAAATTTACCCCAGGGCGCGCAGACTGTTTTAAATGAATTTGGCACCAATCTCTCGGGCGGCCAGCGTCAGCGTATCGCCATCGCCCGAGCGCTCTACGACGACCCGCAAATTTTGATATTTGACGAGGCTACGAGCGCCCTGGATAACGAAAGCGAACAGCAGATAACCAAAGCCATCGCGAATTTACAAAAAGAAAAGATAATATTTATCATCGCGCACCGCCTAAGCACGGTGCAAAACGCCGATAAGATCGCCGTTATCAGCGGCGGAAAAGTGGTCGGATTTGATACCGACGAGGAGCTTAGCAAGAGTTGCGAAATTTACGCGAAACTAAAAGGCGAAGCCCTTGTTTAAGCCTAAATTTGATAAAATCGCTCAAAATTTAAGGATAAAATTTGAATTACGAAACGCTAAAATCCATATTTTTTAAATTTGACCCCGAAACCGCTCACAAAATCGTAGAAAAAACGCTAAGTATCTCAGACTGCGTATTTCCGGGACTTTATAGTATCGTCGCCAAAAACTGCGTCGTCGCGGACGCGGCTCTTTCGCAAAATTTGCTCGGAACTAGCTTTTTAAACCCCGTAGGAATCGCCGGCGGCTTTGACAAAAACGCCACCATGCTACGCCCGCTAGCCGCGCTCGGATTTGGGCACGTGGAGTTTGGCACCGTGACGCCAAAACCGCAAGAGGGCAACGCAAAACCGCGCCTTTTTCGCCTAATCGAAGAAGAGAGCATCCAAAACGCGATGGGCTTTAACAACGAGGGCGCAGATGCCCTGAGCGCACGCGTCGGCAAGCTCTATCCGTTTGCGATACCGCTTTTTGCCAACATCGGCAAGAATAAAATCACGCCAAATGAAGAAGCGATCAAAGACTATGAAGTTTTAGTCGCTAAATTTAACGAAATTTGCGACTGCTTCGTCATCAACGTCTCATCGCCAAACACCCCAAACCTACGCGAACTACAAGAAGATAGCTTTATAAAAGACCTCTTTGCGCGCCTTACGCCGATCGCAAAAAAGCCGATAATCTTTAAAATCGCACCCGATATGGACGACGACAAAGCCGTACAGATCTGCAAAACAGCCGTAGAAAGCGGAGCAAAAGGCGTCATCGTAAATAATACGAGCGTTGATTATTCGCTATCAAAGTCGCCGAATTTACAAAATTTCGGCGGACTAAGCGGTAAGGTCATCGCCAAGCGCTCTCGCGAGCTTTTTAGCGCGGTGGCTAGCGAGCTTTACGGCAAGACGGTTTTGATCGCAAGCGGCGGCATAGACAGCGCCGAGGAGGCATACGCTCGCATAAAATCAGGCGCAAATTTGGTTCAAATTTACACCTCCTTTATATTCAAGGGCCCAAACATCGCAAAACAGATAAACGAAGGTATTTTAAAGCTTTTAAAAGAGGATAATTTTGCCTCAATTAGCGAAGCGGTGGGTTGCGATATAAAAAACAAAATTTAAGGAAATTTATGCTTATAAAATACTCTAAAACAAAGCTCAAAAATGGCTTTGAGATCTATCACATCCCCGCTAGCAAGGGCTCTAGCGTCATTAGCGTGGACGTGTTTTACCGCGTGGGCTCGCGAAACGAAACGATGGGTAAAAGCGGTATCGCGCACATGCTAGAGCACTTAAATTTTAAATCCACAAAAAATATGAAAGCGGGCGAATTTGACGAGATTGTAAAGGGATTTGGCGGCGTAAATAACGCTAGCACGGGCTTTGATTATACGCATTATTTCGTCAAATGCTCAAAGGGCAACCTAGACGAGGCGCTTAGGCTTTATGCTGATATAATGGAAAATTTGAGCCTAAAAGATAAAGAATTCCAGCCTGAGCGCGACGTCGTGACCGAGGAGCGCAGATGGCGCACGGACAACTCTCCGATCGGCTTTTTGTACTTTACACTCTTTAATGTCGCTTTTAGCTATCACCCGTATCACTGGACTCCGATCGGCTTTATCGGCGACATCAGAAACTGGACGATAGAGGATATAAAAGAATTTCACGAGACGTACTATCAGCCGCAAAACGCGATCCTGCTAATCAGCGGCGACATCGATAAAAAAAGCGCGTTTGAACTAGGCAAAAAGCACTTTGAAAATATAAAAAACAAAAAACCGCTACCTAAGTTGCACTGTATCGAGCCCGAGCAAAACGGCGCAAAAAGGGCTGAAATTTACAAGGATAGCGAGGTAGAGATGCTAGCGCTTGCTTTTAAAATCCCGCCGTTTAATCACGAAGATCAGCCTGCGTTAGGCGCGCTAGCGGAGTATCTAGGCAGCGGACAAAGCTCTGTTTTACAGCGCGTTTTGATAGACGAAAAGTGCCTCGTAAACAGCGTAGACGTCTATAATATGAGCAATATCGACGAGAGTCTGCTCATCGTGCTAGCCGTTTGTAATCCCGGCGTAAAGGCCGAGGCTGTAGAGGATGAGATCTGGCGAGTACTTGAAAATGCAAAAACGCAAAAAATAGACGAGGATGAGATAACTAAGATAAAAAATAGCCTAAAAAGCGATCTTATTTACTCACTAGATAGCGCGTCGAAGGTAGCAAATTTATACGGCGGATATCTCGTTAGAGGCGATATAAAGCCGCTTCTTGAGCTACCTGAAAAAACAGCCGCACTAAAACCGGCCGATCTAAACGAAATCTGCAAAAAATATGCAAGAAAAGAAAAATCCACGACGATCATCCTAAGAAAGGAAAAAAGTGAATAAAAAAGCAATAACGGGCGCTATGACGGCGCTGATTACGCCATTTAAAGACGGTAAACTAGATGAAATCGGTTATGAAAAATTAATCAAAAGACAAATAGCAAACGGCATCGACGCAGTCGTACCCGTAGGCACGACGGGCGAGAGCGCGACGCTAACGCACGACGAGCACAGGATCTGTATAGAGATCGCCGTAAATACCTGCAAAAATACCGGCGTAAAAGTACTTGCCGGCGCTGGCAGCAACGCCACTCACGAGGCGGTAGGTCTTGCAAAATTCGCACAAGATCACGGCGCAGACGGCATCCTCTCGGTAGCCCCATACTACAACAAACCGACGCAAGAAGGCCTATACCGCCACTACAAAGCGATCGCCTCAAGCGTCGAAATCCCGGTGCTACTCTATAACGTCCCGGGCCGCGTGGGCGTAGATATCCAGCCGTGCACGGTTTTTAGGTTATTTAAAGAGTGCGACAACGTCTACGGCGTAAAAGAAGCCACCGGCAGCATCGAGCGCTGCGTCGATCTGCTCGCGCACGAGCCAGACCTATCCGTCATTAGCGGCGAAGACGCGATAAACTACCCTATCCTCTCAAACGGCGGCAAGGGAGTGATCTCGGTCACGGCCAATTTGCTCCCTGACGAAATCTCAAATTTGACCCACTTTGCGTTAAAAGGCGAATTTGCGCGCGCAAAAGCCATAAACAACGATCTTTATGCGGTAAATAAAATAATGTTTTGCGAGAGCAACCCTATTCCCGTCAAAGCCGCAATGTATATCGCCGGGCTCATATCAAGCCTCGAGTACCGCCTGCCGCTTTGCGAGCCGAGCACCGAAAATCTCAAAAAAATCGAACAAACCATAAAACAATACAATATAAAAGGATTTTAATGAATTGCGAAAACGAATTTAAAGGCAAAACTCTAGTAATCAGCGGCGGAACGCGCGGCATCGGACGCGCCATCGTGGAGGAATTCGCCGCAAAGGGCGTAAATATCGCCTTTACTTATAACTCAAACGAAGAGCTAGCCAAAACCCAAGCCGCCGAGCTTGAAGCGACGTACGGCATAAAAGCCAGAGCCTACGCGCTAAATATACTTGAGCCCGAGACCTATAAAGATCTATTTTTAGAGATTGACGCAGACTTTGACCGCGTGGATTTTTTCGTCTCAAACGCCATTATCTCGGGTCGTCCGGTCGCAGGCGGATATACTAAATTTATGAAACTTCGCCCTCGCGGTATCAATAATATTTTCACGGCGACCGTAAATGCATTCGTCGTGGGTGCGCAAGAAGCGGCAAAACGCATGGAAAAAACGGGCGGCGGCAGCATCATCTCGCTATCATCGACGGGCAATCTCGTCTATATCGAAAACTACGCAGGCCACGGCACCGCAAAAGCCGCGGTAGAAGCGATGGCGCGCTATGCGGCGACCGAGCTTGGCGAAAAAAATATCCGCGTAAACGTCGTTAGCGGCGGCCCGATCGAGACGGACGCGCTTAGGGCTTTTACGAACTACGAAGAAGTGCGCGACAAAACGGCCGAGCTAAGCCCGCTAAATCGCATGGGGCAGCCGACCGATATAGCAGGTGCGTGTTTGTTTCTGTGTAGCTCAAAAGCTAGC
>CAUQHH010000136.1:0-5373 GCA_963517705.1 uncultured Campylobacter sp.
GCGGTATCGTCACGGCGTGCGCTATCAGCGCATCAAACAAACTAGTCTCGGCGCGATATTTTGCCGCGGCCGTTACCGTAGCCGTAGGTATCGTAGGCGTGGTCGCGACGGAGAAACTAATCAAAAATTTAGAGGAAAGCAAATGAAAAACCCATACATCAATCAAACTCAAACAGTAAATCAGCTAAACGACGACGGCAGCACGACAACTACGACTACAACGATAAAGACTACCGGCGCGCCAAGCGCGTTTGACCGCGGCATAAACGACGCGCTAAAAGACTTTGTCCCGGCAAATTTTAACGCGGCAGGCTTTATAAAAGGTGCGCTCATAGGCGGCGTCGTGGCATACGTGCTAACAAACGAAAACGCGCAAAAAGCGCTATTTTCAGCTATCGCGAAGGGATCAAATTTGCTTCAAGCAGGATTTGAAGAACTAAAAGAGCGATTTGAAGATGTAAAGGCCGAAATTGACTCCCAAAAATAATGTTCGCATCGCGCACCTGACTAAAAACCGCGTGCGCTTCGTCTGCGAACGCATCGGCGAGGACTGCGACGAGAGCCGCTTGGAGGCTCAAATTTCGGAGTTTAGGTACGCAAAAAGCGTCAGGGTAAACAAAAAAGCAAAAAGTATTATCGTCGGCTTTGACTCAAATTTAAACGAAATCAAAGAGTTCATCGAAAATTTGCCGATCGCAAATTTTAACAAGCGCAAAAATAGCCCGAGCAAGGCTGAAATTTACAAAGCGGCAACGGCTCTAGCCATCACGCCTCTTATAAACAACGACGGCGTAAAAGCTATGGCTAGCCTGATAGCCGCCGCTCCCCTATTAAAAGAAGGCGCAAGCGAAGCCGTAAACGAGGGCATAACCTCAAAAGTACTCGAAGCCACCGCAGTAGGCGTGAGCCTGGCTAGGCGCGACTTTTTGGCGGCAAATAGCACAAATCTCATGCTAACCATCGGCGAATACATGGAAGAAAGCGCCGTACACCGTAGCGACGACCTCATCAAAGAGCTAGCCCGCCCGAACATCGAAGAGGTCTGGATCGAGATAAATGATCACGGCAAAAAATCTCTCAAAAAAATCGCGACCGTAGACGTTAAAATAGGCGACATCGTAGTCGTCGGCGCAGGCGAGAGCATCGGCATCGACGGCTACATCGTCGAAGGCACCGCAAGCGTAAATCAAGTCTCGATGACGGGCGAAGCAGAACCCGTCAAAAAAGAGCGCGGCGACCGCGTGATGAGCGGAACCGTCGTCGAAGACGGACGTATAAAAATCTGGGCCGAGAGCATAGCCGCCGAGAGCGCGACTGCGAGGATAAAATCCTACATCCAAAGCTCGCTAAACGAAAAATCGGCCGTCGGACTAAAAGCCACGAAGCTAGCCGACAAACTAGTGCCGGTAACGCTAAGTCTAGCCGGCGTTTCGTATCTGCTTAGCCGTGATATGACGCGCGTGGCTAGCGTCTTGCAGGCGGACTACTCCTGCGCACTAAAGCTAGCCACACCCGTCGCCTTTAAATCAAGCATCTCAAAAGCAGGCCGCAACGGCGTACTGATAAAGGGCGCCAAAGCTATCGAAGCGCTAGCGAGCGCCGATACTTTCGTCTTTGATAAAACAGGTACGCTAACGCACGGTAGCCTAAGCGTCGTGAAAGTTCACTCGTTTAAAAAAGAATTTACTGAAGCACAGCTCTTAAATTTGACCGCAAGCGCTGAGGAGCACTACTTTCACCCCGTAGCCGAAGCTATCGTAAAGGCCGCGCGAGAGATAGGCTTTCACCACATCCATCACGACGAGGTAGAGTTTATCGTCGCTCACGGCGTGAAAACATACGTAGGCGGCAAAGAGGTCGTGATCGGCTCGCGGCATTTTTTAGAGGACGACGAGCAAATTTCATTTAGCAAGCACGAAGAAATCATAAAAAGCGAAGTAGATAGCGGGCTCACGCTACTTTACGTAGGCTACGACAAGGAACTCTTGGGCGTCATCGCCATGCGCGACACCATGCGAGAAAACGCCGCGCAAACGCTAGCAAAGCTACGAAAACTAGGCGTAAAAGAGCTAATCATGCTAACGGGCGACGTGCAGTCTAAAGCCGATCAGGTCGCAAGCGAACTAGGTATCGATAGAGTCTATGCAAACTGCCTACCTACCGATAAAGCGGGCATCATCGAGCAGCTAAAAGCCGAGGGTAAAAAAGTAGCCTTCGTCGGAGACGGTATCAACGATGCGCCAAGCCTCACCAAGGCGCACGTAGGTATCAGTATGCAAAAGGGCGCGGACATCGCAAAAGCCACCGCCGACATCAGTCTACTAAAAGACGACATCGGCTCAGTCGCCGTCGCAAAAGACGTCGCAAACAAAACCATGAGGCTGATAAATACGAATTTTAACGCTACCGTCGGCATAAACTCGCTCATCCTAGCAGGCGCGACGTTTGGCCTTTTTAACCCTATCGCTACGGCCGTTTTACACAACGGTACGACGATCGGACTGCTGGCAAATTCGATGAAAGGCGTCAAGATAGGCGCGAAGTAAATTTGAAGGAATGACGGTTGATAGATAAAATTTTAAAATTTATGAACGACGAGATGTCGCTAGCCAACGACTTTTTATACGGCTATTTTTTGGTTATCGTGCTCGTTATTACCGGTATTTATTTTAGCTATATTACTAGATTCGTGCAGTTTAGGATGTTTTTCGAGGCGTGCAAAGTGCTAGTCGAGAAAAAGGACAAATACAACAAGCACCACCTTACGCCCTTTCAAGCGCTTATGATCTCCACCGCCTCGCGCGTGGGCATCGGAAATATCGCGGGCATCTCCGCCGCTATCGTAGCGGGCGGACCGGGCGCGCTATTTTGGATGTGTTTGATGGCATTTTTGGGCGCAGCTTCGGCATTTGCCGAGAGTACGCTAGCTCAAATTTACAAGACCAAAGACGTATTTGGCTTTAAAGGCGGCCCGGCATACTACATCAAAAACGGCCTAGGTATCAAGTGGATGGCAAGCCTTTTTGCCGTTATCCTCATCATCACGTACGCATACGGATTTAACGGCCTACAAAGCTACACCATGACCTCCGCCTTTCAAATTTACTACGACCAAAGCGCGGGCGCTACGAGCTTTAGCGATAGCGGCTTGCCGGTTGGTATCGGTATCATCCTAACGGCATTTGCGGCGGTGATGTTTTTTAGCAAGAGTCATATCATCGGCAAGGTTAGCTCCTACATCGTGCCTTTTATGGCGCTTGCCTATATCCTGCTAGCCTTTATCGCGATCTGCTTAAATTTAGACAAGCTTCCGGCCGTCTTTGATATGATCATGAAAAGCGCCTTTGATTTTAAGGCGATATTCGGCGGATTTGCCGGCAGCGTGATTGTTTACGGTATCAAGCGCGGCCTGTTTTCAAACGAAGCCGGTATGGGTTCTGCGCCAAACGCGGCCGCCGCTGCTCACACGAGCCACCCCGTAAAGCAAGGACTCGTCCAGGCAATGGCGGTTTTTATAGATATGACGATCTGCGTGGCTTCCGGCATGATAGTGCTTTTCTCGCAGGCCTATATCACAAAACAAACCGGCGCTAGCGGCGAAGTTTTAAGCGCGCTTCCTTTGGTGCAGGCTGCGATGCGCGAGTACTACGGCGAGATCGGCCTTCACTTTACGACGCTTGCGGTGGTGCTTTTTGCCATCACATCGCTGATCGGCAACTACTACTACGCGCAGGCAAATATCAAATACCTTACCAAAAACCACAAAATCGCCATAGCCTTTAAGCTAACGGCGGTCGCGATGATATTCGTCGGAGCGCAGATGAACCTAACTATCGCCTGGAATATCGCCGATATCACGATGGCGGCGATGGCTACGATAAATATCGCGGCGATCTTTATGCTATCAAAAGTCATGATAAAAGCCCTAAAAGACTACGAATCGCAAAGAAAAGCGGGGCTAAATCCGGAATTTGACCCAGAGAGCATAGGTATCGCAAACACAACCTGCTGGAGGAAAAAATGAACATAAGCGGACAACTTTTAAATTTACAAACCCATAGAAAAGTCGCAAAAATCGGTATGAGCGTCACTCTAGCCACAGTTTGCCTAACGGCGCTCGGGCTTAAAGGCAGAAACAAAAGCCGCTGCGAGAAGCTACATACGATCGCAGGCATCGCATTCGTCGGCTTTTCGCTCTACCACGCGGGGCTTTACGAAAACGGCATCTTTAGAAACATGATCGTAAACGCAAATAAGAAAAACGCCGAGGCAAAAAGGCTAGCAAGCGATGATCAAGATAAGTGACGCGGAAATTTTAGCCTACATTGGCGAAGACCTGCCCTACTTTGATCTCACGACCTCGCTTCAAGGCATCCGCAAAAACGCCGTCTTAACCATACTGCCGCGCGAGGACGTGACGGTTAGCTGCGTAGACGTAGCGGCCGGTATCGTGCGTTTGTTAGACTGCGAGGCTCAAATTTGCGTCCCAAACTCCGCCGTCGCGGCTGCAAAAGAACCGATCGTAAAAATCAGCGGTAGCTATGATAATGTGCACAAAGCCTGGAAACTAGCCCAAATTTGCCTAGAGTACGCCTGCAAGGTCGCCACCTACGCAAGAGCGATGAACGAGGCCGCCAAAAGCGTAAATCCAAAATGCGAAATCCTAGCCACGCGCAAGAGCTTCCCGTTTGCCAAGAAATTTTGCCTAAAGGCCGTGCTTGAGGGCGGCTGCGGCATACATAGGCTAAATTTGAGCGATAGCGTGCTGTTTTTCAAAAATCACATCAAGGCCTACGACTCGTATGAGGAGTTTTTGGCTCAAATTTCAACCTTTAAAGCAAAAGCTCCCGAGCGCAAAATCGCCGTCGAGTGCGAAAATTTAGACGACTGCGAAGCGCTTTTAAGAGCGGGCGCCGACATCGTGCAGTGCGATAAATTTACGCCAGAAGCGGTAAAGCGAGCAGTAGACTTGCGAGATAAAATCGCTCCAAACGCAGCCCTAGTCGCAAGCGGCGGGATAAATCTAAAAAACGTTCGAGAATTCGCCGTCACAGGCGCGGACGCGCTTGTTACGTCTGCTATGTACACGCAAGGTATGGCCAACATCACGGCGGTTTTAGAGATAGTATAATTTGCAAATTTGACGGACCGCTTAGCGAGTCAAATTTGCGCTTGCGTTTAACGTATAGCTATCTCAAGCTTTCTCATTTTCTATCCTTTTTAAAGAATTCCTCTATCATCTTTTGATTACACTTTTCTATCGAGGTAGTTTCATTTTTATTACACATCAAAAACGAACCGCCAGATTCCGGCCCTAGAGCATTTGTAAGACACTGAATCAGCCAAGAGTGATAAGACTCGTAGATGTATTTA
>CAUQHH010000137.1:0-5335 GCA_963517705.1 uncultured Campylobacter sp.
GAGCGAGGCTGGTGGTTAATAGCGACATACAAAACGATAGGCGATAGCATAGAATGCTCGCTACAAAACAATAAGCTATCTCAAAAAGCAAATATTATTTTATCAAGCTATGTCGATTTGCTAAAAAGGAAAAATATTATGAATAATGAAAAACTACAAAATTTATGTGAGCAAATTTGGAACAAATACGAAAAAGAGCTTCAAATTTTAATTAACTACAAAAAGACAAAAATAGATAAACTATATGACTTTATAATAAATACTCTAAAAAACAATGATATACCGCTTTATACAAAATACAGTATAAAAACTAAGAGTATCGAAAATATGTATAAATTCATATATAACAAAACACCTGAAGTCGCCCGTGAGCATGATGAATATGCTATAAATTTGGGTATCGAGAAATATGATAATTATATTTGGTTTGGTTACTATTCCGACGCAGACTGCAAGAATAACGAGAAATTAAAAAACCTATATAAAATGATTTTTCCAAACCAAAAATTTCAAAGAACCAAGACGATAGAAAAATTCAATATAGCAAATTTAAATAAAAACGACTTGGAATCAAAATTTAAAAATATATCAGAAACAATACTAGCAAAAATAAAAGAATTCTACAACAAAGTAGAAAAAGCCCTCAAAGAACTTCAAGGGCAAAATCCGTAAACTCACGCAAAACAGATCGCAAAGGTATCGGGCTTCGTCATCTTTTTGATATTTTCCTTTGCCATAAACAGCTCCTTAGCGCCGTAAATTTGCAAAGTGTGGTTGATAAACTCAAACTCTAGATTCTTATGCGCGCAGTTTGCATCGAGATTTTTGGCAAGCGCAAGGATAAAACTCAGCCAGCGCACGACCTCTTCGCTAGGTAGTAGGTTTTTAAATCGCTCAAATTCGCTCGAGCTTTTTTTACCGTTTTGCGCGATGATCGCGGCGACTAGGCATTTTTGCACATGCGAAAAGCCGTAGTTTAGGGCATTTAATACAAAAAACGCCGAGCTAGCATGCTCGCCGTAAAATCCCAAGCACTGCGCCACGCTGTGTAGCCTCGCAGCCACGGCTAGCTCGCTCTCGTAGCGCCCATCAAGCCCGTGCAGCGGCTCTAGCGCGGCAAAGAGGTCTTTTGCGTATTTTACGATAGTTTTGTTATCGTCTAGCAAAAATCTATCCTGCAAGCTCCTCACGCTCGGGTTAAAATTTGGCGGAAATTTGCGCGTCGGACGCAAGATATCGCTCAAAAATACGCCCTCTCTAAAGCCCGCGCCGCTAGTATAGATGTTTTGTGCGCCCACAGCGTCCACCGCGCCTAAAAATATGAGCGCGCCCTCTCTAATCGTGTCGAATCGGTCCTTTTTGATGCCGAATTTTCCAAGCTCCAGCACGCTCGCCCGGGCTAAATTTTCGATGAAATTTTTATGGTTTTGAAATTTGTAGGCAAAGTTGTGCACCGTTTTTAGCGGGTAGTCTTGCGCCGACATGATAGCCGAAGATATCGCGCGCAGACTACCGCCGATAGCGACTAGGTTTTTGCTTTTAAAATTTTTAGGCAAACTTTTAAACGCCTCTTTGATAAAAGGCGCTGCGGCGTTTAAATTTTTCTTATCGAAAAACAGCTCTTTTAGCCGTACGGTGCCTAAATTTAACGACATGGCGTCTATTATCTTGCCTCCGCTAACAAGCGCTAGCTCGGCAGACCCTCCGCCGATATCAAGCGTGACGAACTCCTCTAGCGGCTCAAGCAAATTTAGCGCTGCCACGCCGCCAAACGTCGCCTCGTCCTTGCCGCTAACGACTTTTAAATTTATCCCGAGCTCTTTGCGCGCCATACTTATGAGCAGGCCGGCATTCGGAGCGTCGCGCAGAGCCGAGGTGCCCATGGCAAAAATTTTCGAGCACTTGTAGTTTTGTGCGATATTTTTAAACTCGCTTAGCGCTTCGCAGGCCTTTTGCATCGACCTTTGAGCGATCTCGCCGCCGTGCTCATACGCACCCTCGCCCAGGCGCACCTTCATCTTAAATTCGCCGATGATGTGAAACGCGTAACGCGAAGTCTTCTCAAAAATCGCCATTCGCATCGAATTTGAGCCTAGATCTATGACGGCGGTTCGTTTTGCCATTTATTTGCCTTTATTATTTTTATTTATCGCTAGAGTGAGAGTCGAGATCGCGCCGCTGCGCCCGTCGGTTCGGTTTTTGATAGACACCGAGCCGCCCAGAGCCTGAGCCGCGCCCTTAGCCAAAAATAACCCGAGTCCAGCTCCGCCCTTATCGCCGAAACGCTTAAACGGCGCAAAAAGGTCCTTGCTCTCATCGATGCCGCAGCCCTCGTCTACGACCTCGATGATAAATTCGTTTTCGCTAAGGCGCGAGCGTAGAGTAACCACGGCGCCGCGAGGAGAAAATTTGATCGCGTTTTGGACGAAATTTTGTATAACGTGCGTTAAAAGCGTCGTTTGTAGCGTCATTTCAAGACTGCTAGGCGCAAAATCAGTCGCGATATCCTTGCCCTCGCCGCGAGCTAAAATTTTAAAATTATTCGCAGATTGATTTAAAAACTCGATGATGTCGATACACACGGCCTCCTCAAACTGCGCGCCCTCCTGTCGCCCGATCTCTAGGATCGAGCCGATCATTTTGTTCATCTGATTGATGGCTTCGTTGTTGTTTTTTAGCGCTTCGATATATTTTTCGCTCTCACGCGGCTTTATTAGCGTCACTTCGTTTTTGGTTTTCATCACCGCAAGCGGAGTTTTTAGCTCGTGAGCGACGCCGACGAAAAGCTCCTTTTGATAAAGCACAAATGTCTGAATACGCTCGATTAGGCGGTTTAGGCTTTTGCCTAGCGGCTTAAACTCTGGCGGTAGCTCGTCAAGGCTCACCGTCTGCAAAAATCGCTCATTTAAATTCGTCATTTTTCTACTTAAAATTTTAATCGGCACCAGCAGCATCCGCGACAAAAACAGCACGTAAAAAATAATCAGGAGTATCGACGTGGCGTTTACCATGATGATATCGATTAAAATTTGATCTACGAGTTTGCTTTGATGGGTGGTGTCTTTAGTTAGCGCGATGCTGGTGTCATCCATATACGGATAAAACAGCGTCAAATGAGTCTTTTGTCCGACCCTTTCCGTAACGAAATAAGGAGATACGGTTTTGCCCTCGACGAGCTTTGCCTTTGTGGGACTATCGTTTAGCGTGAAGTATTCAAACGGTTTTTCTACTTTAGATAAATTTGCGCTCGTGGATAAAATTTTAGCTTCGTATGCGAGCGATTGCGAGATGCCCTCGTATATCGTGACCTTGATATACTGGTATAAAAGAACGGAGATGATGAGAATTAGCATCGTAGAAGCCGATGCTAATTGCACTATAAACCTAAATCTTAGGCTTTTTTGGGAAAGCAAAACCTATACCCGCGTCTTCTGACCGTCTCGATAGTCGAGATATTTAACGGTTTATCCATTTTTTGGCGGATTTGATTGATTGCTACTTCGATTACGTTTGGAGTTACGAGCTCAGGCTCCTCCCAGATCGCGTCTAGTAGCTGCTCTTTGCTGACGATCTGATCGCTGTGGCGCGCCAGGTGAGTTAGTACCTCAAACGGCTTGCCTTTTAGCTCGATATCTTGGCCTAGATAGGTGATTTTCTCCTCGTCCGGATCGATGATAAGGTCGTCTATCTTGATAACGTTCGTACCGCCAAAGCGCAGTCTTGCTTCGATTCTAGCTACCAAAACGTCGAAATCAAACGGCTTTTTGATATAGTCGTCCGCACCTACTCTAAATGCCTTAACTTCGCTATCTTTATCGTCTTTCGCAGACAGTACGACTACTGCGGTGCGCGGAGATTTGTGTTTGATGATGCTGATTAGATCCACGCCGTCGCCGTCCGGGAGCATCCAGTCAGTCAAAACCAAATCGTAATTTCTAATACCGATGTAGTATTCGGCATCCTTGAAATTCTCCGAGCTGTCGGTCTGATAGCCGAACTCTTGCAAGCCCTCGGCGATGGTTTTGTTTAGAGTTACCTCATCTTCAACTATTAAAATTCTCATTTTTTCCCTTCAGTGAAATTTGATGGGATTGTAGCATAAATTAAGCAAGATTTCAAGATACTTTAAAAAAAATTTAATATTTAAACTCAGCTCTTGCGCCAACCGTCGCATTTTTGACGATCTCGATTTTTAAAATTTCCATTTTTAAAAAGCTAAGCGAGCTAAATTTTTCCTTCAGCTTTTTCGCACAAATTTCAAGCGAGCTCTCCACGGTGCCAAATTTCTCCCGCGTATAAATTTCCTCTATCGAATTTATCATTTCCACGTAGTCTATAAACTCGCCGCTTTCAAATTCCGCGCTCACTCTTACCTTTTGCGGCGTCACTCGCTCAAAATCAAGCAGTCCGATGATCGTGCTAAACTCGTAATCTTTGATAATCGTCGTCAAATTACGCGCTTTTCTTGCCCTGTTATGAGGCGTTTTATGTTTGGCAGGTGCTTGTAAACGACCAAAAACGCGATCAAAAATATTGGCGCATAGGAGTCGATGTGGGGAATCTGTGGCTGCAACGCAAAAGTCGCTACGATAAACGCCACGAGCGCTGCTAGCGAGGCAAGCGATGAGATTTTAAGCAGTTTGCCCACGACAAACCAAACCCCAAGCGCGATAGCGATCTCAAGCGGCAAAAAGACCGCCAAAACGCCCGCGCCCGTGGCTATGCCCTTGCCGCCTTCAAATTTTAAAAACGGCGAATAGCAGTGTCCGAGCACCGAAAGTACCGCCATCGCCCAAAGCGTCGCGGGAGCAAGGCCTAAAAATTTCGCGATCAGTATCGGCAATATGCCCTTTAAAACGTCGCAAACGACGGTTAAAATCGCGATTTTTTTAGCGAGTCTGGGGTCTTTTTGCTTTAGCACGCGCAAAACGTTCGTCGCGCCGATGCTGCCGCTGCCCTCGCTTCTGATGTTTACTCCGCCGAAGATATAAGCCAAAATCACGCCCGAGGGGATACCGCCTAGCAGATACGCCGCGGCATAAGCCATCAAATTTTCGTTCATTTTTTATCCTGATTTTTGTTTCGATTTCACAATATTAATTAAATTCGGCTGATTTTTTGATAAATCGGTCGTTTTAAAGGGTGGTAAATTTTTAAATTTTACCCACCGAGACCCGCACCTTTAAGGTGCTAAATTTGGTTTGGTTAAATTTGGCGTTGCAAATTAGACTCCTTACGTAAAAAACAACCATTTGAGGTTGTTTTTTACTTTATGGGGGTGGGGGCTTGAATTGCGCTCTGCTTTGCAGCTCTCAAAGAGAGTGCAAGCACAAGG
>CAUQHH010000138.1:0-5245 GCA_963517705.1 uncultured Campylobacter sp.
TTCTCGGCAAACGCGAGCAAAGCCCGCCAAGCAACCAGCCGCCAAAAGCAACTAAGCAAACTCGACATCGAGGAGATCAAGGTATCAAGCAGACGCGATCCTAGCATACTTTTCCGCACCAAGCGCGACATCGGTAACGAGATCCTAGAGGTGCGCGGCGTCAGCAAAAAATACGACAAGGTTTTGTTTGAAAATTTTAGCTTCAAGCTCGAAAAGAACGACAAAGTCGCTATCATCGGCGCAAACGGCGTAGGCAAAAGCACGCTAGCTAAAATCATCATCGGCGAGGTTGCTCCAGATAGCGGCGACGTGCACGTGGGCGCGACGATAGAGCCTAGCTACTTTGCGCAGGATACGACGAATAAAATCACCGGCGAACTCAAACTCTACGAGTGGCTGCAAGACGAAAATAACAAGGACCTAGACGAGATCCGCAAGTGCCTAGGCCGCATGCTATTTAGCGGCGCCGAGCAGGAAAAATCAGTCGGCAGCCTAAGCGGTGGCGAGAAACACCGCCTGATGCTAAGCCGCCTAATGCTAGAGCGCGGCAACCTGCTCGTGCTAGACGAGCCGAACAACCACCTAGACCTTGAGGCCATCATCGCTCTAGGCGAGGCGCTGTATAAATTCGGCGGCAACGTCATCTGCGTGAGCCACGACAGGGAGCTCATCGACGCCTTTGCTAACCGCATCATCCACCTAAAAGGCAACGGCGAAGTAGTCGATTTTAAGGGAACTTTTGAAGAATACGCCGCGATGAACGAGGGAGCGACGGCTTAAATTTATCTTTTTTTGATTTTAGCTTTGATTTGGCGGGCAAATTTGATGCTCGCTAAATTTCAAATAAAATCCAAGCGGCAAATTTAACTCGGTTTTGCCGCTTGGATTTAAATTTTACCGCTTATCTTTTTAGCGACTATTTTTAAATTTACTCGCTAAAGCTTGCGCTACGAAAATGCCGACATATATTTCAATTTTACTGCCGCGTATTGTTTCTTAAGAATGAGATAAATATTTCTATGATAACATTTATCTATATCATTTACTACTGCGAAAAAACAGCCAAATATAAAAGCAAATAGATGCGAATGTAGCAGCAAAAGGAGAGAATGCTAATGGATGAAAGTGTAAATAATTTACTACAAAAAAGCGATGAGCTGATAGTAAATATGGTAAAAGAAGCCGGCGAGCTGGTTAAAAATTTTATCGAGCTGTCGAAATGCGACCCAAATTTTAAGGATTATTACCGCGATTTTACCGACGTCGGAGTGCAAATTTTTAAAATCCACGAAAAACTGCACGCCGATTTTGCGGAACTAAAAGAGTGCGAGGGAATAAAGGCGCTAAAATAGCATAAAGAATAAACCTCCGCCGAATTTAAATCTCTTAAATTCTTTCTTTAGGGACGAGAAAGATTTTACTCGCAATAAAGCATAAAAAACAAAATCTAACGTTTTTGCGGTGCGGGTCTCAGCGGCCCAAATTTGAGCGTAAAACGACAAGGTGAAGTATTTTTTCTTTAGACGAGGCGGAAATAAGCCGAGCGAGGGCGCGTATACGAAATACGTAACCGAGCTTCGGCGAAATTTCCAACGACGTATAAAGGAAAAAGACAAGCCTCACTTGGCAGAATACTGCGCGTCAAGATACGGTATCAAATACCCATACCCCTGCACCCCCATCTCCTCCTTTGGCACAAACCTCAGCGCAGCGCCGTTTATGCAGTATCTTAGCCCTCCTTTGTCGCTCGGACCGTCGTCAAATACGTGCCCCAAGTGCGAGTCCGACATCGCGGTTTTGACCTCGGTGCGCACCATGCCGTGCGATAGATCGGACTTTTCGGCGATTAGGCTCGCATCGATCGGCTTAGTAAAGCTCGGCCAACCGCAGCCCGCGTCAAATTTATCGTACGAGCTAAAAAGCGGCTGACCGTTTGTGATATCGACGTAGATGCCGATACGCTCTTCGTCGTTTAGCTCGCTACTGTGTGGGCGCTCGGTCGCGGCGTGCTTTACGACGTCGTATGAGATGGTGCTTAGTTCATTTTTTAGCGTTGCGTCGTCTTTGTTTTTGTAGTTTTGCAAATTTTGCTTCATATCGCGCTTTTTGTCGCTCAAAATTTCGCCCTTTTTAGGCAAGCTCTCAAAGGTCACGTGGCAGTAGCCGTGCGGGTTTTTGTCCAGATAATCTTGATGATACTCCTCGGCTTTGTAGATATTTTCTAGCGGCGCGACCTCCGTTACGATGGGCGCTTTGTAGTTTTTTTGTTGCTCGGCGATAAAGGCTCTGATCGCCGGCTCATCCGCCGCATCGGTGTAGTAGATGCCCGTACGGTACTGTGTGCCGCGGTCGCCGCCTTGCTTATTTAGGCTGGTGGGATCGATGGTGTTAAAATAAAATTTGAGCAAATGCGGCAGGTCGATCACGTACTCGTCGTATTCGACCCAGACGGCCTCGGCGGCGTTCGTATCGCCCGTGCAGACCTGCTCGTAGCTAGGATTTGGCACCTTTGAGTTTGCGTATGCAGTGTAGGTGCTCACCACGCCCGGAAGCTGCTTGAGATAGGCCTCCGTGCCCCAAAAGCAACCGCCCGCTAGCACGATCGTTTTGTTCGCAGCCACAGGCTCCTTAGTTTTATGATTCATCTGTTCTCCTTGTAAATTTAAAAATATACCTAAAAATAGCGCTAAAGCGCCGACTATTCCTGCT
Source organism: uncultured Campylobacter sp. (assembly GCA_963517705.1). Taxonomy (GTDB): domain Bacteria; phylum Campylobacterota; class Campylobacteria; order Campylobacterales; family Campylobacteraceae; genus Campylobacter_A. Next base: position 2,710 of record CAUQHH010000138.1, read on the forward strand.
GTTTTTAACGTTTTGCCAAGCATTTTTGCTCCTTATGGCTTAAATTTTTGATTAAATTTGATTCTGGCAAATTTGACTTCAAATTTGACGGTTTTAAATTTTACGCACCGAGACCCGCATCTTGAAACTGCTAAATTTGGGTTGGTTAAATTTAGCGTTGCGAGTTTGGTTTCCTTGCGTAAATTAACCTTTCTTGTTAAGGGGGAAGGGGCTTGAATTACGAAGTCGCTCCCTTCCCCCTTAACGGATCCCCCAACCCCTACGACGTGAGAGGTTGCTGCACTACGTGCAGGTTTAATTTCAGCGCTTACGCGCTTCAAATTTTAAATTTGCATTTTCAAGATGCAGATCTCGGTGGGTAAAATTTACAAATTTGACTTCAAATTTGATCGCAAAAAAGATAAGGCGAAGTATCGCGAGATGATTTTTCGAGTTTTGAAGCAAAATTGAGCGTGCGCTAGGCATATAGCCTGCGGAGTGAAAATTTTGCGAAATCTCGGAAAAGCGCTCGCGAGACAAGCCTTAGCCAAAATCAGCAAAATTATAACCGTCTAGCATAAACCCAACGTGAATTTTGCCTCTTAATTTATTCTCGCGCGGCTAACGGCAAGGCGTAAAATTTAAACCCCTCCTGCTCAAACCCGCTCGCAAATGCCTGAAATTCCTCAAATTCGGCGCTGCTAAACTCCGCTCGCCAGATCGCACCCTCCTCGTTAAATTCTCGCTCAAAGCTTAAATTTCTCTTTTCAAAATAGTGCTCAAAGCGCGAGCCAAGCGCGTACGGCGTAAAAAACAGGCAAAGCGATTTTATCTCAAATTTAACCAGCGCCCCGCAGCCCTCAGCCTCCTCTATCGCCGCATTTGCCGCTGTGCCATAAGCTCGCACGAGCCCGCCCGTACCTAGCTTTATCCCGCCAAAATACCGAACGATGAGCGCGCCCGCGTTTACGAGCTGGGCGCCTCTAAGCGCATTTAGCGAGGGCTGTCCGCTCGTGCCCTTTGGCTCGCCGTCGTCGCTTTGATTTTCCACTATCTGACCGTAGCCGTTTCGCTCGCGCAGCGCCCACACGACGTGCGCGGCCTTTGGGTGCTCAGACTTTAGCTGTTCGTGCAAGGCTTTAAACTCGCAAATCGGACACAAAAAGCATAAAAACGTCGATTTTTTGGCTTCAGTTTTGGTCGATACGACCCGCAAAACCGTTTGCAATTTTCTCCTTTAAATAAAGCCCGATTTTAGCGAAATTTTAAAAATATTCTTATAAAATGGCAGCTAAAATGAAATAAGCTCTCAAAAAAGAATGAAAATGTTTAAAAAAATCTCAAAAAAAACGCTTTGGCAAGTCATCGCCATGATCGTCTCTAGCGCCGTTTTTAGCGGCTCAGGGATCTTAATACTAGCTTTTATCAACAAATACCTCTTAAATTTAAAAGAACAAGACGCTCAAATTTTGCTCGCATTTTTCGCGCTTTTGATTTTGTTTTTGGGCTTTTCGGTGCTCTCGCGCATCGCTCTTAGCGTGATTGGAAACGACTTTGTCTACGAGCTGCGCACCAAAACGATAAAAAGGATACTAGATACCGCAAATCAAAAAATCGTAGCCGCCGGCAAGTCAAATTTAATCGCCTCGCTCTCAAGCGACGTGCGCAGCCTAACCGACGGCTTTATGCAGGTGCCAAGCATCATCCAAGGCGTGCTCATCATCGGCGCGACGGGCGCTTACGTGCTTTATATCTCGGCCGAGATTTTCGTATTTTTGGTGCTGTGGACGAGCGTGGCGACGTGGATCTGCCGCCGCTCGATAAAAAATATCCACAAATACTTCGAACAATACCGCAAGTGCGAGGACGCGCTATACCGCGACTATCAAACCTGCATCGAGGGGCATAGGGAGCTTAGCTTAAATTTAGCTCGCACAAAGCGGCTTTTTTGGGACCGCTTTATCCCAAACGCAAAAAGCCTGCGCGAAAATATCGTAAAGGCCGAGATCCATCAATCCTTTATGAGTAACTGGCTAAACACCGTGATGCTAGGCGCCGTGGGTATCGAGATATATTTTTGTCTAGCCTACGACGCTGCGAGCCTGCAAGACGCGATCACGGTTGCGCTAGCGATACTTTTTTTGCGAGCGCCTCTCATGATGCTGCTTTACTCGGTGCCTAGCGTATTTCGCGCGCGCATCGCTTACGAGCGGCTAAAAAAGCTAGACCTAGTGCCATTCGAGCCGGAATTTGAGCTGGGAGAGACGGCTCCGCAAATTTGGCAAAAACTGCGCCTAAAAGATATAAATTTCGCCTACGACGAGGGGAGCGAATTTGCTCTAAAGGATATAAATTTAGAGATTAAGCGCGGCGAGACGGTGTTTTTGATCGGTAAAAACGGTAGCGGCAAAAGCACGCTATTTATGATTTTAGCAGGGCTTTTAGCGCCAAAAAGCGGCGAGATGTTCGCAGATGACGTCAAGATCACCGAGTCAAATTTAAAAAGCTACGCAAACACGATCAGCGCGGTGTTTAGCGACTTTTATCTCTTTGACGA
>CAUQHH010000139.1:0-5230 GCA_963517705.1 uncultured Campylobacter sp.
AAGACGATGCTGTCGATACGCTAGTAGCGGCGATCAAGCGCTCGTATGCAGGGCTAAAACAGCCAAACGCGCCCGTTGGAGTGTTTTTATTTACAGGCTCAAGCGGCGTGGGTAAAAGCGAGCTAAGCGCGGCTCTAGCGCGAAATTTGGGCGTGCACTTCGAGCGGTTTGATATGAGCGAATATATGGAGAAACACAGCGTCTCGCGTCTCATCGGCGCGCCTCCGGGATATGTAGGTTTTGAAGAGGGCGGCATACTCACAAACACCGTTAAAAAGCACCCTTATAGCGTGATTTTATTTGACGAGATCGAAAAGGCCAGCGACGAGATGATAAACGTCTTTTTGCAAATTTTTGACGGCGCTAGCCTCACCGATAACACGGGCGCAAAGAGCGATTTTCGCAACGCCGTCATCATAATGAGCTCAAATTTGGGCTCAAAAGAAGCTCCGACGCTGGGCTTTAGCAAAGACGAAAGCGGTAAAGCGGACTCGGCGGTAAAGGGTTTTTTTAGCCCCGAGTTTCGCAACCGAATCGATAAAATCGTGCATTTTAACGACCTTAGCAAGAACGCGCTAAGCCTCATCGCGCAAAAGATCATCAACGAGATAAACTCAAGCCTAGCCGAGAAAAAAGTTGTCCTAAAAGCCTCCGCCGAAGCTAAAAAGTACCTATGGCAAAAGGGCTATAGCAAGGAATTCGGCGCGCGAAATCTAAAACGCCTAGTGCAAGACGAGATCTCGACCAAGCTTAGCGACGAGATACTTTTCGGCGCGCTAAAAAACGGCGGCGTCGCAAATATCGGGCTAAAAAACGGCGAGCTGGCGTTTAAATTTGAAGCTTTAAAATAAGCGGTCGCGGGGTCAAATTTGGAAAAAATTTATAACTTTCCCGACCCCGCAAACGCCCCTGCAAACTCCCCTTTAGCCGTCGGCGGCGATCTAAGCGCCGATGCTCTTTTGCAAGCTTACGACAAAGGCATTTTCCCGTGGTTTTTGCCCGGTGAGCCCATATACTGGTGGTCGCCAGATCCGCGCGCGGTGCTGATTCCAGGCGAAGTGCACGTGCAACAAAGCATAAAATCCGCGCTTAAAAAATTTGAAGTGCGGTTTGACTACGACTTTGAAAATTTCCTAAAAATCTGCAAAAGCGAGCGCGAAAAAAAGGGGCCCACATGGCTAAGCGAAGATATCGTGCGCGCATACGTAAATTTGCACCGCCTGGGCATCTCGCACAGCGTGGAAGTATACGAGGATGGCGAGCTAGCGGGTGGGCTTTACGGACAAATCTTCGGTAAGGTCTTTTGCGGCGAAAGCATGATTAGCCTAAAAACGGGCGCATCAAAAGTCGCTCTCATCGCGCTTTGCCGCGCTTTAGAACCGTTTAGCTTTCTCATCGACTGTCAGGTTATGAACGATCATCTAAAATTTATGGGGGCAAAAGCGATGAGGCGAAGCGAGTTTTTAGCCAAATTTAGCGAGTTAAAAAATCAGCCTAGCGGCTTTGGCGAATTTAAAAATTTACCCTAAATTTGGAACGTCTTTTGCTTATTATCTCGTAAAATTTAGATAAAAAAGGCAAGAAAATGTTCGCAGGTATCCAAACCTCAAAATCAAAACCGCTCGTAGAAAGCGCACTGGCAAGCAGAAATTTGCGCCAGCAGATGATTTCTGGCAACATAGCAAACATCGATACGCCTTTTTACAAAGCTCGCGACATCGCGTTTGAAGCGGCCTTGTCGCAAACAGCGCAAGAAATCTACGGCAAAGACGAAAATAAAATTTTAAAACTCGCGCAAACCGACGACGCGCACTTTCCTCGCGCGGATTTTCCGGCGTCAAACGATGCGACGATATTTTTACGCGACGGACACATGGCGCGAAACGACGCAAACACCGTCGATCTAGACGTCGAAACGACGGAGCTTAGTAAAAACGAGATAATCGTAACCGCGCTTGATCTCGCCATGAGACAAAGCGGCAAGATATTTAAAAGCGTGATCGACGCTAGCAGTAAAATTTAAGGATAGATTATGAGCAATTATTTAAGCGACTTTGATATCAGCGGATACGGACTCAGTGCCCAGCGCTTTAGAATGAACGTCATTAGCTCCAATATCGCCAACGCAAATACCGTGCGAACAGCGGAAGGCGGTCCGTATAGACGCCGCGAGGTGATATTTAAGGCGGTTGATTTTGATAGCGTACTAAACGACGAAGTGGCGAAAAAACACAATTTGCTCGAATATGAAAATCCGCTAGACGATAAATTCTATACAAAAGACGCAAAACCTGCTATAATGAGCGTCGTAGTTGACAAGATAGTGCGCGACGATAAGGATTTTAAGCTAAAATACGATCCGTCTCACCCAGACGCCGACGCGAGGGGCTACGTAGCGTACCCAAACATCAATCCCGTCATCGAAATGGCGGATCTAATCGAAGCCACGCGCGCCTATCAGGCAAACGTTTCGGCATTTCAGTCGGCTAAAACGATCGCTCAAAGCGCGTTAGAATTATTACAAGGTTAAATTTTATGACGAATATAGATAAAATCGGCTCGGTCGCTTCACCGTTTGAAAAAAAAGAAGCAAAAACTCTACAAAATCAAAAAGGTGAGTTAAATTTCGGCGATGTACTGGACAGCTCGCTAAAAGAGCTAAACGAGATACAAATCAACGCAGATAAAGCCATCGCCGATCTAGCCACTGGCGAGGTAAAAGACCTGCATCAAGCAGCTATTGCTATCGGCAAGGCCGACACGTCGATGAAACTCATGCTAGAGATCCGAAATAAGGCCTTAAGCGCATACAAAGAAATTTCAAGAACGCAAATTTAAGCCTTGAATCAGCGAAAATCAAAAACAATCGCTTTATTTGCGTTTATTCTGTTTTTTATCTGCATATTTTTGGCAGTTATCTTTTACCGAGCAAATATCGAAAGACGCCTGCCAAAACTCGAAACTAGCGACATAAACACGGCTCTGCGCGGCAACATAATAACAAAAGACGGCTTTAGTATCACCGGCAGCCAAAAGCTCTACAAGGTGATGGTGGATACTAGAAACATCGATCCCGATAAAAAAGATCTATTTATCAAACTATACTGCATATATAGCGGTGACGATATCAAGCGCGTAACCAAAATCATCAATAGCCAAAAAGGCGCCGTTACGCTCTCCTATAAGATCGACGCCAAAGGCGCGGCATATCTGCAAGAGCTATCAAAAAAGCTGTATAGAAAGAAAATCTTTATCCCGTACGAAGACCCAAACACCGGAGCTGCCATACTGCGTAATATGAGCATAATAGAAAGCGGCGAAAGCAGGCAATATGTCGCAGCAGACGCGCTCACGCCAATGATAGGCTATGTAAAAAAGGTCGAAAAAGACGGCATCACCAAAACAGAGGGCGTAAAAGGCGTAGAGAAAGCCTACGAATACTACATCTCCTCGATACAAGACGCAAAACTGCTAGGCCCAAAAGATATCGGAAACAACATCATCCTTACGAGCGATTCAAATTTGGCTAACCGCGTGGACGGATACGATATCATACTAAACGCCTCGCTTAAACTACAAACTAGACTAGAGCAAATCATCGATGAAAAGAAAGAATTTCTAAACGCAAAAGAGATAATAGTAGGCATAATGGACTCAAAAACGGGCGGCCTGCTAGCGCTTGCCAGCACGTCTCGCTACAGCCCGTCAAACATCAGAAAACAAGACTACAAATCGCTAAACTCCTCGGCAACCGAGTACGCATACGAGGTCGGCTCGGTCTTTAAACCGTTTATTTTCGCCCTCCTTTTAGCAAACGATAAAATCAATCCACTAGAGCGCATAAACACCTACAACGGCGTCTACCAGCTAGGCAAACGCACGATAAAAGACACGCACCCGGAGCCATTTCTTACGGCTGAGGATATCATCGTATATAGCTCAAATATCGGCATGATACAAATCGCCCAGCGCCTAGACGGTTCTCAAATTTACTCAGGGCTTTTAAATTTCGGCTTCACGCAAAAAACAGGCATCGACATGCCCTACGAGCAGGTCGGAAATATGCCGCCGGTAGCCAAGCTAAATTCGCAAATTTACAAAGCCACGATCAGCTACGGATACGGCCTGCAAGCGACTTTTATCCAGCTTTTAAAGGCGTATAACGTATTTAATAACAAAGGCGTGATGGTGACGCCAAAGGTCGTTGACTCGCTCTATAAAGACGGTAAATTTTTCGTCGTAAACGACCCAAAACCGGTCGAAGCCATAAGCCAAGAAGCGGCCGAGAGGATGAAGCGCGTCCTGATAAAAACCGTCGAGATCGGCACCGGCAAAAGAGCGAAGGTGGAAGGCCTAGAAATCGGCGGCAAAACAGGTACCGCACACATCGCCACGACCGGAGGCTACGCAAATACCTATAACGGCTCGTTTTTCGGATTTGTCAACGACTCGCAGGGCAATAGTTATACGATAGGGGTTTTAGCCAGAGAGCCGAAGAAACCGTATTATTATTTCGGCGCACAGAGCGCGCTACCGACGTTTAAAGCGGCCGTAGATCTGATGGTCGAAGAGGGATTTTTAAAGCCTGATCAAAATTTGACTGCACCGGAGCAAACTGCGCCGACAGCCGAAAATACAGAGAAAAAAACCACAAACTCAAATTATAAAAGCAAGCAAAAAAAGAATTAACTCTCAATCACTCATATACAATATTAAATTAGACTCAACGAAACTTAATTTAAACATAAGAAATATTAAGTTACTATGAAAAACATGAGAACTAAGTGTATAATCCGTTCAAGAATTTCTAAAATAAATTTAGATAAATCTTATAGTATTTTTATCTGATATAGAAGCTCTAAAATAGCATAATTTACCAAAGTCTCAGAAAAACAGTCAATAAAATAAGCAAATTGAGAAACTTCTGCAGTATCGGTATTAGTTCACTAGTAGAGTAGTTTTTTAATATCTGGGTATAAACTTTGCCGTCCATTTTAAACATACCGTTCCGATTGGAGTAACGAGCGAAGCGAAGTAGTAAAACCGGCTTTCCCAATCTCAAAGCAAAGCTTCTAGGCGGGCTTGGAAATCTCACCGCAAGATTTACTTATTTTTTACTTCTATATATCTTCGGCAAAATACTTGAGAATTTATCTAAATTTCTTCTCTGAAATTCGGGAACGGATTATATACTTGTTTTTCATCGACAGGATCATAGTTCTTGTGCTTG
>CAUQHH010000140.1:0-5029 GCA_963517705.1 uncultured Campylobacter sp.
CCTTTGCCGGTTGCTTGCATTTTGGGCAAATTTGGCGTTATAAATTTAACGCGCTTGCAGGCTAAATTTGATGAAAATTTAAAATTTGAAAGCAAATTTTGCGGCGCGGACGGTTTTCTTAAACCTAATCTAAATTTGCTCAAATTTGACGAAGCGCCGAGTAAATTTGACAAAAGTGTAAATATGCAACAGGTAAAGTCAAGCCAAAACAAGGCTAGCGATTTTTTCGCCGACTCCCGCGCCGAGCCGTCAAATTTTAAACTCCGAAATCAAAAAGAAAGAACAAATAAATGAGCCTAAATTTACCAAACGCCCTAGCTTTCCTGCGCGTATTTCTAGCGCCCCTGATGTTTTGGCTACTACTTAGTGTAAATTCCTTCTCAGGCGTGCACATTAGTTGGATGAACTACTTTGCCGCGCTTGTGTTCGTGATCGCTAGCGTCACGGACTTTTTCGACGGGTTTATCGCGCGCGCATGGGATCAAAAGACCAAACTAGGAGCCGTGATTGACCCGCTCGCCGATAAGATGCTGACTCTTGGCGCGTTTTTAGGACTCATGATGATAGACCGCGCGAGTCCGTGGGCCGTGTATCTCATCCTCGTTCGCGAGTTTTTTATCACGGGATTTCGCGTCGTGATGGCGGGAGAAGGCGTAGAGGTCGCCGCATCTATGGCAGGCAAGGTCAAAACCGTCTGCCAGATGGTCGCGATCGGCTTCTTAACCATGCAGTGGACTTTTGGCGAGTTTTTACTCTGGCTTAGTGTCGCACTGACGCTGTATTCGGGCTTTGAGTACGTAAACGCCTATGTAAGGCACGTTAAAAATCAAGCCAAAAAGGCGTAAATTTGAGAACCGGAAACGCCATAATCTATCTAGCTAGCTTCGTCGTGGTAGCAGCCGGGCTAAAGGCCGCTAGCGTCGTCGTGCTGCCCTTTTTGATGGCGGTTTTTATCGCTATTGTAGCGACGCCTGCGATAAATGCGCTAGAAAAGCTCAAATTTCCGCGCGCTTTAGCCTTCGCGCTCGTTACGGCGGTCGTATTTTTGTCGCTAGGGTTTATCGCAAACACCGTGCTAAAGACGATCAACGGGCTAGCTAGCTACATGCCCGAGCTTCAGAGTAAATTTAAAGCCCTAGCCGACCACTATCACCATATACTAGCTAGCCGCGGCCTCATCGACCCAAACAGCGTCGCCGCGCCTGCAGACTTTGATATCAATAAACTTTTTGCCGTGCTGGGCGGATTTTTAAGGAGCGGTACGGAGCTTGCCTCAAAGAGCTTTTTTGTCTTTTTACTCGTTACTTTTATGCTTTTTGAGGTGCAGGTATTTTCTCAAAAAGTCGAGTATTTTGCGAGTAAAAATCCGCAAACGAACCAGATCGTAGATACGTTTATATCAAATCTCAAACGCTATCTCGCGATCAAGTCCGCAGCATCGTTTGCAACGGGCGTTTTTATATTTATCGGGCTAAATTTCATCGGCGTGCCTTACGCGCCGCTTTGGGGGATTTTGGCTTTCGTGCTAAATTTTGTCCCTACGATCGGCTCCATCATCGCAGCCGTTCCAGCGCTTTTGGTGGCGCTTTTGTTAAACGACGCGGCGGCTTGCGCTTGGACTGCGGCGCTGTATACGGCCGTAAATGTCGTCATCGGCAACTTTATCGAGCCTAAGTTTCTTGGCAAAGGCCTTGGTATCAGCACGCTTGTCGTGCTTTTGAGCCTACTTTTTTGGGGATTTTTGTTCGGCATCGGCGGTATGTTTTTAGCAGTACCGCTTACAATGAGCCTAAAGATCGCGCTTGACGCAAACCCGAGCACGAAGTTTATCGCCGTTTTGCTCAGCGATAAACTCGAGCGGTAAAATCAAATTTAAAGGTAAATTTTGAAAAGCATTATCTTTGTGGCGGCGATGCTAGCCGTCGGCATTTATGCGTATTCTTGGCACTTTTTGATCACGGTTTTGGTGATTAGCTTTCTTATATTTTTCCATGAGCTTGGCCACTTTCTCGCAGCTCGCATGCTAAAAGTCGGCGTACTAAAATTTAGCGTGGGCTTTGGCCGGAGCGTCTACTCAAAAACTATCGGCGGCACCGAGTACGCCGTGGGCGCGATACCCCTTGGCGGCTACGTTAGCCTAAAGGGACAAGAGGACGCAAAGCCCGGCCTAAAAAACGAGGATGCCGACAGCTATACGAGGCTTAGCCCGCTAGGACGCATTTTCATCCTTTTTGCCGGGCCTTTTTTTAACTTCGCTTTGGCGTTTTTTATATTTATCGCGCTTGGACACATCGGCGTAGAAAGGCTAGCGCCGACTGTGGGCAAGGTGCTAAAAAACTCGGCTGCGGCGAGTGCTGGACTGCAAAAAGGCGATAAAATTTTAAACATAAACGGCATCAAAATCAGCGAATGGGACGAGATAAGCAAAAACGTAAATTTAACCTCCACAGCGATCACGCTCGAGCGCGCAGGCGAAATAAAAACGATAAATTTGACGCCTAAAATCGGACAGAGCACGACGATATTTGGCGAAAAGATAGAAAAACCGCTCATCGGCATTTCGCCCTCAGGCGAGGCCGTCACGATACGAAACACCGGCTTTAGCTCGCTCAAATTTGCGCTCGTTGAGACCGTAAATGCTTCAAAGCTCATATTTACGGGGCTTGAAAAGCTCATCGCGGGCGTCGTGCCGCTAAAAGAGATGGGCGGCATCATCCAGATCACCGACATCACCTCAAAGGCCGCGGGCATCGGCGTCTCGACCCTACTCATCATCGCCGCGCTCATCTCCGTAAATTTAGGCGTGCTAAACCTGCTGCCTATCCCGGCGCTTGACGGCGGACATATATTTTTCAACCTTTACGAGCTCATTTTCCGCCGTGAGATGAACGAAAAAGTCTATATCGGCCTCACCTACTGCGGCTGGGCGTTTTTGCTCTGCCTGATGGCGTTTGCGACCTTTAACGACGTGATGCGCCTAAGCGGAGCGGGACAATGAAGCTTGCGCAAATTTTAGAACTCATCGAAAACGCTCGCACCGGCGAAGCCGTAAAGCTAATCGCCGTGAGCAAAAACGTAAGGACTAAAGAGGTTTTGGAGCTTTTTGAGCAAGGGCAAACAAGCTTTGGCGAAAACCGCGTGCAAGAGCTCAAAAACAAGAGCGAAATTTTGTCAAATTTGCCGATCGAGTGGCACTTTATCGGACGACTTCAAAGTAACAAAATAAATCATCTACTTGCACTAAAACCTGCTCTTTGGCAAAGCTGCGAGAGCGTAGAGACCGCGCTTGCGGTGGATAAGAGGCTTGACTATGAGCTGCCTTGCCTGCTGCAAATAAACTCGGCCTACGAAGATAGCAAACAAGGAATCTCGCCAGAAGCCGCACAGGATGCGTTTTTACAAATCGCGCAGGAGTGTAAATTTTTAAAACCCGTCGGCGTGATGAGTATCGGCGCGCACGTAGATGACGAAAAAGTTGTGCAAAAGAGCTTTGAGACTACGCGTAAAATTTACGAAAATCTGCAACCCCACGGCGCAGGGATTTGCTCGATGGGTATGAGCGGGGATTTTGAGCTAGCGATAAAATGCGGCTCGAATATGATTCGTTTGGGGTCGATTTTATACGCGTAAATCAGTCGCGATCCGTATAAATTTAGAAAAATCTACCTAAAAAGGAGCCAAAATGGGCTACGACGTGAGCTATCATCCAATCAACGAAAGCGAGATCAAGCAGTGGTATTTTGACGCGTTAAAAAGCGCGCGAGACGGCGACTGGTCGGTCGCACAAAGGCTCGCAAAAGAGTACGGCATGCAGGATTTTTACGCGCAAAAGTACATCGATACTCTTAAAATCGCGCTTGAAACCAAGGACAGCGAGAGCTTTTCGACGGGTCATGGCTACATACTTGCTACCGTGCAGGGATTTTTTAGAAAGTACTTCTACACGCGCGGCACGGCGTTTAGTTTTTTGGCGGAGGAATACGGAGAATTTAAGCAGTATCTAAGCGATATAAGCGGCGTCATACCGCCTGAAATAAAAGCTAAATTTACGGGCGAATTTGACGGAAACTACTCGTCTGGCGCATTTATAAGCGCGGCAAATTTGGCTAAATTTTGGCAGGACTACAACGCCGATGAAAATATCAAGCAAAAAACGGATGATTTTTACGCGCAAAATTTGCCTGCGTTTTTGAGCGCGGTTAAATTTAGCGTAGAAAACGGCTACGGGCTGTTTGAGGCGACAGACGTGATTATACCCAACCCGATTGATTTAAATGATTCCGAATGCTACTCAAATCTTTTTAATTGCGACCCGGAAGGCGCGTTTATCTACGCCGACACAGCAGCTCAGCAGCTAAGCGAAGCGATGAAGCTAGACAAAAGTAAAAAAGAAAGCGACAAAAACGAAGGCTCAGGCGGCTTTTTTGGCGCTATAAGGAAGCTTTTTGGGAAGTGAAGCCGCGAGCTTTACTTCCGCGTCCTTTTTTCAAAACTCCGCTTTAACACAAATTTCATCTATCTATTTTAATAATTCAAAAACTCAAAATTTATTACTTAATACGCATAAAAATACAAAAGCTTCACGCCCAAGGCTCCATATTTTGTAGCTGATATTTCATAAAATATTAAGTTTTATTTTTATACTTATGCTATATAATAATAAAATTTTAAATATTCAACACGTATATTTAAAAGATACAACTTAAAGGTGTAAAAATGTCTTTAACCAAGTCACAAATTTCAGGACTTTATGTTGCCCTATTTGGCAGATCTAGCGAAGGCGCAGGTAATGAAGCCCGGCTAAAATCGGCAAACGCTAAAAATTCAAGTTTATCTAACATTGCAAATTTGATGTTGGATACGACGGCGTCAAAGGAATTTTTCGGCAAAAGCCTGGAGAGCAACGAAAATTTCATCAAGCATATTTATGCAACATTGTTAAACAAGGCTGAAAATACCGACGTCGGCGGAAAACCAGGCTGGATAAATATGCTAAATAACACAAACGACAGAGGTCAAGTCGTAAGTG
>CAUQHH010000141.1:0-4882 GCA_963517705.1 uncultured Campylobacter sp.
CTCTCGGCGAAGTCGGCTCTAATTGTGCCCGGTTTTGCTTCTTTCGGGTTAGTCGCACCCATTAGATCGCGGTTTTTAGCTACCGCGTCGTCGCCCTCAAGAACCATAACTACGACCGGTCCGCTCACCATAAAATCAACCAAATCATTAAAGAAAGGTCTATCTTTGTGAACTGCGTAGAAAGCTTTTGCGTCGCATGTGCTTAGTTTGACTTTTTTCATAGCGGCGATTCTTAGTCCGTTGCTTTCGAATCTATCCACGATTTTTCCGATAACGCCCTTTTTTACGGCATCAGGCTTAATAATAGAAAGCGTTTGTTGCATAAAATTTCCTTTTTGTGGTTTTTATAAGGCGGTGATTATATCAAAAAAAAATTAAATTTCAAAATAAGCCCCGCAAAAGGGCTTAGGCGCGGAGTTTACGAGATGACGGCCGTAGCGCCCGTTCTCATATCGGCGGTTATCTCGGCGCGAGACGGCTGTCCTGCATAAGGAGCGTCCCAAACGATACAGCCGTCGGTAGGACAGGCTGAAGCGCATGCAGGTTCGTCGTTAAATCCTACGCACTCGACGCATTTATCGGCATAGACGTAGTATGCGTCCTCGCCGGTCAGGTTATCTGCGTCGTCTACGATAGCGTTTGTCGGGCACTCGTCGATACAAGAGCCGCAACTTATGCAGATGTCTGTTATTTTTACTGCCATTTTTTATCCTTTTTGGTCAAATTTTTCGCAAGAATATCAAAAACTAAGTAAATTTGATATTAATTTTTTGCGTTAAATTTTGAAATGAAAACGTAAAATTTTTAGCTCTTTTTAATTTTTAGATGATATAATTTCGCTACAAATAAAAATTATTAAGGAGAAAAAATGTTAGTAACAAAAAAAGCACCTGACTTTACAGCTGCAGCGGTTTTAGGAAGCAATCAGATCGTAAATGATTTCAACCTATATAAAAATATCGGCGAGAAAGGCGCGGTAGTATTTTTCTACCCTATGGACTTTACTTTTGTTTGCCCTAGCGAGATCATCGCGTTTGATAAAAGATACGACGAATTTAAAGCTCGCGGTATCGAAGTTATCGGCGTTTCAACGGACAACCAATTCTCTCACTTTGCATGGAAAGAGACTCCGGTAAACAAAGGTGGCATCGGCCAAGTTCGCTACCCGCTAGTAGCCGATATGACGAAGTCTATCGCTCGCGGCTTTGACGTACTTCTAGAAGACGCTGGCGTCGCGCTTCGCGGCTCATTCCTGCTAGACAAAGACGGCACAGTTCGTCACGCGGTTATCAACGACCTTCCGCTTGGCAGAAACATCGACGAGATGATCAGAATGGTAGATACTATGCTATTTACGAACGAGCACGGAGAGGTTTGCCCTGCCGGCTGGAACAAAGGCGATAAAGGTATGAAAGCCGATACCGCAGGCGTCGCAGACTACCTATCTCACAACGCAGACAAACTATAATCATCCAAATTTAAGGGCGAGCTCTCGCCCTTAATGCTTCTTTTTTACATCAAAATACCGTAAGTTTAACATACAATATCAGTAATTAAATGAAAAAATAAGGATTTTTTACTATAATCTAGTTTTAAACTTTATTCGGAAGGAATCATATTTCAGATGAACGGTACGTATAACGACAGCTCTTTTATGCGCGAGGACGCAGTAACCGTATTTGCCAGAGTACGAAACGATAACCGCCAGGTGCACTTTCTAAATCTTTACAACGGCTTAAAAGTCGAGTGCATGGGCGAAGTAGAGCATGTAGAAGACGATACGGTCGTCTGCAAGGTAACATTAGAGCAAATTTTGGCCATGAAAGAGGAACAAAACGCCTATATCGTACGCGATGAATTTTTTTCCGAAAATTTAAGGGCGGATATCGTCGGATTTGATCTTGCAAATTTGACCGTAACGCTACAAAATTTCACGTATATGCAAAATTTGCACGCGAATTTAAGAAAGCATCAGCGCGTTTATCCTGATCGCTATACTAAGGTAATCTTGACACAAAACGGTAGCGAAATACAGGGTAACCTATACGATATCTCAAGGGGAGGCCTAGGCGTCGTTAGCTTGGATGACGGCGAGTTTAAAGAGGGTGAGCTTATAAATGCTAAATTTGAGCTATGCATACTGGACGATGTGGGCGACTCTAATAAAAACATAAACATAGATACCGATCTAAAACTTGTCGCAGCGCTAAAATATAAGGGCGCGATGAGATACTGTTGTCAGCTAGCCGATAAAGACGGCGCAGGCGAAGATATCGCGAAATTTACCAAAAAACGCGTAATAGAAACTCTAGAAGAGCTAAAAGAGCAGCTAAAAACCTACCAATAAATTTAACGCAAAATTAAAAGGTGAGCATCGCGCTTGCCTTTTTTAAATTTTACCCGCTTCGATTTCAAATTTACCCCGCAGCTTCACCCGAAATTTAATCAAAAATCAGTAAAATAGCCCAAAATTTACAAGGAAATTTCATGAAAACGATTCAAGAAAATTTAAAGCTATTTTACGTCGGCCTCAAAGACAAAGAGCCGTTTTTTTATAAAAACAAGGACCTCACGACGCACGCAGCCATCATCGGCATGACCGGTAGCGGTAAAACCGGCCTTGGCATCAGTATCCTAGAAGAAGCCTGCATCGACAATATCCCGACCTTTATCATCGACCCCAAGGGCGATATGACAAACCTCGCTTTGGCCTTCCCGCAGATGAGCGCGCAGGATTTTGCGCCCTACGTCGATGAAAACGAAGCGCAAAACAAGGGTATGAGCGTGGATGAATTTGCCGCTAGCGAAGCGCAGACGTGGGCAAAAGGCATCGAAGGCTCGTTTCAGAGCTTGGATCGCGTAGGACTTTTTAAAAATAGCGCCGAGCTAAAAATTTACATGCCAAAGAGCAGTAGCGGCGTCGGCGTGGCGCTACTGGGGGATTTTACCCGTCCGAATTTAGAGGTAGGCAGCGAGGAGTTTGGCGAGTACGTCGGCTCTCTGGCTAGCTCCGTGCTATCGCTTGTGGGCATAGAAAACGACGTAAACTCAAAAGAACATCTGCTCATCTCAAACATTTTTATCGATAAATTTAGCCGGGGCGCGGACGTGAGCCTAGAGGAGCTCATCGGCTTTATCGCGACGCCTCCGTTTGCCAAGATCGGCGTATTTGACGTGGAGAAATTTTATCCAAGCTCCGAGCGTATGAAGCTAGCGGTCAAGATCAACACGCTGCTGGCAAGCCCTGATTTTCGCGCGTGGCTGAGCGGCGAGCGGCTAGACATCTCAAAGATGCTTTTTAACGCAAACGGCAAAGCAAAGTGCAATATCTTTACCATCTCGCACCTAAAAGACAGCGAGAGGATGTTTTTCGTGACGCTGCTGCTAAACGAGATCATCGCGTGGATGCGCAAGACCGAGGGTACGAGCTCGCTTCGCGCGGTGCTTTATATGGACGAGATTTTCGGATTTTTCCCACCAAACGGCAACCCGTCTAGCAAAACTCCGATGCTAACTCTACTCAAGCAAGCCCGCGCACACGGCCTTGGCGTGATACTGAGCACTCAAAACCCGGTCGATCTTGACTACAAAGGCCTTAGCAACATTGGCACGTGGTTCATCGGGCGCTTGCAAACCGCGCAAGATAAAGCGCGCGTGATCGACGGTATGACTGGGCTTGCGGGCTCTGCGATGGATAAAGGCGAGATAGAAAATCTCATCTCAAATTTGCAAAAGCGCAATTTCCTACTAAAAAACATCCACGAGGACGGGCTGTCCGTCATCTCGACGCGCTGGGCTCTGAGCTACCTAAAAGGACCGCTTAGCCGCGAGCAGATTTCAAATTTGATGAAAGAGCAAAAGAGCGGGTCAAATTTGAGCGAGTTAAGCCCGGCAAAAAGCTTTGCCGCCAAGCCGGTGCTATCGCCTGATATCGCTCAAATTTACGCCGCGGGCTCAAATTTGCAGGAGGGCGGCGAACTGGAGGGGTATCTTTACGGTGAAGCCAAAGTGCGATTTTACGACGCTAAAAAGGGGCTTGACGAGGTTCGCGAGGTAAATTTCACGCTAAGGCTGGATGAAGCTCAAAAAAGCGCCGACTGGAGCGAAGCTAGCGAAAATATGCATTTTACCGCAGTTTCGGAGCCAAATTTCAAGCTCTCATACGCGCCGCTACCGGGCTTTGTCACCGGAGCTAAAAATTTCAAAGAGCTAACCAAAAATTTCAAAGAATTTATCTATAGAAACTACAAGCTTAGGCTCTTTAGCGCGCTAAATTTAAGCTCGGCGCCGGGCGAGAGCAAGGAGGAGTTTTACGTGCGTTTAGCCGATAAATGCAACGAAATTTTAGAGGCGCAAACGGCCAAGCTCACGGCGGAATTTGACAAACAAAAAGCGCGCCTAGAAGAGAAACTAAACCGCTCCGTGGCAAAGCTTGAAAAAGAGCAGCGAGACTTTAAAAGCAAGGGGATCGAGACTGCGATCTCGGTGGGAGCTAGCATTTTGGGCGCGATTTTTGGCAAGGGGCTACTAAGTAGCGGCAATATCGGCAAGGTCGCGACCTCCGCGCGCTCGGCAAACAGCGTGCTAAAAGAGCGCAGCGACGTCAAACTAAGCGAGCAAGAAGTCGCCCAGCTAAACGCGCAGATCGAGGAGCTGATGGCGAAATTTGAAGAAGACGCGAGTGCGCTAAAAGCCAAAAACGACGTGCAAAACGTGGAAGTGACGGAGGTGGAGGTTAGTCCAAAGAGTAGCGATATTTACGACGAAAAGCTCTATCTTCTTTGGAAATAAATTTAACGGCTTGTCTTTTTGCCCTATACTTCGTTACTTTTAAATTTGGCTCGGTCATTACCGACGAGGTAACTCCCGTCGCCAAATTTAA
>CAUQHH010000142.1:0-4855 GCA_963517705.1 uncultured Campylobacter sp.
CGAGCCGGTTATGGGCTTTTGCACGCAAGAAGAGCACAAGGAGTTTTTGCGCGAGGTGCCTAAATTTGAGGAGATGATCAAAAACTCAGGTATCATTTTCTTTAAATTTTACCTCTCGGTTTCAAAAGAGGAGCAAAAAAAGCGCTTCAAAGAGCGTCTTACCGACCCGCTAAAGCAGTTTAAAATCTCCCCCGTGGATGAAAAAAGCCAGGAGCTCTGGGATCAGTACACCATCGCCAAGTACTCGATGCTACTAGCCTCAAATACGCCTTTTTGTCCGTGGACGATCATCGTTTCAGACAGCAAAAAACAGGCTCGCATCAACCTTTTTAGGCACATCCTAGCAAACGTCGAATACCCGAAAAAAATAGACGCCAAAAACTTTGAGTGCGACGAAGGCATCGTAAGGAGCGGTGAGGAGGAGATACGCCAGATGGAGGCAAATCTCAAAAACGAGAAGCTATCTAAAATGAACGGATAGGGCACGCGGGTTAAATTTTACGCGCGGCGCGACAAACAGCCTCGCGGGAATTTGCCTAAATGTGTCAAATTTGACTCGGCGGTTAAATTTATACGCAGGCGGCAAAACCCGCGCCTTTTTGATACGAATGACGGTAAAATCAGCGCTTGCTTGTTTTACGGAAACAAATTTGCGAGCGGTGCTATGGCAAATTTAACAAAGCCGGTCGGAGCTAAAATTTAACTCAAATTTGCCAAATTTTAGGCGCTTGGCAGGTTAAATTTAAACCGCGCAGAGCCGTTACTCGCGCATTTTATAGCCAAATTTAAACATCCTCCACGTCATCCACGCCGTACCATGCGCCAACGAGCAAAGCCTGAGCCGTCGCCGTTATCGCGGCGTCCGCGTAGTAAAGCACGGAGCCCGGGCTTGCTTTTAGAAAAAATACCGTGAGGCTAGATACGACAGAAACTATAAGCATGACGGAGTGAAATTTAAATAGCGGATTTTGCGTGATGCGCGATAGTCTAAAGTTTAAAATCGTCCAAAAAATCATCGTAACCGCAAGTAAAACAAGAAACAAAAGCGTAAAAATAGGATCGTAAAGTATCCCGGCTAGCAGGGCCGCCGCCGTAGCAATCCCTAGCAACCAATATGCGTGAAACGGCCGCATGAGGTTAGTCTCGCACATAGGTTGGAGCTTTTTAAGCGCTTTATAAAGATAGACGAGCGCAAGTATGCTTATCGCCGTCCAGCCATGCTTTTCTTGAAGTTTCGGGAAAAAATCCTCAACGTAAAGCACCAAAATCGTAAAAGACATAAAGCAAGCCGAAAGTATCCCCTCTTGCTTTGCTTTCTCGATGATTTGGGCTTTATCTTCGGTCAAATTTTGTTCGTTTTCTCTCATCTTATTCCTCCTTTATCATAGTCCAGGCGTATAGATAAAATGCAGTCGGTAGCACGTAAAGTATCGCGATGGCTAGTGCTGCAAGCAGTATGGAAAAGACCGCCGTAAAATAGCCTATAGATAGCATTATCTGCAGCGCAAAGGCGATAATAAAGCTAGCGATAGCGAAAAATACGTAAGTCTTAAAAAGAGTGTTTTCCGTAATCTTTGCAAGGCTGAAATTTAACTTAGCCCAAAGGACGGCTAGATAGACGGTGATAGCTAGTATAAAAAGTCCCGCCAATCCGGCACCGATCGCGGCGGGTCGGTCCTCTACGCCGCGTATAAAGCCAAACGCTATACCGACTACTGTAAATACGATAGATACAAAAAATCATCTGCTTATAGGTACTAAGTACGTCGGTGTCGTAGATCTCCTCTAGCTTTTTGAGCGCATACCACATATAAACGGCTGCGGCAAGAAAAAGCACGAAATTTACCGAGCCTTCAAGCATTTTTATCAGCTGCTCTTGCGACTCGCCGTGCGGCCGCGTAAATATCAGATAAAGCTTGGTAAAAAACGATACGCCAACGGTCGCTAGCATAAGCCGGCACGAGATGATACCCTGCTTTTTGACTGCTTTTAGCGTTTCTCGTTCGTAAGAATTTTCATGCGCTTTTTCTTTTTGGGGCGGAATTTTATCTGTTTGATTTTGATCTGCGTCAAATTTGAGCTCCGTCGTTTGCTCGTCTTGGGTTCTAAAATCCGGTTCGTTTGTGCTTTGGGCACTTAAATTTGACCTATCGCCGAGCTGGTTGGTCAAATTTATCTCGATTTCATTTTGCTCGTTTGAGAAATTTTCCACACTGATCCACGCCGCGAGCAAGACGCCAGAAGTCGCTAGATCAAAAAGCGCGTTTGCGAGGGGTACGAATTTGACGATAGAGGCAATGAGAGCTGGCGAGAGGACCTCTAGCAAGCCATAAATAAAGTTTGCGCCCAGGCTAGCGGCAAGCATCCACGCATAAACGTTAAAAAGCGCGCAGCCCGAGGCCTTTGCGAGCTTGAGATTTATGACGACCCATACGATAGAGACGGCAAATACTGCAAGCGGAATGATGACGCGGGAGATGAGGCTGAGATAATTTTTATCAAAAACGTAGAGCGCGACCGTGCAGAGGATCACTGCTAAAAAGCCGTTGTAGGCGTATTTAAAGATAGTAAAGACGTTTGCGTTTGACAGCTCCTGCGCGCGGATGAGTGCGTAGTGGAAAAACGTAAGCGCAAATAGCCACGCTAGCGTGCGAACGATCCAAAACACACTCTGATCGCTCGCTAGAAAACTCGCGCTCGCACACAGGATGCAAACTGCGCCGAGGATACCTTGGGTTCTTGCTTTATTAAAATTTCTATTCATTTTTCTCTTTCGGCGGTTTTGGTTTTAAATTTGCAAAATTTGATGCTCAAATTTGATGACATATAAAAGAGAAAATATACATAAATTTGTTTTAAACGGTTATTAAATTTAAGCAGATAAAGTGCTTTAAAATCAGTACGCTTGCGTAAGAATACTAGAGTAAATTTGTAAATTTTGGTCTTTGGCGCGAAGCTTTAAATAGGCGGGTTTGTCAGCGAAAAGGGGAGCTTTTGCCTCCCCTTCGTGTTAAACTAGAAGTTAAATATTTTCTCCTGCTATCATACCAAACGTTAGGCAGTCTAGTATCGCGCAGCTACCAAGCCTGCTAGCTCCGTGCGTACCGCCCGTAACCTCGCCCGCGGCATATAGTCCGGCGATCGGCTCATCGTCGATATTTAGGACTTGCGCTTTGGTGTTGATCTTTACGCCGCCCATGGTGTGGTGCAGCTTCGGAGCGCCGCGCATAGCGTAAAACGGCGGTTTTGAGACCGTGATGCCGTCGGTTAGCTTCATCGGTTTACCGAAGTCCTCGTCGACATCCGATGCCACAAAGCCGTTGTAGCGCTCGGCGGTCTTAGTTAGCTCGCCCGCAGGCATTTTATAAAACGCCGCTAGCTCCTCAAGGGTGTCGAATTTTTTGATGACGCCGCTATTCATCGGATTTTCGAGGTCGCTCGGCACTAGTTTTGCCGCGGCTACGGAGTCGCAGAGGTTGATCGGGTAGCTGTTTGCTTTGGCGTCGATGATTTTAAACATCGCGTCGGCTCTGATTTTGCGATCGGCTAGCTCGTTCATATAGCGTTTGCCGGTTTTTGGATCTACGGAAAATCCATAGCGGAAGCTCGCTTGGGCTGCAAATTTGCTTGTGATGCCGTTACCCTTTTCGTCCGGGCATTTGTACGGGATGTACTGGATCCAGCCGACTTGCACCGGTAGTGCGCCTACCTTAAACGCTGAGATGAGCGCGCCTGCAGTAGCTCCAGGGTGGTTTGTGGTGTCAAATTCCGGCACGGCGCGAGGGTCTTGGAGCTTTCTAAAAAATTTATCGCTGCAAAATCCGCCGCTAGCTAGCACGACGCCTTTTTTAGCCTTGATAAATCTCTTATCGCCGCCTTTATTTTCGCGGTCGTCGCTAAATAAATCCTTATCGAATTTATAATTTTCTCTCACGGCTACGCCTACGACGCGGCCGCTATCGTCCGTTACGAAATCGTCGAATTTCGTGCGAGTACGAAGCTCGCAACCTTCTGATTTTTTAAAGGATTCTACGAGAGGCTGCACGATGCCAGAGCCGCTAGTGTTTTCGGTGTAGTACGTTCTAGGTACGCTATGACCGCCCTCTAGGATGAGCTTGTCTAGGTATTTTGCGCCGTGTTTTACTGTAAAGTTAAACGTATCTACGGCGCGGTCAGCTAGCACTTCAAGTAGCTCGACGTGATTTAGCCCAAGACCCGCCTTTACGCAGTCGGCGATGAAAATTTCTTTTGAGTCTTTAACGCCGTTTTTCTTTTGTAGTTCGCTGCCTGGTACGGCAAAAATTCCGCCGTTTACGACGCTGTTTCCGCCAACGCGACCCATTTTTTCTAGGATTAGTACTTTGTTTCCGCGTTCGCTCGCTTTGATACCCGCTGCAAGACCCGCAAAGCCGCTGCCGATGATGACGACGTCCCACTCCTCGTCAAATTTTACGTCTTTTGCGCTTACCGCGGCGTCTGCATTTACTGCTCCTAATGCAAGAGCTCCGGCGCCTGCTAAGCTCATTTTGAGCATGTCGCGTCTTGAAACGTTACTTTTTGCCATGATTCTCTTCTTGAAATTTAGATATTAAATTATGAATTTTATATATACATAAGTATTTAATAAAAATTTGATTTTGTATTGGAAATTGTACTGCAATATGGCGTAAATTAAACTTAAATTTGAGATGGTTTTATTAGATTACTTTAAATTTTTTATTATATTTTAATAAGATAGTCTGATTTTATACAGACTATCTTAAATTTTATAATTAATTTACTTAGTCGCGTTTTTATCCGCTTTATCTTCAGCCTTTACCTCTTTGGGCCCCACATAATCCTCCCCGAAATATGC
>CAUQHH010000143.1:0-4841 GCA_963517705.1 uncultured Campylobacter sp.
GGGCGGGCGGGCGCATACCGCTCATCATCGGTCGCTCGCTTTGCGGTAAGGCTAGAGCGGCGCTAAATTTAGGCGCGGAGGATATATTTGCTAGGCCCGTGCAGCCGCAAACGGATGAGAGCGAGGGATACACGCTAGTTCAAAAGATTGTCGGCAAGGCCTGCGGCGTGCAGGGGGTCAGAGCCGGGCAATACTGCGAACCCGCGACTCTAACCGTAGGCTCGCAGGACACTACGGGGCCGATGACGCGCGACGAGATCAAGGAGCTTGCTAGTCTTGGATTTTCAGCTGATTTCGTGCTGCAGAGCTTTTGCCACACGGCGGCGTATCCAAAGCCTAGCGACCTTGAGACGCAAAGGACGCTACCCAAATTTATGAGCTCGCGCGGCGGAGTGAGCTTGAGACCAGGCGACGGCGTCATACACTCGTGGCTAAACCGCATGGTGCTACCTGATACCGTGGGCACGGGCGGAGACTCTCATACGCGGTTTCCTATCGGCGTAAGCTTTCCTGCGGGTAGCGGGCTAGTGGCGTTTGCGGCTGTGTCTGGAGCTATGCCGCTAAATATGCCTGAGTCTGTGCTTGTGCGATTTAGCGGACGGCTACAAAATGGCGTGACGCTGCGCGATCTGGTAAACGCGATCCCATACTACGCGATCAAGCGCGGACTGCTCACGGTCGAAAAGAAAGGCAAGAAAAACGTATTTGCGGGTAAAATTTTAGAAATCGAGGGGCTGGAAAATCTAAAAGTCGAGCAGGCCTTTGAGCTAAGCGACGCTTCTGCCGAGCGCTCTGCGGCGGCCTGCGCGGTAAATTTGAGCCAGCAGAGCGTCTGCGAATACGTCCGCTCAAACGTCGCTCTCATCGAGGCGATGATAGAGGCCGGGTATGAGAGTAGGGCGAGCCTGGAGCGCCGCGCGGCGAAAATGCGCGAGTGGCTAGCGGCGCCTAGCTTGCTGCGAGCCGACAAGAACGCGCGCTACGCCGAGGTGATTGAAATAAATTTGGACGAGATAAAAGAGCCCATCCTAGCCTGCCCGAACGACCCGGACGACGTCGCGACCCTGAGCGAAGTGTTGGCCGATAACTCGCGCCCGCATAAGATCAACGAGGTGTTTGTGGGTAGCTGTATGACCAATATCGGCCACTACCGCGCGCTAGGCGAGGCTCTGCGGGGGCTTGGGACGCTGCCCACTCGCCTTTGGATCGCGCCGCCAACCAAGATGGATCAGGCGCTGCTCGAAAAGGAGGGCTACTACGATATCTTTCGCGCGGTAGGCGCTCGCACGGAGGTGCCTGGCTGCTCGCTTTGCATGGGCAACCAAGCCCGCGTAAACGACGGTGCGACCGTGTTTTCGACTTCGACGAGAAATTTCGATAACCGAATGGGCATGGGCGCGCGCGTATATCTTGGTAGCGCCGAGCTAGCGGCCGTTTGCGCCGTGCTAGGCAGGCTGCCTAGCGTGAGCGAATATATGAACATCGTGCCCCAAAAGCTTGCGGGCAAAGAGGCGCAAATTTATCGCTATCTAAATTTTAACGAGATAGAAAATTTTAAAATTTAGTATTTTCGGTGCATTAGCGTATTTTGCACCGGCGTATATACTACTTTAGATAGTTTAGACGGCGGACGTGTCGCATTTTCACGCTTACGCGTCTAAACGTCTTTGCAGCGATAATCTTACGGACGGCGACTGCGCTGATCGACTAGCTTTTAGGCTAGGCAAATTTTGCGGCAAGCAGGCTGCGCCGATTTATCGGTATAACCTAAATTTAGTCCAATGGGGTCTGAATAAGTGTGCGAGACGTTAAGCGGTAAATTCTTGTAGCTCGTAGGTTAAAGTCGTAGTCTATATGCCGCATAAAATGCGTTTAAATTTTGCTCTTTTTTACGTAAATTTTTGCTTCTTTTTTCGGCGCCTACTTTAAACAAACCGTACGCTATTTACGAATTAAATATTATTTAAATTTAACTGCTTTTTTATTTTAAAAATGTAAAATCTCGTTTAAAAACTTAAGGTTAAAAATGACTGCGCTCCTCGTCGCCGAATACATCGGCATCGCCTCCGCAGCCACGAGCGGATTTATCTTTGCGGTTAAGCGCGACTGCGACTGGCTGGGTATCTTTATCGCTGCGCTTCTAACCGCGCTTGGAGGCGGATTTATGCGCGACGCTATCGTCTCGCGCCCGCCGTACTCGTTCACGCACTACGCCCCGTGCATCATCGTGATGGTGATGCTCTTTCTCTCGGCGTTTTTGCGCCTGCACAAGCGAAGCGACATCGAGAAAAAATTCCTTTTCGTCACCACCGACGCCGTGGATCTGGTGAGCTTTTCTATCGTTGGAGCGATCGTGGCACTGCAGTTTGGCTACAACGTCTTTGGCGTCGTGCTACTCGCACTTTGTAACGGCGTGGGCGGAGGTATGATACGCGACGTGCTTTTTAACGAGATCCCATGGTGCCTAAAAACGGGGCTTTACGCGACGGTTAGCATCGTCGTGGGGCTGATTTATTTTGCGATGGACTATGCGGGATTTACGAGCATGTTTTGGGTGATGGGGCTTTTTGCGTTTGGCGTCGTGTTTAGGCTTGCGGCGTATTATCTGGGCTGGCATTTGCCGACATTGCAGAAGTAAAATTTGACTAACTTTTTGCTGCGACGGGTTAAATTTTAGAATTTGCGGGTAGTCTTAAAGGAGAAAATATGAATTTGCAAAATTTGCGCTCAAGATATGAAGAATACGGACTCGGATGTATATTTGAAGAGATAAAAAACTATGCTAAAAATGCGGTGGAAATTTCGCTAAAAGAAAACGCCGATCGGCAAATACCGATAGGGGCGTCGAAATTCGGCGGATCGCCCGATCTACCGCGAAACGAGCCGTGGCCCGTAAATGAGCAAACCGGCGAGCCGCTTCATTTTATAGCGCAGATAAATTTTAGCGAAGTTTCGGAGTTTGATACCCAGAGCGAGTTGCCGAGTCGCGGTATGCTCTATCTCTTAAAAAGGTGATTTATGCAGAGGATACGAGCGAGCTAGAGCGTAAGGTAGTGCCGTTTGAAAGCGACGAATCGTTTGCGGCGACTTCGTTAAATTTCGCAAATACGACCGAGTTGCCGGATTTGGAGAGCGATTTGGTCGGCGATATCGAGATTAGCGATGACGAAATCGACGCGTATTGGCAGATGGCGGATGATTTTTGCGAGCGGCGTAGCGAAAATAAAATTTTAGGACATTCGGACAATATCTAAGGTGGCATGGAGCTAGAGTGCGAGCTTGTGACAAACGGCTTTTATTGCGGCGGCGATGAGGATTATAGCGGGCCGGAGTTTGAAAAATTGCGGCAAAATATCGGCGAGTGGACGCTACTACTACAAATCGGAAGTAACGACGAAAACGAGATGATGTGGTGTGATTGCGGTAAAATTTATCTGTGGATCAGAAAAAGCGATCTACGCGAGAGGAAATTTGATAAAAGCTGGCTAGTGCTGCAGTGCGATTAAATTTGCGGCCTTATAGGATCAAATTTGAGGATTGCTGTGCTAAATCGGCACGAACTAAAAACACTCAAATTTGGCTTTCGTTTGCTGGATAAAAAGACAAAGTCGACGATGGTTGTTAAAATTTAGTAAATCAGAGTCAAATTTAAAAACCTAATCCGCTTTTTGCAGTATCGCCGCGGCGATCGCAAAGCCGCCGTCGTGACTTATGGTGATTTGCGCGTCTTTTAGATTAAAGTTTTTGATGATTTTTTCTGAGAGCTTTACTTTGGGGGCGTTTTTCTCGTCTTTGTAAATTTGAGCGTCAAAGAACGAAAACTCAGCCGAGATCCCGCAGCCAAGAGCCTTGCTAATAGCCTCTTTAACTGCGAAAAATCCAGCTATCGTAGCGTCAGTTTTTGCGATATTTATCTCTTCGTCGTTCAAAAAATATCTCAAAAAATCCTCGCCCCGCCGCTCTTTAAGCCTTGAGATGCGCGAGATCGCTACGATATCTATGCCGATCATTGCACCACAAAGTCGGTAAAGTAGATATTTTTTATATGACCGTCGGCCAAAACCTCGTTTAAGCGGTCGACTATCTCGTCTTTTAGGCGGTTTTTACCCTTTTGGGTGCTTACCTCTTCGTACGTTTTAGATGATAGTGTAGAAACGACGATATCCCTTATTAGCGGCTTTTTCTTGTCGATTTCCGGTGTTAACGTATCGGCGCTAAGCTCTAGATCAACTTTCGTTTTTAGGTATCTCGAACCGCTTTCGCTAAGCAAATTTACGATAAACTGATCGAGCGGATAAACCGGGCCCATATTTACATAGTCGTTTGAGCGCTTGCCTGCCGTATTTTTAGGTGCTGCGGCTTGGACTTGCTCGGTTTGAACCTGTGCCGTTTGCGCTTGCGCATTCTCTTCATTGCCGCCCATTAGTAGGAACGCCAAAAGTCCGCCGACTACCAAAAGAAGCAGTAAAATAACAATGATGATGATGAGAACCAGCCCGTTTCCCTT
Organism: uncultured Campylobacter sp.; assembly: GCA_963517705.1. Lineage (GTDB taxonomy): Bacteria > Campylobacterota > Campylobacteria > Campylobacterales > Campylobacteraceae > Campylobacter_A. Next base: position 4,508 of record CAUQHH010000143.1, read on the forward strand.
TTTGCCTTGATTTTCTGAAATTTCTTCAGCCATATATTCTCCTTAAATTTTTAAATATAATTATATCTTAAATTTTCTTTTTCCCAAAACCATGCATTTTGGAGCCTTGAAATGCTTAATTTTTTGAGGCATTTTATTTTTTAAGTTGTTAAATAACAACCATTATTAGCATACTATTCCTAGCATTTTCTGTGCCAAAGTATATTTAGCTTTTAAAGTAATGGCTAGAAACCGTATAGTAAATAAGTTAAAATCCCGTATCCCGTATCTAGGCAACAACCAAGCCCTAAAAAACCACATAGCAAATGCGCTAAGAAATGCGGGTGATCTAAGC
>CAUQHH010000144.1:0-4766 GCA_963517705.1 uncultured Campylobacter sp.
GAGCAGGACGTTTATGCTCTCGGCGGAAGTTAAATTTTAAATTTTGCCCTTCTAGGACGCCTTGGATAGTTTTAGGCGTCCTGTCTTAAATTTTAAGGAGCAAACATGCAAGGACTACTAAACTGGCAGGCCATCAGGGAGCTTAAATTTGCCCCGATGACGCGAGACGGAGCTGGTGGAAGTGCGGTTGATTGGGATAAAGTAGCCGTGATGTATAACGGCATGGCCGAGCTTGAAAAGCGTAGTGCGCAAATTTTAGCCGATGCCTTGCCTATCACGGATAGAGATAGCGTGCTAGACGTTGGCTGCGGACCGGGACGCCTTAGCGTACCTATGGCTAGACGAGCTAAAAGCCTAACCGCGCTTGATGCGTTTGGAGAGATGCTTAAATTTTGTAAGCAAAACTCCAAAAACGCTGGTGTAAAAAATATAAAATTTATGCAAAAAAGCTGGCTAGATAGCGACGCACTAGATATAATCGGCAAGCACGACATCGTCGTCGCCTCGCGTTCGGTCGGTCTTGGCGATATAAAAAGGCTAAACGACGCGGCGAAAAAATACGTATGCATAACTAGCTTTTTAGAAGACTATCCAAGCCTTAGAGAAATTTGGATGGATTTGCTTGCGGACATCGACGAAAGAGTCAAAAAACGTCCACCTTTTATAAGCGAAAATCCAAGGATGTTTGGTTACAACGTTACTTTCAATATGCTTTACGATCTGGGCGCAAACGTAAATGTGCGTATCTTTGATACCGTTTATGAAAAAAGTTTTATGAGCAAGGATGAGGCTTACGAATTTTTAAAATTCGTCGGCAATATCCCAAAAGAAAAAGAGAAAATTTTTAGAAAAAACGTAGATAAATGGTTGGTAAAAGATGGAAGCGGAGTCAAATTTTACCGGGCGACGAAAAGCTACGCGATGTGGTACGACGTAAGCGAGGTAAAATTTGAATAACAAAGTCTTTTTTGCCGTTTTAACGGTAGTGCTGATAGTTTGTGCTTTTGCTTCCTTGGCTATTGGCAGATACGGTCTTGGCGCGGCCGAAATTTTTGCTAGCTTAAAATCATTGCTATTTGGCTCGCCTCCGTTAAACGAGCAAGCTCACGCCGTGATAACGCAAATCAGACTTCCTCGCATAGCCTTTGCAGTGCTGGTGGGAGCTGCCCTTTCTGCGTCTGGTGCTGTATATCAGGGGCTTTTTAAAAATCCCCTAGTTTCCCCCGATATCCTAGGCGTATCTAGCGGCGCGGCGGTCAGAGCTAGCATCGCTATCATCCTTTCATTTCCGGTATTTTATGTCTCGCTAGCGGCTTTTGGCTTTGGACTAGCCGCCGTCTTTGCGGTGGTTTTTTTAAGCCAATTAATCGCTAGAGGCAAGCTAAACGTCATCATAATGGTACTTTCTGGCGTAGTCATCTCATCGCTTTTTGGAGCTTTTAGCTCGCTTTTAAAATTTCTAGCAGATAGCGAAAACAAGCTGCCCGAGATCACGTTTTGGCTGATGGGCAGTCTAGCTCGCACCGGAGGATATCAAAACGTCCTTTATATGCTAGGTGTCGCAGCTCTTTGCTCGGTACCGCTGTTTTTACTTAGATTTAGACTAAATATCTTGGCCTTTGGCGAAGAAGAAGCTAAAGCCATGGGTGTAAACGTCAAATTTTATAGCTTTATCATCATCTGCGCTTCTACCTTGCTGACGGCTTCTAGCGTTGCTTTTTGCGGTATAATAGGTTGGGTCGGACTCATCGTGCCTCACATCGCCCGCTCTATCGTCGGAGCGAATTTTAGTGCTCTTTTGCCAGCTTCAATGCTAATCGGAGCACTATTTTTGCTAGTACTAGATACGATCGCAAGGTGCGCTATGGCTAGCGAGATACCTCTTGGTATCATCACCTCGCTCATCGGCGCACCTGTTTTTATCTACCTGCTTTATCAAAGCAAAAAGGGCTGGCTGTGAAATTTAAGATAAAAAATTTAAGCTGCGGATACGGCAAAAAGCTAGTCGTGAAGGAATTTAGCGCCGAGCTAAAAGGCGGAGAAATTTTATGCTTGCTCGGAACAAACGGCGTGGGTAAGACGACTGTTTTTAAGACGATTTTGGGATTTTTAAAGCCATTTGGCGGAGAAATTTTAGCAGACGGGCGAGACTTTTTCGCTTTAAGCGATAAAGAGCGAGCAAAGATCGTTAGCTACGTGCCTCAGGCTCACACCCCACCCTTTGCTTTTAGGGTTTTAGACGTCGTTTTAATGGGACGCTCTCGCCTTATATCGGAGCTTTTGAAAATCCAAGCGCAAATGACGTAAATATCGCCATGCAAAAGCTTGATATGCTAGGAATGAGCGAATTTACGGATAAAATTTACACCGATATCAGCGGCGGCGAGAGGCAAATGGTCTTAATTGCAAGAGCTTTAGCGCAGGAGGCAAACGCCGTGATGCTTGACGAGCCCGCTTCAAATTTGGACTTCGGCAATCAAGTAAAAATCCTAAAAGCCGTAAAAGAGCTAGCGGTAAACGGGCATAAGATCATCATGACTTCGCACTTTGCCGAGCATGCTTTTTATATAGACGCCAAGGTTGCGCTTTTAAAAAGAGATCAAAGCATCATCTACGACAGCGCTAGCGAAGCGATAACGGATGAAAATTTAAAACTCGCTTACGGGGCCGATATAAGAGTAGTAAAAAACGAGATCGAAGGCAGGAGCGTTTATTCCTACGTTCCGATTATTTAAGGAGAAAAAATGAGAAAAATTTTGACGGTTTTGATACTTGCGGCTTGTCTTTTGCAAGCGCGTATCATAGTAGACGACGGCGGCAAAGAGGTGCAAATACCTGATAACGTAGAGCGCGTAACGCCGATGATAGGGGCTTTTACGCAGATGAGCGCGATGCTAACTGGCGAAGATAAAATCATCTCGGGCGCAGCTAGGCTACCAAAAATGATGAGTAAAATTTTCCCGAAAATAAGAATGGCAAATAACATCAGCGGCTCGCTAACAAACAGTGTTGAAAGCATCATCGCCTCAAATACTCAGGTGGTTGTTGGACCCGTTGGCATGATATTTGACGAAAATCAAAGAGCGCAACTAGAAGCCGCAGGTATCGCGGTCGTAAATATAAATAAATTTAGCAACGCTAGCGAGATAAAAGGCGCGGTTAGCAAAATAGCCAAGATTTTAGGCGGCGATGCGGTAAAAAAGGCAGAGGAATTTAACGAGTATTTTGACGAAAATATAAAATACGTAAACCAGAAAGTTCAAAATATCAAGGATAAAAAGCGGGTTTTGGCTCTAAATTTTAACTCCGGAAATTTTAGCACGATCAGCGGTAAAGATATCGGCGCTGAGTACATAAAAATTGCGGGCGGAATAAATTTAAGCTCCCAAGACAACGAAACTGACTTTAAAATCTCAAAGACGATAAACGAGGAGCAAGTTATTATCTTTACCCCCGACGTCATCATCACGAATTCTCGCGAAGGCAAGGAAAAAATCCTAAATAATCCTGCGTTTGAAAAACTAAAGGCAGTCAAAGACGGCGCTGTCTTCGTCGTACCTAGTGGAGTTTATCTGTGGTCGGTTAGAAGCGCCAAGGGCGCCTTGCAGCCGCTTTGGCTAGCTAAAATACTTTATCCAGATATTTTTTCTGACTTAAATTTAGAAGAAGAAGTAAAGAAATTTTACCTTAAATTTTACCGCTACGAACTAAGCGATAAGGAAGTAAAAGAAATACTAAATCCAAAATAAAACCTCTAAATTTTTACCTCGCTTCGCAAACGCGGGGCGAATAAATTTAGCCCTCGCCACTTTTGCGTTTTTATAAATTTAAGCCCGTTTGGGTATAATCTGCCCTTTTAAAACGCGAGGAAAATATGCCCCTTTCAAAACTAAATCAAGAACAATACGCCGCCGCGACCGCTCCGGCCGGACGCAATCTAGTCATAGCAAGTGCTGGCACCGGCAAAACCAGCACCATCGTCGCGCGCATCGCTCATCTGCTAAATTTAGGCATAAAGCCCGAAAAAATCCTGCTGCTAACCTTCACCAACAAAGCCGCAGCCGAGATGATCGAGCGTCTAAACCGACATTTTGATAAAAAAATTACCTCGCGCATCACGGCTGGCACCTTTCACTCGGTTTCTTATTCGCTGCTTAAATTTCTAGAAAAACCCGTCACGCTAAAGCAGCCAAGCGAGCTAAAAACGCTGCTAAAATCGCTCGTCGAGAGGCGCAAATTTAACCACCTAAGCGACGTTAAACCATACGGCGGCGCCTATCTTTACGACGCGTATTCGCTGTTTCAAAATTTAGCCCTAAAGCAGACGTTTGGCGAGTGGCTAAAGGAGCGAAGCGACGAGCAAGGCGTTTATGCCGAGATTTACGAGGACGTTTTGCGCGAATTTGAGGAGGAAAAGAGCAAATTCGGCTATGCGGATTTTAACGACCTGCTTATCAAAATGCGTAATGAACTAAGAAAAGGCGCACCACTAAAATTTGAAGAAATCTTAGTCGACGAGTATCAGGACACAAACTCGCTGCAAGGCTCGCTAATAAGCGCTTTTGAGACGAAAAGCCTCTTTTGCGTCGGGGATTTTGACCAGAGTATTTACGCTTTTAATGGCGCAAACATCGAGATCATCGGCTCGTTTAAGGATCGCTTCGCAGACGCTAAAATTTACGCACTAAACATCAACTACCGCAGCAGCTCCGCCATCCTAGCCCTTGCCAACAAAGTCATCGCAAACAACCCGCGCCTTTATGAAA
>CAUQHH010000145.1:0-4700 GCA_963517705.1 uncultured Campylobacter sp.
AGGTGCGGCCCGATATCCTTCATCTAAATAATCACTTTTCAACCAATCTCGCCTACATCGCCGCCGCAAACGCCCTAAATATCGCGGTAGTACAGCATCTGCGCAAAAACTCAGCCATCGAGCCCTTTAAACTTGAGATTTTAAAACGGCTAAAATTTACGCCCGTTTGCGTTTCAAATGCTACTTACGAATTTTATGCCGCGCAGATAAAGATGCCTAAAAACGTGGTTTATAATCCCGTCAAGGCGCCTGTTTTAAAGCGGGAAAAGTCTGAAGCGAGCGAAATTTTAAGCCCCTCGCAGTCAAATTTAAAAGATAGCGGCGATGGTAAAAGCGCCGCTCTAAAAGCCAAATTTGACGCCGAAAAAATAAATATCGTAATGCCTGCAAATTTCTTGACGTTAAAGGGGCACGAGCTCGTTTTTGACGCGCTTGCGGGCTTAAAAAGAAGCGATATAAAGGTTTATTTCGCGGGCGGAGGCGAGCTAAAAGCGGGCGCGAAAGCCAAATTTGACGCGCTGATAAGATCAGGTAAGGCCGAGTATTTGGGCTTTGTTTCCAAGATGGACGAGATTTATGCCGCGTGTGACTACGTGCTTGGATTTTCCAGCGACGAGGGGCTACCTAGGGTCGTCATAGAGGCGCTTGGCTGCGGGCTTGGCATCGTGTATTCGGACATCGCCGTCATAAGGGAGATTTATGAAATCTCCTCGAAAAAGCAATATTTTTTTATAGTTCAAAGAAGCTCGGACGCGCTTTTGGCCTGCTTTGAGGGTCTGCGAAAACCCGCCTCAAAAAGCCCCGACGATGCCGTTATAAAGGCATTTAGCATAGAAAATTATCTTCGCGGGATAGATAGGATATATAGCGAACTTTAACGAAGGCCTCGATGTCTGCGAGGTTTTGCTCGCTAAGCTCGAAAAACACGCTCGCGTCGATATCCCGCACGGTTTTAAACACGGAGCTAACGGGCGGCAAATGCGAGCTAATCACGAGTGAGTCGGCGACGCCCCTTTGCTCGCTAGCAAAACAAGGCCCCATCAGGCAGATCGTGGGCGTGCGAACGCTATCTGCGACATAGTAGTTGCCGGTGTCAGAGCTCGCGTAAAGCTGCATCTGCGAGAGATAAAACGGCAACTCCTCAAGCTTGATTTTGTCGATCAAAGAGATGATTTTTAGCTCGTTTTCGCCGAATCTTTTCACGTAAGTATCGCAAATTTGCGAGCTTAAATTTGATCCGCCGCTAATGCCGTTTTCGCTGCAAATTTGAGCTTTTGGTTGCTCGTCGTTTGCATTTTTGATATCGCCGTAAATTTTGCCCGCGTCGTCACTAGCCGAATCCTCGCAAATTTCCCCCTCGCTAGGATTTTCTGTCCGCTTTTCGTCTGCATTTTCCGCGAGCAGGTTTTGTAGCAGCGCCGCCTCCTCGTCGACGCCAAAAATATAAACCTCGCAGTCAAATTTAGCGAAAATTTCAAAGATTTTCTCCCAAGTTTTCTTTGGAGGCGTTTTCATTTTATTGCCAGCGCTTAGACTCACGCCGATCTTAAATTTGTCACTTTTTATTAGATTTTCTTGCGGGATAAAGAGTGGTTTTTGCAAGCATTTTTCATATTTTAGCTCGGTAACGCCGACCGCTTTTAGGTAGGTTAGCAGCGTGAGGTCTTGCAAAGTATGCGGTACTTTTTTCATGCCGAGCGACAGCAAGGCAAAGTCGCTAGAGGCCGCGTAGTGATGTATGGCGACGATGTTTTTAGCTAGAGTGCAGCGCGCTAAAAAGAGATTTAGGCTGTTTGGCATCAGCACGTAGATGTTCTCGTAGTTGCGCGAAAAAAGCTCGAGCGCGAGTCCTAGTTTGGATGCTTTTTTGCGTTTTACATCATTTATCGTAAATATTTTTTCTATTCGTCGGTCGTGTTTTGCGAAGGCTAGGTTTATTTCGTCGATGAGTATGTCAAATTTGCCTAGCTTTTCAAAGATTACGGTCGAGTTTGCATAGTCGCCGATTTTAGCGGTTTGTATGAGTAAAATTTTGCCTTTTTCGCCTTTAAATTTTAGCTTTTTCATCGCAAAAAGATATGGGTAAATCAGCAAATATATGAGAAAATATATCAAAATTTAGACCTTTATTTTTTATGAAATTTAGCCTAAATTTAGCATAAATTTATAAATTTACGGCCGGTTTTTGAGCTATAGCAAGTAAAATTTAGCTAAAACCGATTAATGGATTTTAATGATTTTATCGTTATAATGGGCATTTTAAAATTAAGGGAGAAAATGACCAAACTGCAAAACCGCCTACAAAACGCCGCTTTATACCTCGTTTGCGTTTTTATCGCTTGCGAGCACGTTCCGCGTATGACGGCGGCGAAAAACATCTCGCTTTACCTTGCGCTCGTATGCGCGATCTGGCTTTATTTTACCGATAGGACGCGATTTGCCGCAAGGGTCGGGGTAAATTTTAGTCTTTCTCGCTCGCCTGCGTTTTGCCTTATCGCATTTACCTTTTACGCGTTTTTGATCTCCGCCTTTCCCTACGCGCCGCAGTTTGATTCTCTGGGCAACGCTGCGGGCGAGTTTGGGCGCGGATTTGCTTTTTTGCTCGCGGTTTATATCGTAGCAAACGGCGAGACCGCTCAAGCAAAATCATTTTTTTACGCGCTGATAGCGGCCTTTGCGGTTATTAGCATCTACTACGCCGCACCGCTTTTTAGCGAGTTTGAGAGGCTAGGCAGCGCGGGCGAATTTGACGCGCGGGTCGTGCGCCGTGCGTACGCGGACTATGTGGATAGATTTTTACCTTTTGCGCTTGCGGGAGTTTTTGTCTTGAGGCGGCTTTGGGCGCGAGTTTCGTGCGGCGCGCTTTGTTTGGCGGCCGCCTGGCTTGATATTTTGAGCGGCGTTAGGGGCAGCTGGGGCGCGATGCTGGTTTGTTTTGTTTTATTTGGTTTTTGTTTGTATATCTTAGGCGGCGAGGCGAAGCGTAAATTTAAACTCTTTGCCATTATTTTCGCCGTTTGCGTGGCGGGCGCGTCGGTGGCGGTTTTGAGCTCGCCCACGGCGATGTATAAATTTTTCCAGATCGGGCTAGTGAGCGAGGCAAATCTCCAAAACGAGAGCATGAGAGAGCGCCTTGCGTGGCTTAGCTTTAGCTCGGGACGCGATTTGATCTTAAAGGAGCGCTTGCCGCTGCTTTTTGCGAGTCCGCGCGCGCTAACGGGGCTTGGACACGGCAAGGAGCAGTATGACGCATTTTTACGAGACGAGGCGGACAAGGGCGCACAGATCTCGATGATGCAGACGAGGCCGAGCGGCGAGCGGTACTGGTTTAACGACGAGCCGTTTTTTATCGGGCATTACTACTACTACGGTGCGGTCGGCACGGCGCTGCTGCTTGGCGGTTTTATCTCGCTTTTGGCGTATGCGTTTAGGCATTTTTTGCGCTCGCGCGAGCTGCTTTTTGCTGCGATTTTTATCTCGCTAGCGTGTTATTTCGGCGTGCGCGGGCTGTTTGAGGCGATAAATTTACGCATACTTTATATGTTTTATATGCTAGGATTTTTTGTTTTGCTGGCGGCAAATTCGCGGGCGGGAGCTAAAGGAGGCGGCATTGAGCGTTAGCGTTTTGATGTATCATCACGTTTTAAAAAAGGGCGGATTTATCGCTTCTAGCGCGGAGGATTTTGCCTCTCAGATGCGGTTTCTCGCCGAGGCGGGCTACAAAACTCTAAGCGCGGCGGAGTTTACCCTGTACAAAAAAGGCGAACTGGCCGTGCCTAAAAAAAGCGTCCTCATCACCTTTGACGACGGCTGGAAGGACAACTACGTTTACGCCTACCCGGTCTTGCGCGAGTTTGGGCTGCGGGCGACGATATTTTTAGTGACGCAGTGGATAGAGCGCGCGAGCATGCGGCGTGGCGAGTTTATCGAGCTAACTCACTCCGAATACAAAAAAGCAGCCCCCAAGCGACCGCAGGACGTGTTTTTAAACCTTGACGAGATAGCGGCGATGCGGGACGTTTTTGACTTTCACTCGCATACGCATACGCATTTTGACGAGTATTTCGGCGCGCTCCCGCCTGAGGAAAATTTCGCTCGGTGCCGCGAGTTTATGCGCGAAAATTTGGGCGTCGAGGATAAAATTTTGTGCTGGCCGCGCGGCAAATACGACGAAAATTTGATGCGTCTAGCTAGACAGGCGGGCTACGAGGCGTTTTTCACGACGCAGCGAGGCATAAACAGGCCCGACGGCGACCTATCGGCTATCAAGCGCATCGCCGCTAAAAAGGACGCCGCGTGGCTAAAACGCACGCTTTTTATCTATCAAAACGACATTTTGGGCGGGATATACTCAAAGATAAAGAAGTAAAATTTGCTCTAAATTTGAGTCAAATTTTGGTACTTTGACGAGCCTGGCTAAAATTTGGCCCAAATTTGAAAGGCGCGAAATAATAGGCGTAAATTCGCACGGCAGCGGGTCGTGCGTTTGCTTTGCCGGCGGTATTTAAAGGACCTATTATGAAATTTCTCAAATTTAAATTTAAAATCATAGCCGCGGCTCTGCTTCTAGCGGCGATACTCTGCGCAGCATTTATTCGTATAATTCCCGATTATTCCACTCCGCGGGGCTTTGCCGTCGTTTCTCTTACCGCCGATAAAAAAAAAAACCACGGGGATTGGCTCAAATAAAAAAGAAATTT
>CAUQHH010000146.1:0-4625 GCA_963517705.1 uncultured Campylobacter sp.
CCGTATAGCTCCAGCTCGCTCTCTCGAGCGATAAATTCGCTCATTAGCGCAAACACGAAACCCACGTTGTCTTCGTTTTCTTTAAATTTAGCCTCGTCGCGCCTAATGTCTGTGCGGGCTAAAATTTTACGTACTTTTGCGCAGGCGTGTCCGACCTCGTAGCCCTCGTCGTAGTAGGACAGCGAGTTTCTAAGCGGACTTGGCAGAGCGTGGAAAATTTCGTCGAATTCATCCGCTAAATTTTGTGGGTTTTTTTCGTCGAATTTTGCCTGAATGCGCATTATCGCGGCGGCCGATTCTTCGTTTAGAGCGTGCGCCGAGGCAAGGCCTAGCATCGCATTTACGCCGCTAAATCTATCAGCGCCTTGGCTAAAAACGAAAAAACGCGAAAAAAGCGAGTAGTAAAGTCCTCGTCCCGCCGCAAATTCGCCCTTGCTAGTCATCGCCTTCCTTTATCATTTTTGTCTATTTTTTGAGATTTTTCTCGATTGTGAAACTATACTACTTTTTGGCTTATTTCTTATACTTAAAAAAAAATAAATTAAAAAAATTAATATACGCTTAAATATGCCTTAATTGCATATTGCTTGTAGCGAATTTTAGGGGATAAAAGAAATATGAAATTTGCGCATATATCTCGCATTTACGCTTCATTTTGATATTTACTTTTAACTCGGCTATTTTAACGGACGTTAAATGAGCCTAAAATTAAAATCAGGAGCGAAATTTGCAAAATTTCGCGGCTCACTCAAGCTCCAAAAACGCTTCCTCATCAAATTTAAAATAAATATTTTCGCCGACGCTAAAATTTTGCGAATTCGCCGCCAGCGTTTTAATCAAAAAGTCGCCGACTTTGATTTTCACCAAAAGCTCTTTGCCAAGGTAGAGAGAAACCGAGTGCAAAATACCGCTCAAGCACCCATCTATCGGCGTTTTGCTTAGCGTTATTTTGCTTGGATTTACGGCGATCTTTACGGCGTTACGTAAATTTTGCGGCAAATTTACGCTCGCATTTTCGTCAAATTTTAAAACCCCGTCCCGCGCGTCGAAAATATTTTTGTATTCAAATTCGCACACGCGACCCTTGTGCAAAAAGACGTTTTCCTCGGCGATTGCGGTTAGCCATTTATCGTCGTGACTAGCGATCACAAAGCCGCAGCCGTATCTTTGCCGCATGTAAAGCACCGCCTTGCCAAAAAGCTTTGAAGTGCCCACGTCTACGCTATTTGTCGGCTCGTCGAGTAGATATAGACGTGATCTGAGCGCCAAATTTAACGCAAAGCTAACGCGCTGCGTCTGCCCCGAGCTTAGCTCAAAGTGGCGCTTGTTTAAAAAACTCTCGTCAAGCCCGACCAAATTTAACGCCTCGTTCGCTCGCTCGTCAAATTCCGCTAGCGCTCCTCGGCTTTTTAAAACGGCCTTGAAATTTTCCCTCACGGAGCGTTTTAAAAGCGCGGGCTCGGGCAGCAAAACGCTAACGTCGCGCAGTAAATTTAAGCTAGGCGCGCTGCTTCCCCACAGCCGCACTTCGCCGCTAGTGGGCTTTTGCAAAAACGACATCACTCGCATCAGCGTGCTTTTGCCGCTGCCGTTGCTGCCAGTTAGCGCGGTGATTTTGCTAACGTCGATATCAAGGCGCGGGATGTTTAAAATCTCGCTCGCGCCGTAGTTTAGGCGTAAATTTCTAACGTTTATCACTGTGCGCCTTTCTCTTTAAATTTACAAAAAAGCTCAAGTTTGACGCGCCTAGACCGCATTTTGCGAGCGTAAAATTTCTAAATTTATCAAATTTCATTTATCAAGCCTTTTTAGCGCGTGTATCGTCAAATTTACCGCAAATGCGATAAAGATAAGTACCAACGCAAGCGCGATACCCATAGCAAACTCGCCTTTGTTTGTCTCCAGCGACACAGCGGTCGTGATCGTGCGAGTAAAATATTTGATATTTCCTCCGATCATCATCGCCACGCCGACCTCGGCCACGATACGCCCGTACGCCGTAGCTACGACCACCATCAGAGCATACCTCAGCTCGTAAAGCACGCAGCCAACTAGCCTAGGCGGGCTCAGGCGTAAATTTAGGATGGTTAGGTAGTGCTTTTTGTCCATATTTTCCACGACGCTAGCGCTTAGCGAGATGATGATAGGCAGAGCCAGTACAAACTGCCCCAGCATCACGGCCTTTAGCGTAAAAAGTAGCCCAAACTCACCAAACGGGCCGTTTCGCGTGATAAAGGCATACAAAATAAGCCCGATCGCAACGGTGGGCATCGCAAGCGCCGTATCGCTGAGCAGCCTAAGAATCCTGCGCCCTCTAAAATCGTAAAATCCCAGCGTAAAGCCCAGCGGAAAACCGACTAAAATCGCAAAAAATATCGAAACGCTCGAAGTGTAAAGCGTCGCCCTGATCGCCGAATACGTCTCCTCATCGCCGCTAAAAAGCAGCCTAAATGCCTCCAAAAATCCGTTTAGTAGAAAATCCAAATATTCTTTCCTTGCATATTTCTTAAGTGTTAATTTAATGTGCTATAATAGCATACTTTTTAAAAAAGGAGAAAAATGAAAAAAGTAATATTAGGCTCGCTAATCGCGAGCGTTTTGGCGTTTGCGGGCGATAGCGAACTCATCATGGCAACTACGACTAGCACCGATAATACGGGGCTACTAGATGCGATCTATCCTGCATATAAGGCAAAAACCGGCGTCGATATCAAATGGACTGCCGTAGGCACGGGCGCTGCGCTAAAACTAGGCGAAAACTGCGATGCGGACATACTTTTCGTGCATTCGCCAAAAGTTGAAAAAGAATTCGTAGAAAAAGGCTTTGGCGTCGAGAGAAAAGCCGTAATGTACAATGACTTCGTCGTCATCGCCGATAAATCTATCGCCGATAAATTTAAAGGCAAAGACATCAAAGAGAGCTTTGAGCTGATCAAAAAAGAGAATATCAAATTTTTCTCTCGCGGCGATAAATCAGGTACCGACAACAAAGAAAAAGGTATCTGGAAAAAAATCATCGGCGAAGTGCCTGAAAAAGACGGATGGTACATGCAAACAGGCCAAGGCATGCTAGCTACTATCAACGCAGCAGCCGAGCAAAAGGGCGTTACTTTCACCGACCGCGGCACCTACATCAAGTACGAGGACACCAAAAAAGGCGCGCCTGAGATGGTCATCATCAACGAAGGCGACAACGACTTAAAGAACTTCTACTCGCTAATCGCGGTAAATCCGAAGCACTGCGCTAAGGCCGACATCGAAAACGCAAATAAATTTATCGAGTGGGCGACGAGCGAAGAGGGTCAGAAATTTATCGGCGACTTTAAGCTGCTAGATAAGCCGCTTTTCACGCCTGACGCAAACAGTCGTAAAAACTAAATTTCACGCGCGTTTAGGTCAAATTTGACTCTATCCGCGCAAACTCGGGCGCGCTTTGCGCCCTTTTTTCTTTCTTAAATTTACTATTTTTATTTTTTAAATTTAATCAAATTTGAGCGCCCAGACCCGTATCTTTACGGCGTTAAATTTCAAATTTGACCGTGAATTTTTGATTTGCTCAAATTTGACCTTTTTACGAGCCGAATTTAATCCGCTAAAATTTAAATCTTCCCGCCGAACATCTCATACATCGCCTTTTCCTCACCCCAAAGCTCCCGGTGTTTTTTGATGCAGGATTTTATCGCACCAACTAGATATAGCACGTCTTGCTCGGTGTGCGTGTAGTGCAGGCTCACGCGCACGAAGCCGGGCTTACTTTCCGGCATGCGCCCCTCCTTGATACCTAGCAGATCGTGAGCGTAGGGCCCAGCGCACATCACGCCCGCGCGCGTCTGGATACCGAAGTCGTTGCTAAGGCTCGCGGCGAAATCATACGCCGAGACGCCGCGCACGTTAAAGGAAATTATCGGCAGCCGTGGCGAGCCCTTTGGAGCGTAGTTTATGACCTCGTCTATGCCCGCTAGCTCGCGCTCAAAAAGCCGCGCGAGCTCGTCCTCGGCGTTTTTTATTTGCTCGAAGCCCACCTCGTTTCGCAGCGCGTAGGCCAAATTTGCCCGCATAAGCCCGGTGATAGGCGGCGTACCGCCTTCTTCTAGCTGCTCGGGATTTTTTAAAAACACGTGCCCTTCGCGGCTGGCGTAGGCGACCGTTCCGCCCGCGGCAAAGGTCGGCACATCGCTGTTAAGTAGCTCCTTTTTGATCGCCAAAAGCCCGCAGCTAGCAGGTCCGCCAAGTAGCTTATGCGGCGAGAGGAAAATCGCGTCGAAGTAGTCGCAATCTAAATTTGCGTGTGAGCCGAGCGCCGCGCAGTCAAAAGCGACGATACCGCCCGCAGCTCTGATTAGCTCGCTGATCTTTTTATAGTCGCTAATGACGCCCGTGACGTTTGAGGCGGCGCTAAACGAGCCGATGATGCGGCGTGCTGCGTTAAGCTTTAGGATGCGCTCAAGCGCGAGCAGATCGATCTTGCCGCCCTCGCTAAGCGGCACGCGCATGTAGTCGCAAAGCCCCTCGCGAAAGCTAAGTTCGTTTGAGTGGTGTTCGTAGGGCGAAACGAGCACGAGCGGAAGCTGCGCGGCGCGTAAATTTGCCTCGCCGATCGCGCTTCTAGTCGCAGGCGGCAGGTA
>CAUQHH010000147.1:0-4590 GCA_963517705.1 uncultured Campylobacter sp.
CTCCCCACCCCATTTAATCCCCCTCCCCCTACGACGCTTTTAAGGTGGCGACACTGCTTTGCCTTACAGGCAAAGCGTCGCAAATTTTGTAAATTTTGATGGAGTTAAATTTATAAATTTGACTTCAAATTTGCATGTAAAAAGTCAAGGCGAAGTATCGCGAGATGGATTTAAGGGTTGCGACGTAAAAATTTAGCGAAGATAAGACACGTAGTCTATCGAGCTAAATTTTTACTAGCTCCATTAAAGACGCTCGCGAGACAAGCCGCAAAAAACTAAATTTTCAGCCCGTTTTCGTACCAGTCTATCTTCCTGGTCAAATACATCACCAGCGCAATCACCGCAAATATCATCACGCTGCCCATCAAAAGCGCGTAGTCCTCGGACTGCAAGATACCGTAGAGCAAGCAGTAGCTAACCCCGTGTACGAGAGCGATAAATACGCCCCATTTGCGCGCCCGAAAGATCGCCGAGCCGTAAAAAAGTATCGTCGCGCACACGGCTGCGGCCGCGACGAGATAGCTAGCTAAAAAGCTAATATGCTCGGAAAACGATAGTACGAGCAGGTAAAACAGCACGTCGGCGGCCCCGATGAGTAGGTACTGGATCGGATGGATGCGGGCGCGGCTGTAAATTTCGCACAAAAATATCGCCAAAAACGGCACCGCTAGAAACAAGATCGCGTAGGTCACGCAGCGTGCGATGAGCGAGTAGTTGTTTACGGGGCTGATGAAGCTAGCCTCGACGCTCTCCAGCCCTATCTCGCGCCTGCCGTCCATGATCCACGCCTGCGGAACGCCGGTGCTAAGGCCCGAGATCTCCCACTGCGCGTTAAAGCCGCTGCTCGTAACTTCGCGCGATTTCGGCAGCCAGCCGCCGCTAAAAGACGGCGAGCTCCACGAGGATTTTACGTCAAATTTATTATCCTGCCCCACAGGAACGAAGCTCGCGCTCTGCCCGCCCTGCATAGATAGCGTGCCCGCTAGCTCAAAGCCGCCGCTTGTTAAATTTGCAGGTAGTTTGTAGTGGACGCTTTGGGTAAAGGGCGAGTATTTAGGCGGCGCAAAAGACTGCGCAAGGTCCTCTCCGTTTGCTTTTAGCGCGGGAAACGCGGTAAAAGCCTTTTTGCTGCCTACGCCTAAAATCAGCGTCGCCTCGCCTAACAAAACATCGCTTTCTTTGATATTTAGCTGCTCGAAATTTAGCGGCGCAAATTTGGCTTTTAGCGCGACGTCGCCGTTAAAAACGGGCACGCTAAAGATACCGCGCTTTAGATACTGCGGATTTAGCTGGGTCGATAGCTCGTATGACTGCGGCGCTATCATGATCTGCTCGGTTGTCTGCGAAACCGCCGCTACGCCGTTTTCGTTGTAGATCGCCGTTTGCTTTTTATACGGCACTGAGATCAAAACGCCCTCGATCCTAAGCTCTCCGCCGACTGGCTGCATGATGGACTCCTCGGCGCTTTGCTTGACGTAGGCGCGGTCAGAGATCATCGAGCTGATGAAACCTAGCGGGATAAGCAGCAGCAAAAGCAGGACGAAAATAATGACGGGCTTCGTCCAAAAGCCGCCCCTGACGCTGTTTATGATTTTGTTTTCCATTGGATTTCCTTTTGATTTTTTCACTGCGATTTTAGCCTGAAATCGTAATAAATCGGTAAGAAAGGTTGTAAATTTAGAGCAAATTTGACGGCAAATTTAACCGCGTCGCAAGCTGCGCTTTCTAAAATAGCTATAAATCCAAGCTCCAAGCACCAAAACAGCCCCGAGGCAATACATATAAAAGGCCGCGCCGTTTTCATACTCCACGTCCTGCGCATAAAAACGGGCTGCGACATCTCTGGGTTTCGCGCCGCCTCGTCCGCGATCTGCGCCATCACCTCATCGTCATGCACGTCTAGCGTGATCTTTCGCAGATCGATGAAATTCGTCCGCTTATCCAGATGCCTGCCGCTGCGACCCGTGACGTAAACGCTATGCGAGTAAAAATTTAGATAATAAAATCCCGCGTCGTCCTTAAAAAGCCTTTCCGAGATCTGCCGCACGGCGCCTTTAAACGGATTGTCACCCGCCCTTTTTAGCGCGTTTAGCCCACTGCCCTCCCCGCCAAATTTATAATAAACGTACCAAAATGCGTCTTTGAGCCAGCCCTCGATACCGCTGCCGCGCGGACGATTTAAAATTTTATCCTTGCTTAGATAAAATATGCCGTTTTTGCTCGCAAACAGCATGTATTCCTGATGCCCGCTCTTAAAATTTAGCGGCGTATAGGGCTCGTTTGCAGCATCAAATCTCCCGCCGCCCTTATAAACGCTACGTCCGTAGCGGGATCAAAAAGAAACTCTATGCCCGAGTTTGGCTCCGCGAGATACATCTGCTCGCTAGGGGTGAAATTTAGCCTCTCGCCGCCCTTATAGACGCTGCGTCCGTCGCTTAGCCACCGATCAACCGGGCGAAAGTGCGCGGGCAGCTCGGGGCCGTCTTCGTATATGATTTTTCGCCTTATCTGTTTTAGATTTTTTGCGTCCGCACCCTCTAAAATTTTACCCTCGTAAAATACCCGCTCGCCGTCGGTTGCGACGTAAGGGCTCTCGGTCAGTGGCGAGATAGGCGCGCTAGTATCGAGCCTCGCGTATGGATAGTTGTACTCCTGCGGCCACTTTGAAAGCCCAAAGGCGTGGAAAAATACCTTGTAAATGTAGCTTATCGCGCCGCCCGTGCGCTGCGTAACGTCCGAGCAGAAATAGCTCACGCGCCCGTCGCTGTAGTAGCGCGCGCCGATCTTTTGCGTGCGAGCGGGATCCAGCCCCGACATCTTGCGAGCGCCGCAAAATACGCGGTTAGCGTCCATGCCGACGTTTGTGTAGGAGTATCTGCCGGTATCAAGCGCGCGAAAGCTCGCCGCGTCCACGCCGCCCTCTAGCTCGTAGGGAGCGAGATTCCAAGAGCGTAGGTAAATTTTGCCGCCGATGTTATAGTAATCACTGCTGCCGATCTTTTGCGCGTCCGCGGGCAGCTCGCGCGAGCGGTCATACACCGATAGTTCATAGATGAAAACGAGCGAGACGAAGAGCGGCACGAAAAGTACCGCAAAGAGTAGCCTCAGCGCCTTTTTATCAAATTTGCTTAAATTATTCGCCTTTTTCATAAGGCAATTATATATCTTGCTAGTTTAAAACGTTAGAAATTTGAAAGCATTTGCAGGGGAAATTTTAAAATTTAGGTGCGGTAAATTTGGCGACAAAAAGCCGCAGGTAAATTTAAACCTTATCAAATTTGACGACGACGCTCAAATTTACCCGCAATCACTCGAAACGACGCAAGCTCCGCGCAAATTTAACTTAGTACCCGTCAAAATGCTTGGTCTTTGGCAGAACCAAATTTAGCGTGATACCGATGAGCGCGCCAAGTCCCACGCCGCTAAAACTCATCGCGCCAAAATCCAGCACCATGCCGCCGATCGCGCAGACGAAGATGAGCGCGACGATGATCATATTGCGCGGCTCGGCTAGATCCACGCTGTTTTTTATGAGCGTTTCCATGCCCACGCTAGCGATGATACCAAAAAGCAGCAGCATAATGCCGCCGATGACGGGAGCGGGGATCGTGGAGAGCGCGGCGCCGAGCTTGCCCACGAAGGCTAGCAAGATCGCCGCAAGCGCGGCAAAGGTCATGATGGCGGGATTGTAGGCTTTCGTGATGCTGACCGCGCCCGTAACCTCGGAGTAGGTGGTATTCGGCGGTCCGCCAAAGCAACCAGCTAGCGACGTCGCGAGTCCGTCGCCAAGCAGCGTGCTTTTAAGTCCCGGGTTTTTTAGGAAATTTTCCTTCGTGACGTTGCTGATGGCTAGCATATCGCCGATGTGCTCGATCGCGGGCGCGATAGCGATAGGCACCATGTAGATAACCGCTTCAAGCTTAAAAACCGGTGCGGTGAAATTTGGCAGCGCAAACCACGGCGCATTTAGAATCGGCGTAAAATCCACGATCCCGACAAACAGCGACGCGCAGTATCCCGCCGCGATGCCGCAAAGTATCGGCACGAGGCGCAGCATGCCGCGGCCAAACATCATAATGGCGATAACCGCCGAGAGCGAGATAAGCGCGATCGTAAGCGACTGGCCCTGCGTATAGAGCGCCTCCTTGCCCTTGCCCATGACCATATTTACGGCTGCTGGCGAGAGGATGAGACCGATCGTCATGATGACGGGACCGACGACTACGGGCGGTAAAATTTTATGCAAAAATCCCTCGCCTTTGAGCCTAATAAGCAAGCTCAAAGCCACGTAAAACAGCCCCGCCGCGACCACTCCGCCCATCGTCGCAGCGATGCCCCACTCCTTCACGCCAAAGCTAAGCGGCGCGATGAACGCAAAGCTAGACGCGAGAAAGATCGGCGGGACGTTTTTGCGCGTGATTAGCTGAAACAGCAGCGTGCCGATACCCGCCGTAAACAGCGCCACGGACGTATCAAGCCCCGTTAATATCGGCACCAGCACGAGCGCGCCAAACGCGACGAATAAAAACTGCACGCCGACGAGAGTGTCGCGTAGCCTGAGATTGTAGCCTTCGTATTTTTCCATTTTTT
>CAUQHH010000148.1:0-4501 GCA_963517705.1 uncultured Campylobacter sp.
ACTTCCTAAAAACTTCCACGAATACAAATTCGATAAAATTTACGTAAATAAAATTAATCCAAAAGGCAGCTTCAGAGCCGGTTTCGTCGCACCAAACGGCTCGCAGCCAAGCGTATTTTTTAGATATGAAATAAACGCAAAAATGCCGGTTTTAAGGGCTACCAAGCCACTTGCGACGCGCCAAATGCTAGGTATCGGCGACTTTGCAAAGGACTGGGTCGAGCTTGGCGAGTTTAGCCACGACATGATGAGTGACGCGCCAAACGCGAGGCTAGCGGCCAAACAAAACATAAAAAGCGGCGAAGTGTTGCGGCTACGGCAGTTTACACCGCTACCGCTCATAAAAAAAGGCGAGCGCGTCAATGCCGTGCTTAGCGACGGGGCGCTTAGCATCATCGTCGAGGTCACGGCGCTAGAAAACGGCAATCTAGGCGAGATGATCAAGGTCAAAAATAACGACAAAAAGATCTTTAGCGCGCAAATCGTCTCAAAAAAACAGGTGATGATAAGATGAAAATTTTTCTAGGTATCAGCGGCGCAAGCGGCGTAAATCTGGGGCTAAAGCTCGCCCTCGAGATAGCAAAAAGAAGCAAGCTGCATCTGTGCGCGAGTAAAAACGCGATGAATGTGCTAGAAAAAGAGTTAAATTTTACGGATATTTTTTATAAAAACGGCGCGGACGTAAATTTTCAAAATTTAGAACAAAATTTGATACCCTGCAACGAAAACGACTCTCACACGCACGAAGACGCAAAATTTGCAAATTTTAGCTCTGCTCAGGGCGAGCTAGATTTTGGAGGCAGAGACGAAATATCGCAAAACCAAAGCGGTAAATTTGCAGATAATGCGCAAGGTTTGAGCGATAATGGTTTAAAATTCGCAGATTTGGATAACTGCGGCCTTAATGATGCAAACGAGCAAATTTGTAAGTCTAATGGCGGTGAAAAAATCGCAAGCCCTAACGATGAAAAAGCAAGCAAATTTGACGACCGTAAATTTCAAAACCAGTGCGATCTTGATAAAAACCGCATTAAAAAAGACGCCAAGCGGGATGAAATTTATCAAATTTGGCAAGATTTGCAAAATCGCGCCGTTATCCACGATGACTCTGATCTCGCCGCAGCTCCGAGCTCTGGCTCATTTGGCATAGACGCTACTATCGTAGCGCCCTGCTCTATCAACACCCTAGCAAAAATCCACGCAGGCTTTGCAGATACGCTGATAACTCGCGCCGCCGCAGTCGCGCTAAAGGAGCGAAAGAGGCTGGTTTTGGGCGTTAGAGAGATGCCGTTTTCTACGCTAGCGCTTGAGCATGCGGCCAAACTCTCCACTCTTGGCGCCGTTATCGCGCCGCCGGTTTTGGGATATTATTCGGCTCAAAATAGCCTCGAAGATATGGAAAATTTTATCATCGGCAAGTGGCTTGACCTGCTCGGACTCGAGCATCAAATTTACAAAAGATGGAGCTAAAACAGCCGCGCTAGCCGCAAGATAAAGTCCTGTTTTAGGCATAAAATAGTAAAATCAACCTTTAAAATTTAGAGGCGAAAAAATGAAAGCTTGTATCTATCCCGGCACCTTCGATCCCGTCACAAACGGACACGTCGACGTTATCAGGCGGGCGACTAAAATTTTCGATAAAGTCATCGTCGCGGTTGCGGCTAGCGAGAGCAAGCAGCCATATTTTAGCTTGGCTAGGCGGGTCGAGATGGTAAAAATCTCGACGGCGGATCTAAAAAACGTCGAGGTCGTAGGCTTTGATAACCTGCTCGTCGATTTTGCTAAAAACTGCGGCGTAAACGTCGTGATCCGCGGACTTCGCGCGGTTAGCGACTTTGAGTACGAGCTACAAATCGGCTATGCAAACGCCGTGCTTTGGGAGGAGCTTGAGACCGTTTATCTGATGCCGAGCCTGCAAAACGCCTTTATCTCAAGCTCGATCGTGCGCTCTGTTCTTAGCCACGACGGCGACGTCAGCAAGCTGGTTCCAAGCGAAATTTTAGAAACTTTGAAAGGCTAAATTTGTATATTTTATTTGAAGGTATCGACGGCGCGGGCAAAAGCACGCAGATAGCGCGGCTAGCGGCGGCTTACCCGCAAGCGATCGTGACTAAAGAACCAGGCGGCACGAAGCTTGGCGAAAATTTGCGCGAGATTTTACTAAAGGAAAACGACCTGGATAAAAGGGCCGAAATTTTGCTATTTTTGGCCGACAGAGCCGAGCATTTCGGTAAAATAATAAAACCAAATTTAGATAAAATGATTTTAAGCGACAGAGGCTTTGTTTCAGGCATGGCCTACGCGCTGGCGGGCGGAAATTTTAGCTTTGAGGAGCTTTTAAATTTAAATAAATTCGCCCTGCAAGGAAATTTTCCGCAAAAAATAGTATTTTTTAAAGCGGACGAAAGCACGCTAAGATCGCGCCTAGGCTCGCGCGCGCAGATGGACGGCATAGAGGCTAGGGGATTTAGTTATCTACTAAGAGTGCAGGACGCGATGGAAGAAATTTTGCAAAAACTAGACGTCCGCTACGTCACGATCGACGCCGCCTGGGACGAAGAAAAAATAACGAATTTGATAAAGGAGTTTATAAATGATTAGCGCATTAAGGGGGATGAAGGACGTTTTGCCGCCCCAGTCGGGACTTTACGAGAGGATAATCAAAATCTGCGAAGAGGTCGCGAAAAACTACGGATACGAGTTCGTGCTAGCTCCGCACCTGGAGCAAACGGCGCTTTTTCGCCGCAGCGTCGGGGAAAGCAGCGACATCGTGGGCAAGGAGATGTATCAGTTTGAGGATAAGGGCGGAAATGACGTTTGTCTGCGCCCTGAGGGGACGGCCGGCGTCGTGCGCGCATTTATCGAGGCTAAATTTGACCGCGCCGGCGGCGTGAGACGGTACTTTTATCACGGTTCGATGTTTCGCTACGAGCGCCC
This sequence comes from uncultured Campylobacter sp., assembly GCA_963517705.1. Taxonomy (GTDB): domain Bacteria; phylum Campylobacterota; class Campylobacteria; order Campylobacterales; family Campylobacteraceae; genus Campylobacter_A. The sequence continues at coordinate 2,938 of CAUQHH010000148.1, forward strand.
GCAAAAAGGACGCTTGCGCGAGTTTCATCAGTTTGGCTGCGAATGCTTCGGCGAGCCTAGCGTTTATGAGGACGCGAGCGTTATTTTGATGATAAACGAGATATTTTCGCGCCTAGGTATCAAAACCAAGCTACTTATAAATTCGCTCGGAGACGCCGCCAGCATGGGCGCATACCGCGAAAAGCTGGTTAAATTTTTGGACTCGCACGAAGGTCAAATTTGCGAGGACTGCAAGCGCAGAAAGCTAACAAACCCTATCCGCGTGCTAGACTGCAAGGTCGAGAGCTGTCAGAAAATCTACGAAAACGCGCCGCTGATAATCGGTAGCCTAAACGACGAATGCGCAGGCGAGTTTAAAAAGCTACAAGAAATTTTAAGCGGCAACGGCGTGGAGTTTGAGATAGATCCAAAACTCGTGCGCGGACTTGATTATTACTGTAAAACGGCGTTTGAGTTTGTTTCAAGCGAGATCGGCGCAAAGAGCGCGGTCGCAGGCGGCGGACGCTACGACAGACTGGTCGAGTACCTAGGCGGCAAGGCTAGCTACGGCGTGGGCTTTGCGATGGGTATCGAGCGCATAATGGAAATCCTAGGCGGCCGCGAGAGCCAGAGCGAAAGAAGCGGCGTATATATCGGCGCGATGGACGCCGATGGCGTGGACGCGGTCTATAAAATAGCGATAAATTTAAGAAAAAACCTCCCGGTTCTCGTGAGCTACGAGCCTAAAAAATTGCAAAAACACCTAAACGCCGCAGATAACGCAAACACTAGGATTTGCCTTTGCGTCGGCGAGGACGAGCTAAAATCGGGTAAAATTTGGCTAAAAGATTTGAGCGAAAAGGCCGAAAAAATGCTTGATTTGGCGGATCTGGAGACTGAGCTTAAAAGGATTTTAAATGTATGATTACGGTTTAAATTTGTGGGGAAATAACAACTTCATCGTCGAAAGCGGGAAAATTTGCGTCAATACCGGCTCAAAACCCGCCATCATCGACATCGTAAAAAGTATCAGGAGCGAAGGCTACCGAGGCCCGCTATTGCTGCGTTTCCCTCACCTCATACACAAGCAAATTTCGCAAATTTACAAAAGCTTTGAGAACGCGAAAAACGAATTCGGCTACAAAGGCAGCTTTAACGCCGTCTATCCGCTAAAAGTAAATCAATATCCGGGCTTTGTAAAAAATCTAGTCCGTCACGGCCAAAAATACGGCTACGGGCTGGAGGCAGGCTCAAAGGCCGAGCTGCTGCTGGTGATGGCGTATAATAACGAAGGTGCGCCGATCACCGTAAACGGCTTTAAAGATAAAGAGATGATAAACATCGGCTTTATCGCAGCCGAAATGGGACACAACATCACGCTAACGATCGAGGGACTAAACGAGCTTGAGGCTATCATCGCCATCGCAAAAGAGCGTTTCGCGCCAAAGCCAAACATCGGTCTGCGCATCAGGCTGCATAGCAGCGGATCTGGTATCTGGGCTAAAAGCGGCGGCATAAACTCCAAATTCGGCCTAACCGCGACCGAGCTAATCGAAGCGGTAAATTTGCTAAAAGAGGCAAATTT
>CAUQHH010000149.1:0-4452 GCA_963517705.1 uncultured Campylobacter sp.
GCCGTTTGCCTCCATGTATCTAGGTAGCACCGCCATACGCTCAAGCAGCGACGCGGAGGTATTTTGCAGGGCGATAAAAAGCCCGTCGTGCACGGTAAAATCGCCGTATTTCACGCCAAATTTACCCATGTGTTCCTCGATCATCTTAAAGTGCCTGATCTCATCCTGCGCGACCTCTAGCCAGTCGTCATAGTAGGCTTTTGGCAGAGTTCGGAAGCGATACGCCGCATCTAGCGCGATATCTACGGCGCTGTATTCGATATGTGCGATCGAGTGAAGGAAGGCTTTTTGCTTGTCTACTTGCTTTTTGCCGCCTATTTCTCTCATAGCTACGACCTCGCAAAATGCCGCGTAACTTGGGCGCTCGAGCTGTTTTATCTCGTCAAATTTACCGCCCTCTTCTATTTGCGCGTCAAATTTACCGGCCTTGTATTCGGCGTAAAATCGTTTAAATTTATCAAATTTAAGCTCCTTGTCGCCGCACTCTAAAATTTCCCAAATTTGATCGAAAAATCTCATTTTATCACCTTAAATTTTACCCCGAAATATCCTAAAGCAAAGCCGATAATATGCGCGTACCAGGCGACGTTTACGCCCATGGCTACGGGTGCGAAGCTCATTAGCAAGATAGCGATTATTAGCCCTTTTCTGCTACTCGCGTCCAAAAACGCCAAAACTCCCAGCAACAGACTGATCGCACCGCTAGCTCCTACTAAATTTATAAAAGTTCCGTTAGTTTTAAACATAACATAAATATAAACAAAACTAAGCAGCGAGGTCAAAACGCCTCCGACGCAGTAAATAACGGCGAATTTTTCGCTGCCGTAGTACCGCTCTAGAAGCGATCCGAACTGATACAAAACAGCCATATTCATCAGTAGATGGGCTAAATTTGCATGCATAAACATCGAGGTCGCCGGCTGCCAGACGTAAAGCCCGTCCGTGAAAAACATATTTAGCCCAAGCGTCACGTTACTACCGCAAATGCCGCAGTAAACGGCAAGATATACTAGACAATTTAACGCGATGAGCGATATCGTGGCTTTCAAAAACGGCTCCTTTTTAAAGGCTTTATCATATAAAATTTAGACATAAATTTAGCTAAAAATTAACCTTGCCAAAGCCGGCGAATCTGTTTGACGTTAGGCAAGTAGCGTCGCCGCCTTTACACGCTACGATGTAGGAGTTTACCTCTTTGCCGCCTATTTTGTGGCTATTTTTTTGAAATAGATTTATAAATCCACTCTTGTTTTTGCCTCTGGTATTATGCATAAATCTTATAGTTCCGTCATCTTCTATGCGGTCTATGATGCCAAGGTGGGTTATGATTTGCTTGTTTTTGCCTTTGGTTTGACTCGTGGTGTTGTTAAAAAATACCAAATCTCCGAGCTTTGGGCTTGTTTGCGAGATCAAATTTCGCTTTTTGTAAAAATTATAAATAGCTTGAGATTTTGATCCGTTTTCGCCGTAAAATTTGAGCAAATTCGTCTCTGAAAAGTAAACGTTATTTATATTTTTATTTACGAGCGAGACGAAACCCGAGCAGTCTCCGCCGTCTTTTTTGCCCAAAAAACCTTGCATAAAATTTGAAAGAGCTATGCCGCCTAGATCGTTAAATACGTCTTGCTGCGAGTTTAAAAATCTCGCGTTTAAGATCTGTCCGCTTTGATCGATCGGGTAAATTTTGGGCGCATTGTTCGCACATCCGCTAAAAATCAGAGCCGCAATCGATGCGATCGGCAAAAAAATCGTAAATTTCATTTTGTTATCCTATTTTTTATCTAAGGCGACGTTTTGCGGTAAATTTGAGCGCCGGAAACTGGCCGCCTAAAAGTAAGATTATATAAATAAATCGGTAAATATCGGCATAAATTTAAATTTATAAGCTAAATTTTACTATACTTTGGATTTTATTTAAGGATTTAAGATGATGCATTATTTAGAAATCGAAGGAAATGCGAAACTAGGCGGCGAGGTCGCCATAAGCGGAGCGAAAAACGCCGCCCTGCCCCTCATAGCCGCGGCTCTAATCATAAAAAACGACGTGACGCTAAAAAATATGCCAAACGTCGCGGATATAAAAACATTGGCTACTCTGCTCGTAAATTTGGGTGCAAAGTGCGAATTTACGGACGATCACACTCTAAAAATCAACTCAAATTACGTCAGCTCCACGAAGGCCAACTACGACATCGTGCGCAAAATGCGCGCCTCTATCCTGGTTCTTGGCCCGCTGTTAGCTAGGTTTGGCCACTGCGAGGTGAGTTTGCCCGGCGGCTGCGCGATCGGGCAAAGACCGATAGATCTACACCTAAGCGCGCTTGAAAAGATGGGCGCAAACATCGAGATAAAGCAAGGCTACGTCGTAGCCACGGCGCCTGATGGGCTAAAGGGCGCGCAGATCGTGTTTGATAAGATCACGGTAACGGGCAGCGAAAACATCATCATGGCCGCCGCGCTCGCTCACGGCACGACGCATCTAATCAACGTCGCTAAAGAGCCTGAGGTGGTGCAGCTTTGCGAGGTTTTAGCCGCAGGCGGCGTGAAGATCGATGGTATCGGCACTGACGAGCTGGTGATCGAGGGCACGGATAGGCGCTTGCTGGATGTGAGCGAGATAACGGTCATCCCCGATAGGATCGAGGCCGGGACGTATCTTTGCGCCGGAGCGATCACGAACTCGCAAGTAACCATCACAAACGCCAATGCCGCTCATCTTAGGGCCGTGCTTACTAAATTTAACCAAATGGGCTTTGAAACCGTCGTGGACGGTGATAAAATCACGATAATGCCGGCTAAAAACGTAAATCCGGTCGAGATTGTTACGACTGAGTTTCCGGGATTTCCGACCGATATGCAGGCGCAGTTTATGGCGCTCTCACTCGTGGCAAACGGCGTCAGTACGATCGACGAAAGGCTTTTTGAGAACCGATTTATGCACGTTAGCGAGCTCACGCGTATGGGCGCGGACATCCGCCTAAACGGCCACATCGCGACGATCTACGGCGGAGGCGAGATAAACGCCGCAGACGTGATGGCTACCGATCTGCGCGCTAGCTCTGCTCTAGTGCTAGCAGCCCTTGCAGCAAACGGAACTAGCCGCGTGCATAGAATTTATCACCTAGATAGAGGCTATGAGGGGCTGGAGCGCAAACTAGCGACTCTGGGTGCAAAAATACGCAGGCTGGAGGAGTAAAATGACGCTAGAGCTTGCTCAAAATTTGATCCTAGAAAAAGCTAAATTTGACGGTTGCGGCGAGTTTGTAAGCCTTGAGCGCGCTACGGGTAAAGTTTTAGCCCAGGATGTAGTCGCGGTTAAAAATTTGCCCTCTTTCGACAATGCCGCGATGGACGGATACGCGCTTAAATTTGATGATTTTGATGGGCCGTTAAGCGTCGCGGCAACCGTGCTGGCAGGCGATGAGGCCGAGATCGCGCTAAAAAAAGGCGAATGCGTAAAGATAATGACCGGCGCAAAAATGCCCATAAATGCCGACACGGTCGTACCTTTTGAGGACGCGATTTTGCAGGACGGCAAGCTCTCGCCGCAAAGCAAAGTCAAAAAATTTAACGCCCTAAGATACATGGGCGAAGAGGTCAAGGCGGGTGAAATTTTGCTAAAAAAAGGCGAAATTTTAACGCCCGCAAGAGTAATGATGCTAGCTGCTCAGGGCATCTACTGCGTCTGCGTGGAGCGCGAGCTAAGAATCGGTATATTTTCAAGCGGCGACGAAGTGGTCGAGCCGTGGCAAAACGCTAGCGAGGAGCAAATTTACAACGCAAACGGCGCAGGCATCGCGTCTTTGCTTCAAAGCTTCGGCTTTGCTAGCTCGTACGCAGGCATTATTAAGGACGATCTAGAAAGTACGACGCGCTCGCTAGAGACGGCTGAATTTGACGTCATCATAACAAGCGGTGGAGCGAGCAAGGGCGAGGCTGATTTTATGAAAACGGCGCTTTTAAATTTAGGCTTTAGCGAGCTTTTTGACGGCGTAAATATCCGCCCCGGGCGACCGAGCAAAGCTTTTATAAAAGATAAAAAAATCGTATTTATTCTACCTGGAAATCCAATGGCAGCGTTTTTGATGTGCTTCTTGCTAGTCGTTCATTTTTTAAAGGGCTCACAGCTTGAAAAAATTGGCGCCGTCTTAAATCAAGACGTAAAAATAAAATCAGGACGTCAAAATATCGTGCTCGGTAGCTTTTTGGGGGGCAAATTTAGCGTGACGGATAATAATAAATTCGGCTCTGGCATGATAACTCCGCTCATCAAAAGTAACGCCGTTTTGGTAACAAGCGAAAGCCTCGGCGAGCTAAAAGCGGGCGAAATCGTAAAAATTTTGAAATTTTCTTGACAAATGAAAACGTTTTTGCTAAAATTGCGACTTCTAAAACGGTGCGGGAATAGCTCAGGGGTAGAGCACAACCTTGCCAAGGTTGGGGTCGCGAGTT
>CAUQHH010000150.1:0-4452 GCA_963517705.1 uncultured Campylobacter sp.
AAAGCTAGGACATTAAACCAAAATTTATAAATTTTTGGGTATCATCCGTCTCTTACAACCAACAAAGCTCCCCAAGTCTTTTGAAATCCAAAAGCGCTTTTTGGTCTTACCAAATTTAGAAAGGTAGAGTATGTCAAAATACGCTATATTTAAGCACGGCGGCAAGCAGTATCGCGTCAGCGAAGGCGAATATCTTAAACTTGACCATTTCAGTGCTGAAGCAAAATCATCAGTCGAGATTACGGACGTTTTGTGTGTAAACGACGGTGAAGTAAAGGTAGGCGCGCCGTTCGTAAAGGGTGCGAAAGTCGTTCTTGAAGTCGTAAACGAGGGCAAGGATAAAAAAGTCGTTATTTACAAAAAACGCAGACGCAAAGACTCAAAGCTAAAACGCGGTTTTAGAAGACAGTTTACACGCGTAAAAGTCGTAAGTATCGCAGCTTAAGGAGATAAGAAATGGCACACAAAAAAGGTCAAGGCTCAACCCAGAATAACCGAGATAGTATCGGACGACGCTTAGGCGTTAAAAAATTCGGCGGCGAATTCGTTCGCGCGGGCAACATCATCATCCGCCAGCGCGGTACCGCTACTCACGCGGGCAGCAACGTCGGACTAGGCAAAGATCATACTATTTTCGCGCTAATCGACGGTTTCGTTAAATTCGAAAGACTAGACAAAAACAGAAAAAAAGTTTCAGTTTATCCTGCTGCGTAATTACAATGCAACCTTCGGGGCGAAAGCCCCTTTTTCTTTAAATTGCTCCAAAAACGTTAAATTCCGATATAATTTTCATTGATATATTTTGTAATCTAAAGGTAATAATTATGATGAAAATAGACAAAAGTGAAATTTTAAAATATCTTGTTGAAAATATATTAGATAAAAATTTACTAAAAGATATAAATGTTCTTATTGACGAAAGTATTAAGTCTTTAAAAATTGACATAACGGATAACAAAATCAGTCCGAGTGATGCAGAAAAAGTTGTAAAATACATACAAGATGGCAATATATTAAAAAATCTAATGAGCGAAGCTATAAAAGAAAACCAATCTACAGCTAGATCTGGTGGAGGTTTTTGGTTTGGTGCTATTGTAGCTGGGGCAATAGCCTACGGGGGATATGAGATGTTTTTAGAGAGATATTCGGTAGAGCAGGAATATGCTTTTATTTCTACTTGTGTGGGCGAGCAAGGTTCTAGCCATAGAAAAAACCAATGCATCGAGAAAATAAAAAAGTGCTTAAAGGATGATAAAAAATTCTCGGAATGTTCTATATTTTAGACTGGCTTTTGATTTTTTTATATAATTCATCTCCTAAAATTTCTATTTCAAATTTGTCATCAACGAGCGGCTTGTAGCAGTTAAGTTTTTTATATTCATCGCTATCAAGTAAAAACCTATAAATCGCTTTTAGTTTATCAAACGTTTCTTGAGTGCTTGACTTTTTGTTTTTAACTCTTTGCATGAGCTTTTCATATCTTTTTGCTCTTTTTTCCAACTCTTTTTCATTGTCTAAATTTTCATCAAATTCTACAAAAGTAATTAAAAAATTTCTCAGCGCACATCTTGTTTGGCTTACACCGTTTTGTATATTTTCTACAAGTTCTTTGCATTCATGCTCATAATTTTGTGTCGTCATTTGTCGCCCAGCCTTTTTGTAAAATTCCAAAATTATACCACAAGAAAGGAGGTGATAAGAATGGATACGTCAGGTATGAGTCAAGAAGAGCTTGATTTGTGGTCGAATATAAACAATCCAAATAATGACGCCAATATGGACGACTGGGCGGATGCGTATAATCCAAACAACGATGATTATTTGGGTGATGATGCTGGCGACGAGTAGCTTTGGTATTTGCAAAAGTAGGTTGCGGCTAGCAAAATATATTTATACAGTCCGCTCATTTTATAGCCGATTTTGAACGGCTAAATTAAATAAAAAAGGGTTAACAATGGCAAAATCAGGAGTAAGACCGCCAAATGGTCCGAGCACTACAGGTAATCCAAGTGGTAAAGGTCGCGGAAATAATCCGCCTAAAAAATAGATGTTCTCCTCCTTCGGGAGGAGCAAGCTTAAGGAGTGAATATGAAAATAGCTTTATATTTTGACTGTCAAAATGTAAGCCACGTTTTCTTGCGTGATGTAATAAGTTATTGTCAAAACGAGCGCTACGAGATCATTATAAAAAAAGCGTATAAAGATTTTACTAAACATTGTGGATGGGATGAGATTTTGCACGCAAGCGACATAGAGTCGGTGCAAGTTTTTAGTTCGAAACCTAATTGTGTTGACGTTTCTCTTTGCTTGGACGCGCTTGATGACGCTTTGGTGCTAACGCAACTAGACGCCGTAGGTATCGTATCAAGCGATTGCGATTTTACGCCGCTTATCATAAAACTAAAAAAGTTAGGCAAAACGGTTTTAGGATTTGGAGAGCAAAAGACGAAACAGTCCGTAAAGGACGCATATTCAAATTTTATTTTGTTGCACCGCCAAATAGATAAAATTTGCGATCTTTCTGACATTGTTCAAGCAGTTAAGGAAAAAGGCGGTAGCAACAGCTATGTTTGCAATGCTAAAGTAGTGAACTTTTTGCAAAACAAAGGCAATAAGGCAAAACCAGCTGACTATGGTTTTACGTCTTGGAAAAATCTCTATGAAAGCAACGCTCAAATTTTTAAGATAAACCCCGATTTTAAAAGTGATCTTGCTGTGGCATTGGTATAGTTTTGATAATTTTAGATATAATATCTCTAAAAACTAAGGCAAAAAATGTTTATAGATAGCGTAAATTTAACCCTAAGCTCGGGTCACGGCGGGGCCGGATCAGTGAGCTTTCGCCGCGAAAAGCACGTGATTTTAGGCGGACCGGACGGCGGCGACGGCGGCGACGGCGGGGATGTATATTTCGTCGCCGACAACAACACCCACACGCTTGCGGCGTATAAAGGCAAAAAGGCCATGCGCGCGCAAAACGGCGAGGCGGGCACGGGGCGGAGAATGCACGGCAAAAGAGGCGAGCATCTCGAGCTCATCGTGCCTCCAGGTACCGCGGTGCTGGATGCCGAGACGGGCGAGCTACTCTGTGATCTAACCAGCGAGGGGCAGCGCGAGCTATTTTTAAAAGGCGGTAAGGGCGGGCTTGGCAACGTGCACTTTAAAAGCTCGATCAACCAAGCCCCTGAATACGCGCAAAAAGGCCTAGAGGGCGAAACGCGCGAGGTGCGGCTGGAGCTAAAACTCATCGCCGACGTTGGGCTCGTGGGCTTTCCAAACGTGGGCAAAAGCACGCTAATCTCGACCGTCTCAAACGCCAAACCTCAGATTGCAAACTACGAGTTTACTACGCTCACGCCAAAGCTAGGCCTAGTCGAGGTCGACGAATACAGCGGCTTTGTTATGGCCGATATCCCTGGTATCATCGAGGGTGCAAGCGAGGGGCGCGGGCTTGGCGTGCAGTTTTTAAAACATGTCGAGCGCACTAAAATTTTGCTTTTTATGCTCGATCTTGCGAACTACCGCAGCCTTGAGGAGCAGTTTGATGCGCTGAGGGCCGAGACGGCGAAATTTTCCGGCGAGCTTGCAAAAAGAGACTACGCGATCGCCCTAACCCGTGCGGACGCGGCCGAAAATTTGCAGGAAAAATTTGGCGCGTTTTTGTCATATTTGGGGCTTACGGGTACGGCGGGCGAGATGAAATTTAAGCAAGATATTTATGAATTTGACGCCGCTAAGCCGTTTTTTGTGATGCCGATATCCTCGGCGACGGGACAAAATATAAACGAGCTAAAATTTGCCCTGCTTGAGTTATTAAAAAAGGAGCTTTAAAATAGCGCGGATATCTCGTCGCGGCGGACTTTATGGAGATAGGCTGATCCGCCCGCCTAGAAATGGCGTAGCAAGGGGCATAAAGGTCGCCGATCTCTTATAGCGATCGGCGGGTTTTGTTTTGCTCGTGTAGCACGAGATACTGTTTGGCGCGTTTTCGCAGTCTGAGCAGGACCGCGAGGGCGTTTTTCGTGAGTGTTTTTGCGGCAACGCGGCTAGCTTGTGAAATGCCTCGGCGTGCCCCTCATCATCGGCAGCGCAGTCGCGCTAAAGCCGCGCCATAGAGGGCTTTTGACGAACATAGGTCTTAAGCGCGCCCGCATACGCGGTTAAATTTTATTTTTATCGCTCGCAAACGTCGCAAAAAGATAAAATTTAAGAAGGCGAAATGAATAAAATTTTTATTCTAGTATTTTTATGCTTCGGCGCATACGGTTGCGATCCCGCCGATCCGGTGCCTTATTTTATGGACTTTAACGACAAGGATCACGACGGCGCGCTAAGCCTGGATGAGTGGGCGGCTAGCGAGGTACCGTCCGGGCTGAGAGTAGAGCTAAATCTGCGCTCAGGCTCGGAATTTAAGAGGTTGGACGCTAATCGTGACGGCAAGATTAGCATCGA
>CAUQHH010000151.1:0-4418 GCA_963517705.1 uncultured Campylobacter sp.
AGACGAGCAAGGGCGCGATACAAAACGTCGTGCTGAGGCTGAAGCGGGAGCTGGGGGTTAAATTTAAAAATATCAGTGAGAGTGGGTATATCCTGCTAAGCGGCGAATAAATTTGATTTGCGGCTTGTCTCGCGAGCGTCTTTAACGGAGCTAGTAAAAATTTAGCTCGATAGACTACGTGTCTTATCTTCGCTAAATTTTTACGTCGCAACCCTTAAATCCATCTCGCGATACTTCGCCTTGACTTTTTATATTCAAATTTGAAGTCAAATTTGCAAATTTAGTAAGCTATGAGATAAATATTCAAGATGTCGATGGGCGTAGTTTTATTAATTTTTGGCGGGTGCGATATGAGCGTATATGAAATACGTGATTGAGCACCCTAGCCAAAAATTATTAAAAATCCGTCAAGTGCGGGGAATCCAAAATTTAAATTCGATTGATTTCGCTACTGCGCGCATTATACACAAACCAGCTTAGTATCATCACCAGACAAAACGCCCCAAACGCCGCAAAAAACGCAAAATTCGCCCACGAGTAAATTTTGATAAATCCCGCCTCGTTCGCCGCGCTAAAATCAGGCGCAAAAAGGCTCGGGCAAATTTCGTTTAGCGGTAGCGCAAAAGCAAAGCTAATCTCGCTAACGCCGCTAAAATCGCTCGTGGAGTAATCAAACCCGAATATCACGCCCAAAAAAATTAGGAAAAATCCAGCTAGCTTGACGCCAAAAACCTTAGGGGCGCACATCGCTACGCACACGCCAAATGCCGCAAACAGCGTCGCAAAGCGCAGCTTCACTACGAGCGCGTCCGCAACCGCGCCGCTCAAAAACAGCTCGCACAAGATAAATTTGATCGCCAAAACCGCGAGCAACGACGCCCAAAACGCCCGCCTTCGCTGCAAGTTATACACAAAGCAGACAAAGCCCTTGTTTTCGATATTGTAGTCCATTATTTTGCTAGCAGCTCCTTGACCGCCGCCGCCATCGCGCCTACCGAGCCGATCGCCTTCACGTTTATCAGATACTTGCCGCCGACTACGTATGCGGGCACGCCCTGGATCTTTGCCACGTCGTAGCTATCGTCCCACGCTTTTAAAATTTCTTGCGCTCGCTGGCTAGCTAGAGCCTTGTCGTAGTCCGCATCGCTCACGCCCGCCGCGCCAAGAGCCTCTTTGATGAACCTAGCCTTATCTTTGCCGCCGTTAAAATCGTCGTTCTTGTCGTGAGTAGCCTTGTAGATCGCAAATTTAGCTTTTTTAAATTTAGACTTGTCGCTAAGCAAGCTAACGTCGCTAGCCTCGTCCAAAACGATCATCGCGGCAAAAATTTTGCTCGCCGTTTCGCCGAGCTTGCCCTTTGTTTTTAGGTGATACGGGATAAATTTGACTCCATCTAGCTCGCTAAATAGCTTTGGCGTGACGCTTCGGTCAAATTTGTAGCAGTGGACGCACTCGTAGCTAAAGACCTTTACTACGCTATCTTTTGGTACGTTTAGAGGCTTTTCTAGCGCTTGGTAGTCCGTGCCCTCCTCCAGCGCGTTTGCACCTACGCTAAGCAAGCAAATGACGGCTAAAATTCTTAAAAATTTAGCGATTTTCATAAAATTCCTTTACGGTAAATTTTAAAGATTGTATAAAAGAAAGGGTAAATTTGAGATTAAGCGGGCTAAACTCGGCAAATTTGACGAGTCAAATTTAAACAAAGCGGCGAGTCAAATTTCATCTCAAATTTAACTCGCCACACAAATACCGAATCCAGCCGTACGCCCGTTTTTGGCGGCGGCTAGAAAAACTAAACCGGAAAAGGTCAAATTTAATAGTTAAAAATATTCGGATCGATAACCATCGCACGGTACGCTACGTCATCTCTCGATGCAGACTCTACGTCCATTTCAAATTTGATGTCGTTTGTTTTCGGATCGATCTCCACAAGCACCATTTTGATCGTCTTATCAGGCTTTAGCAGATAGACGTTCGAGCTTGAGATGAAGTACGTGCTTTTATCCTTTTGCCACTCCACGATGCTAGTAACCGCGCTGTAAAAGTCAAATCCGCGCTCCTTGCCAAACTCCCACGTCTGCTCGACCGTGCCCTTTTTCTCGTCGATCTTATACTCGACCGCGCGCGAGTATTTTTGCTCTTTTAACGCAGGTTGCTCCATGCCGCGGCCGTCGCCGTTGTCAAATACGCTGATGTGCTTTACGGAGCCCTTGTTGTCGTAGCGCGGAGTGAGCCACGCGGTGTGCTGCGTCCACGACCAGTCGAAATCGCCCTCGCATTTTGAGTTTTCGCATTTGATTTTGTTGCCGTTTTTATCGACAGGTACTAGCACTTTTTCTTTAAAGTCCGCGCTCCAGCCCTCAGGAGACGCTAGGATCCATTTTACCTTTTTGTCGCGGCCGATCTTAACGATACCTTGGTGGCGAAGCGAGAGGATGATGCCGTCGTCGCTAGGATCGTGCGAGATCGAGTTTACGTGCGCCCAGTTGCGTCCCGTGCCGGTCGAGGTCACGTCGCCAAAAGGCAGATCGTCGCTGATTTTGATCTCCTTGGCATCCATGTCGATATTTAGACACACGGCGCGAGCGTCAAGAGCCTTGATGAGGTTGCTGCGGTAGACATTTTTGCCGAAAATTTCATTCAGATCCCACTCGTCCACGACCTTGCCGCTGCCGTCCACTTCGATGATGTGATCTCTGATCGTGTGCGAGAGCCTGCCGTCTGCGTGGTGGTAGTTGTATTTACCGACGCGAAGCAGCAAGTGATCGCCTTTTAATGGCATCACCTCGTGGCTAAGGTCGATGTAGCCGCGCGGCAACTCGCGATTATACACCTCCTTGCCCATCATATCGTAGCGCATATATCGCTGCGCCATGCCCCAGCTCAGATCGCCGTTTGGCAGCTGATGAAAGCCCATCATCATGCCGCCGTCCATCACCCTGCGCTCGCTGCGATCGTAAAATTTCTGATAGTCCAGATACCATCTGACCTCGCCCTGCGTATCGACGACGAAATTTTCGGTGAAGTCATTCCAACTAGCCGCACCGCCGTTTTTCCAATCAAGCGGCTTATAGACGCTCGTGATCGTGTTGTTGATGAGATAGAGCCTGTTTTTAAACGCAGGATCGACCTTTTTGACCTTCATCTTTTGCATGTGGCTAAATCTATAATCTCGGCTATACGTCACGATCGGCTGAGCGTAAATTTTATACTTTTCGACCTTCTTTTCGCCGTTAAAAACGTAGCTCACCTCAACCTCGTTTAGATAGTCGGGATACAGCCCCCAGATCGGCACGCCGTCGTGCGTCAGCAGCGCATGCTCGGAGACGTTATAGGCGATGTCGATGCCGCCGCCAGGTTTACCCAGCACCCGCACATGGATATCCTTGATGTCCTTGCCCGCGCGATCAATAACGGCCGTTAGGGGCGCCACGTCGTAGGGGTTGATAAACACCGAGCCAAGCTCGCCTTGAGTTTTTACCTGATGCGCCAAAACGCCCGCACTCGCAGTCTGCGGCACCGCTATAAACGCGCCGCCCGCTAAGGCCGCAGCCAAAATGATAGAACCGAAAAAATTCTTACGCATATTCGCTCCTTTTGAGTAAATTTATCTAATTTTACTACTACCAAATCACATAATAATCATACTATCTTTAAATTTTACTTAAATATCAAATTTAAAGATAAATATTAATATGAAGGCTTAAATTTTAACGCGCAAACGAGCTGGGCAACTGATTAAATTTTGATATAATTAGTCTCTATTTATCAAATTTAAGGAGAAAAAATGCCTTTCATAAACGTCAAAATGGCAGGCCCGGAGCCGACAAAAGAAAACACGCAAACGCTTGTCGCGGTGATGACCGACACTATGGTGCGCGTGCTGGGCAAAAACCGAGAGCGAGTGCAAATTTATATCGAGACATACGACGCAAGCTCGATAGGCTCGGGCGGCAAGACGCTTGAGGAGATTAGAAAGGAGCAAAAATGAGCGAATTTTCTAAAGAGGATTTGGAGCGAAAAATCACGCTAGTAGCGGGCGATACGGCACCCCAGTTTAGCCTAGAAAACAGCGACGGCGTAAGCGTCAGCCTAAAAGACTTCGTCGGTAAAAACGTCGTGCTGTACTTTTATCCAAAAGACAACACCCCCGGCTGCACGACCGAAGCGTGCGAATTTAGCGCGCTTTACGGCGATTTTATAGCTAAAGACACCGTGATCGTGGGAGTAAGTCCAGATAGCGTCAAATCCCACGCCGCCTTTGCGCAAAAACAGAGCCTAAAGCACATCCTGCTAAGCGATCCCGCGCACGAAGTCGCCAAACTCTACGGCGTCTGGCAGGTGAAGAAAAACTACGGCAAGGAGTATCTGGGTATCGCGCGCTCGACCTTTGTGATCGGCAAAGACGGCAAGATCGC
>CAUQHH010000152.1:0-4328 GCA_963517705.1 uncultured Campylobacter sp.
AGATAGTTCAGGGTTAAGCAATAAGCCAATGCCGTAAAAGTCGGAAAATTAAATCTAACCAAACGATGAAGCTGATATCTGTACTTTAAATTTTTAGGGATTTGTACTAAGGCTTTACCGTATTCCAGCGCTTCGGCATCCTCGTCGCTTTGAACTAGCTCGTCTTGGCGGCTTGCATCGTCAATTTTAGGCTCAAATTTAGCCGCTTTAGCTTGGGCGTCTTGCGTCTGTGCTTGGCTTAAATTTTGCCCATTAGTCGTTTCGTCCGCGACTAGCTCGCTGATTTTCTCTTGCGATTTTAGTACTCTTTGCGGCAGATATACGGTCTCATCGGCAGCAAATTCGTCGTTGGCATTGTGGGCTATTATTGCGATGGGGAGCATAATTATCGTGATAAAGATCGCCTGCACGGTCGTTGGCGTGCTAAAAGCCGCATCCAAAAACAACGCATATAAGCTCGCCGCAATGAAAAAGAGCGCGATAGTTTCAGTACATATCAAGGTAAAGGCTTTGCCTTCGTCGCTAAACAAAAACACGCTATATCGCTTGCGCCTAGGCGAGCTTAACGAAAAGAGTATTAACGCAGCAGACATGCCAAACGCCACCGCAAATAAAAAAGGTGATGATGGGTGCAAAGGATCTATCAAGAAAGAAAAAAGAAGCACTATAAAAGTTGCGGAAAGTCCGATAAATAAATTCTTACCAAAGCGCCAATTATCGTAACTTTTTAAAGCGTCTTGCGGAATTTGACTGATGTCGACGGCCACTTTATCTTTTTGAGTTTGCATTTTTGCCTCCTTTTTTGTTATTTTAGCCTAAATTTTAATTCTATCATCACCAAGACCCACCTACCCCTATTCCCAATTTACGAAATTAAATTTTTCTACTTCATTTATCAAAATACCTAAAATTCCGATAATCGTTAATGTATGCGTTTTTAGTGACAAAGTTAAATTTTTGCATATTTGTTTTTTAAGTTTTATAAAAGTTTAAGTTGTTAATATTCGCTCAGATTTTAATACGAAATCAAATTTAATCACAAAGGAAAACACAATGTTTAGCGCAAGAAATCAACTACAAGCTCAAATCACAGAGGTAAGAGAGGGAGCGGTAAACTCTCTAGTAGTAGCAAAGCTACAAGGCGGAGAGACCGTAAAAGCAACCGTAACCGTAGATAGCCAAAAGGCTCTAGATCTAGTAGCGGGTAAAAAGGTAGTTTATCTATTTAAAGCTTCTTCTATCATAGTAGCTAAAGGCGAGAACGGTCTAAAGCTAAGCGCTACTAACCAACTAAAAGGTAAGGTAGTAAAAGTAGTAGAGGGTGCGGTAAACGCCGAAGTAGATATCGAGATAGCAGGCGGCGATAAGCTAAGCGCTATCATCACCAACGAATCTGCTAAAAACCTATCTCTAAAAGCTGGAGATGAAGTAACTGCTATCATCAAAGCTAGCCATATTATCATAGGCGCTTAATTCTTTCAGTAGCGAGCGTTTAAACGAATGCTCGCTATTTCAAATTTGATGCAAATTTATATCGCTTAACCCAAAATACTAAATTTATCCGCTCAAATTTAACCCCTGTTTTGTCTGATTTAGCGCTTGTTTGCTCTTTATTTTTTCTTAAATATTTTGATATATAATTCGCCTAATCATTATCAATATTAAGGAGAAAATTTTGAACGCTCAATGCAAATTTGTGGGTTTATCTATGTGCCTTGCTTGCTCGCTTTACGCAGTCGATGCAAACCTCGGCGAGGTGACCGCCTACGGCAAAACAGACATCTCGGCGACCGAAGGTACGGGCTCATATACGACGCAAAACATGAACACTGCGACGGGTCTTGATTTAACTATTCGCGAAACGCCGCAAACCGTCACCATTATCCCCGATCAGCTCGTTAAAGATCTAAATTTAAACGACGTAGATAAGGCGCTAAGCTATGCGCCGGGCATTACGACTACGAGCAGGTTTGGCATGAATCTACCGATGTCTAGAGGCTTTAACATCGATAACATCCAAGAAGACGGCATGCAGTCCACCACCGCGCTTGCTGCGCAGGGACTATATGGCCAGTCCAAAGAGCATACCGACATGGCGTTTTATGACCGCGTGGAGGTACTTCGCGGCGTGGCGGGTCTGACGCAGAGTAACGGCGAGCCCGGCGGCACGATAAATTTAGCTAGAAAGCGTCCGCAAAAGATGTTCGGAGCAAATTTATCCCTAGGTATAGGCAGCTGGGATACATACCGTAGCGTAGCGGACGTGACGGGCGGGCTAAACTCCGACGGCTCAGTCCGAGGCAGAGTAATCGGCACTCTGGGCAAGGATGGGTCGTTTAGAGACATAAAAGGCAACAAAAGAGGCGCAGTCTCTGCGATGATAGAAACCGACATAGGCGACTCCACGAACGCGCTTGCTGGGATAATCTACCAAAAAAGTAGAGGCGTCTACGATCCGTTCGGTGTACCGGTTGTAGGCAAGAACGGCGAGGAGTTAAATTTAAACCGCAAAACGACCTTTATATCAGACTGGAGTCGTGCGATCTACGAAAAATATAACCTATTTTTAGATCTTGAGCACTATTTTAACGACAGCATCAAGGCCTATGCCAAATTTAACTATACCGATAGCAAGAGCACTCTCAAATTCGGCGGCTGGCACGGAGTAAATCGCGATCCTATTACCAGATATATCGGCTACGATAGATACGACAACGCAAGTAAAGAATTTAGCTTTAAAACCGGTATCGACGCAAACTATGATTTATTTGGTCAAAATCACGACTTTTTCACCAGCATTACGATGTCGCGCGAGACCTTCACGCAGCACGACAGAGATGTATTTACGGGCGCAGCAAATCTCACCTATAATACCTTCAGCAAAGGCCTCATAAACAATGAACCAAACTGGGGAGATATGACGGCTCTTTGCGCGCTGGGTACCAACTGCTACAACCTATACTACAACACTAAAATTTACCAACAGATGTTTACGATCGGCACTAGGTATAACTTTAGCGACGACTGGCATTTGCTCCTTGGCGCTAGATACTCGTGGTTAAAGAGAAATAGCACTACCGACAACTACCGCCGAGGCACGCATACGGTCGCGCAAGAGGTCAAAAAGCACAAGCTAACGCCGTATATCGGCCTTACGTGGGATTTTGCCAGAGATCACTCGCTGTACGCCAGCTACACCGAGATATATAAGCCCCAAACTGCTACAGATAGAAATGACGAGATACTGAAGCCTATCGTGGGCTACAACGCCGAGATCGGTCTAAAGTCCGAGTTTTTTGACGGCGCGCTAAACACGACCGTAGCGCTGTTTCAGATCGAACAAGAAAATCGCGCGATACAAGACTACGAGTACTACGTCGCCACGAATAAAAACAGAAGCGTAGCCGAGGGTAAAGTGCGAAGCCGCGGTTTTGATATCGAAGCAAACGGCGCGATCACCGATAGGTGGAAAATTTTCGGCGGATATACGTATAATAAAAGCGAATACATGAAAGACGAAACGCACAATCCTACAAGTGTTGACTACCGCAAAGGCGCAAATGCAAAGCCTTGGATACCAAAACATATTGTCAAGGTCTACACAAGCTACGAGCTACCTCTAGTCGCGCAGCAAAAGCTAGTCTTTGGCACGGGCGTACGCTATCAGACCAAGACCAACAACATGTACTCAAGATACAATATCACGACCGGCGCGTATTATCCGGCTAACGACATCCCGGACCAAAAGGCCTACGCGCTATGGGATGCGAATATCGCGTATTATTACGACAAGCACTTTAACGTAAATTTATCCGTCAAAAACATAACCGACGAGAAGTATTTTATCAATCAAAATAACCGCGTGGCCGGACAAAATAACTTCTACGGCGAGCCTAGGAACTTTATGGTGACGTTTAATTACGCATACTAATCAGGCTATTGCGCACCTACTTTTCAGACTTAGCTAGGCTCGTAAAATTTATCAATACGAGCCTCTAGCGTAAATTTGTCTTTCTTATTTACGGAGCTAAATTTACTCAATGCGGACTAAATTTAGAATAAAATTCGCGCCGTAAAAAATCTCGCCGTAAAGAGCAAAAACCAAACAAAAAAAGGCTAAATTTGCAGATTTTAAAGAAATTTTTCATCATCGCGGGCTGGTTTTGGACGGGCAAACACTCGCTAACGGCGTGGGCGATGCTGGCCGTGACGCTGGGAGCTAGCCTAGCCATCGTCAAGGTAGCGACGCTAATGAACGCCTGGGATAAAAAATTTTACGACGCGATCGAAAAATTTGAAAAAGATCTCATGCTCCCGCTTGTGGGCGA
>CAUQHH010000153.1:0-4245 GCA_963517705.1 uncultured Campylobacter sp.
ATCACGCTTCTTGGCGGCGTATTATGGGGATTTAGCAGTGTTTGCGGGCAGTATCTGTTCACGCAAAAAGGCGTCAGCGCCGACTGGCTCGTGCCCTACCGCCTGAGCCTTGCGGGGCTTGCGATGGTAGCGTATTATGTCGCTCGCTCGCCGCGCCTAGCCTTTGCGCCGCTAAAAGATCGCGTGCTTTTGCCGCAGCTGCTCATCTACGCGTTTTTTGGGCTTATGATGACGCAGTATTCGTACTTTTGCGGTGTCGAGCTCTCAAACGCCGCCGTCGCGACCGTGATCCAGTACTCCGCGCCCGCGCTCATCCTTGCCGTCGTTTGCTTTTTAGAACGACGCGTGCCTAAAAAGGTCGAGCTCATCGCGCTCATTTTCGCGGTGCTGGGCGTCGTGCTGCTCGCCACCCACGGCGATCTTGGCTCGTTGGTTATCAGCGCGGAGGCGCTGGTTTGGTGCCTCATTAGCGCGCTTGGCGTCGTGATTTATAGTCTCATCCCAACGAAGCTAAATCAAAAATACCCCGTCGCGCTAAATTTAGGCTGGGGCATGGTCATCGGCGGCGGCGCGCTCGCGCTTTACACGCGGGTTTGGCAGCTAGGCGGCGTGAGCGACGCGCAGGGCTTTGCGGCGCTTGCCGCGGTGGTGATTTTAGGCACGATATGCGCGTTTAGCTTTTACATGACGGGGCTAAAGATAATAGGCGCTAGCAGGGCGAGCATGATAGCGTGCATCGAGCCGGTGAGCGCCGCGGCGTTTGCCTATTTTTGGCTGGGGACGGAGTTCGTGTTTCTTGATTTTGCGGGCTTTACGCTCATTATCTCGTGCATATTTTTGCTGGCTAAAGATAGGAAAAAGGCGTAAATTTGGAGGAGAGATGATCTATTTGGCGCAGACCGATACGACGGCGGGATTTTTGAGTAAGGATTTTCGCGAGATAAACGCGCTCAAACGCCGAGCCGCGGATAAACCCTGCCTCATAACGACGGCAAAGCTTAGCGAGCTAAAAAATCTAGCTCGCGTGCCCGCTAAATTTAAAAATTTAGTGCGCCGCGCGAGAAAGACAACGTTTTTATATCCGAACTCCAAGGCCGTGCGCGTCGTGAAAGAGTGCGCCCATGAGGAGTTTTTGCGTAAATTTGACTGGCTTTATTCCAGCAGCGCAAATTTAAACGGACAAAGCTTTGACGAAGAGTGGGCGAGGGCGGCGGCTGACGAGGTCGTGGATCAAAATTTCAGCCAAAACGCAAGCTCGAGAATATATAAAATTTCAAAAACTCGACTAAAAAGATTGAGGTAACCTGCTCAAATTTACTCCTGCATTTTCCAAATTTCTCATCCAAATTTCACTCAAATTTAACCGCCATTTGGCTAAGATTTCGCAAATTTAACGAAGCAAAAGGATCAAATTTGCACGCCTTGCTAAAAATATTTAAAACCGTTTTATACGCCGCGCTATTTTTAGGACTTTATCTTTTGGCGGATAAGTACGGACTGTTTGCTAAATTTGTCAATTAAATTTATCGACTCGGCTTTGCCAAATAAATTTCGAGTCGAGAGCCGGATGTTAATTTTAATCGCTTTGTTTGGATAGGCGATATTTATAAATATTCATCCAAAAATATAACTCCTATTTCTTTATCCAACTTTTCGCAATCACAAAACGATTTCCAATTTATTTTGCCTCCCGTCGATAGGTTCGGAAACATATTGTAGTAATAGTTATGATACTCCCTTTTGTATGCGATTATCTCGGATGTTTTATTGTTTATCAGCTTGAATTCGGTAGCGATGAGAAAATTTGAGCTAAATTTATCTAGCTTAATCTCGTCAAATTTTGCGGTATAGTTCGTTTTTGGTATTTTATCTTTTGTAGTAGTTGTTTGTATGATCATTTTATTCCGAATCTCTTTTGATTTATTCATGAGCTTAAATATCGACTCTTTTTGTATATCAATTTTATTTATATACCTACTATGCTCGTCCGATTTATATTTTATTATTCCATCTTCAAGCTTTTTGCGTACTTCTTTTTCTAGAGTATCGCAGATACCCATGGCCTTATTAAGCTCTTTCTCGGTTTCTTCATATTCTTTTAATTCGCTGGAATTCTCATTAAATGAAAAAACGGTCACGTTTCCGTCGGACAAATTTAAAGCCAAAGTTTTTATATGGATACCGTCGACAAACCTCCCCTTGATCCAGTTTATGTTCGCATCCTCAAAGGGACGAACATTATCCTCAAAGTATATACTCTCCGGATACTCTACCGTCTCCTTTATAAAGGCCTTTGGAGCGGTAGCGCAGTAATATGCCCCAAGAATGTTTGTGATGATGATGTCGTAAGTGGGGATTAAAAATAGCGCGGCCGCTACGATGCCTCTGATCCAAATTTTATTAGTGTATTTTACGGTGATGACCATAACTATAGTGCTAACTGCCAAGTAAGGAATAATGTAAACAAACAGTATTATCATACCCATAGCGTATCCTTTTTAGTTGTCGGCAAAACGGAGACGGTACGTTTTGCCTCGTGCCTAAAATATGCGGGTCAATAAAGCCCGCAATCGCTTTAAATTTGACCGCTTCGCATCTTTTGCAAATCATCGATGAAATAATAATGTCGTAAGGCTTAAGGTGGAGTTAAATTTGAGCTTCGGCAAGCGCTAGTAGTCAAATTTGACGCTTGTTTTACGAATTATAATATCGCAAATTTAACCTCGCAAGTTATTTTTTATGATAAATTTGCTCCAAATTCGAACCTAAATTCAAAACAAAATTTAACCGCGCCAAAGCTGCCCGTACATTTATCGCAAAAGTAATCGGCCGTCAAATTTACTCCTTTTATAAAATGAAACTAAAATTTCAAATCTAATTTAGATATTTTAAAAACAAATTTCGGTAATATTGCGTTAGGCAAAAATTTTATCCGAAAGGAGCTGTTATGAGCGGTATTGCTCTCATCGTCTGCTTTGTCATTGCGGTCGTTTTTATGATCGTGCTGATTTCTAGGTTCGGGGTTCATCCCTTTATAGCGATCATGCTCGCCTCGCTGGCTCTTGCCGTCGTCGCGGGTATCGACCTGGTCAAAATCCCCGCGATCATCGGAGAGGGATTTAGCGGGATATTTAAAAGCATAGGCATCGTCATCATCCTGGGCGCGCTCATCGGTATGGCGCTGGAAAAGACGGGCGCGGCGCTAAAGCTGGCCGACATGGTCGTGCGCTGCGTAGGCGACAAGCGCCCTGAGCTAGCCATGCTCATCATGGGTTGGATCGTGGGTATCCCGGTCTTTTGCGATAGTGGCTTCGTCGTGCTAGATCCGATCCGCCGCGCTATAAAGGAAAAGATCGGCGCCAACCCCGTAGCTATGGCCGTCGCGCTCTCGTGCGGCCTATACACCTCGCACGTGTTTATACCGCCGACGCCGGGCCCCATAGCGGCCGCCGGAGCCGTGGGCGTGGGGCACAACCTGCTGCTAGTCATCGCCGTGGGCGCGGTAGTTTCGATACCGGTTCTCATCGCGGGCTATCTTTTCGCTAAAACCATCGGCGCAAAAGTGAGCCTAAAGGAAGATCTTGCCGATGTGGGCAAGAGCTACGACGAGATCATCAAAGAGCACGGCAAGCTGCCTTGCGCGTTTTTGAGCTTGGCGCCGATTTTTGTGCCGATTTTGCTGATGGCTTTCGGTTCTCTTTTTAATATTTTAAATAAAAAGGGGTTTTTCGTCGCCTTCGTCGCTCCGGACATTTTAGAAAAAGATCCATCGGCGACGGCATGGTTCGTAAAGGTTATATTATTTATGGGAGATCCTGTAATCGCGCTTGGCGTGGGCGTGCTATTTGCCGTTATCTTGCTGGCCGAAACGGGCAAACTAGGCGATTTTAACCATATGACCAACGAAACGTTAAAGGTCGTGGGACCGATCCTTTTCATCACGGCTGCGGGTAGCGTGCTAGGTAACGTCATCGCTAAAGCCGGCTTTGTCGAGTTTATGAAAGCAAACGCCCATCTCATCGGCACCGTTGGTATATTTTTCCCGTTTGTTATCTCCGCTATCATCAAGACCGCTCAGGGTAGCTCGACCGTGGCGCTCACGACGACGGCCTCTATCATGGGGCTTTTCACCGATAGCGGCTCGATGATGAGCGCGCTGGGACTAACTAGCGAGATGGGTGCGGTGCTAACGGTGATGGCGATCGCTGCGGGCGCGATGACGGTTTCGCACGCTAACGATAGCTA
>CAUQHH010000154.1:0-4170 GCA_963517705.1 uncultured Campylobacter sp.
ATTTACGCCTACATAAAGCTCGGCGCGTCGTTTGAAAAAAGGATCAGATCACCCGCTTTGGTATTTTGCGCCAGGGTTTCTTGAAGCTTGGATTTGTCCTTGATGACGATGACTTTTGGCCTGCTTAGGTACTTTAGCAGCGCGACTGCGTTTAGCGAACTTGTTAGCATAACGATATCAAAGGTCTTGTTGATGATCTTGCTTAGCTTTTCGTTCTCTTCGTCGCTACTTTCCATGATGCCGGGCGTCACGAGCACCTTTCGCCCCTCGTAGCTACCGACTAGCTCATAGCTCGCGCTCATACCGTTAAAGTTACCGTTAAAACCGTCGTCGATGATAATTTTACCGCCGGCATCGATACGCTCGAGTCTATGCACGACGTTTTTTAGACGCGCTAGAGCTGCGGCGATCCTGGCCTCGTCTAGCCCCAGATATAGCGCGGTTTTGACGCAGACGGCTAGGTTTGCGGCGTTAAATTTACCAAGCAGCGGCGAAGAAAATTCTCTCTCGCCAAGCTTAAATTTAACCCCATCTAGGCTCGCCTCCACGCCGCTTAGGTCTTTATCGTAAATTTCTATCTTCTCGCCCTCGCTTGCCTGCGTGCTGCTGTGCACGAAAGCCTTTTCTAGGCGCTTTGAGCTAAGGGCTTCAAGCTTCGTGGCGCGGATATTTTCGAGCGTCTTAAAGTACTCGATGTGCTGCGCGCCGATCTCGCCGACGATCGCGATCTGCGGGTTCAAAAACTCCGTGATCTGCGCGATGTCGCCTTTTAGGCGTGCGCCCGCCTCGGCGATATATATCTGCGTACCGGCGGCAAGCTCGTTGTTTACGTCTTGAATGAGGCCTGCTAGCGTGTTTACGCTGCGAGGGGTTTTGCGGCAGACAAAATCGTTTTTAAGCAGCTCAAATAGGAAGTTTTTAATACTGGTTTTGCCAAAACTCGCCGTGATCATGATGATTTTGAGCTCCGGCATCGAGGCTAGCTTTTTTCGCGCGCTGTTTTCGTATGCCTTAAATTTCGCCTTTTCCAGCAAAAAGCTAAGCGCAAAAGAAACCACGAGCGGCAGTACGACGCCTAGATTTACGCGGTACTGCGTCGCTATATAAACGGCGTAGCTAGCGATAACGGCGAGCGCTAAGATAACAAAAAATCGCTTGACTCGCGGCGTAAAAACCAGCTTTTTATCGAGTTTTTTATGCCAAAGAGCGAGGCTTGGCACCAGCGCAAAGTAAAAATAAATCCAGAAAAATCGCTCTGCCCCGTAAAAAAGCACGATCGGCACGATAAGGAAAAACACGTGCCACACCGGCCTAGTGAAGTGAAACAGCACGCGCTCGAACTTGTAGGAAAACCACTGAAGGCAGGTGATGAGATAAAATCCAAGCGCAAACGTAAATAAAATCTGCGTCGCAGCAAGGCCGATATTTATGAGAGTTTCGTTCATTTTTTCTCCTAGGTTCACTTAGGCAGGCTTTTGTTTGCGCCTTTTTTGCCAAATTTAGCGTTTTGCGGTTTGTTTTTTGCGGACTCGACGTAAAATTTGATAGTTTTTTTGTTAAATTTAAGAGCCAAATTTATCCGCCCTACTTTATCGGCGCCGCAAAACGCAAATTTTTCAGCCGAGATTTTACAGATTTTGGGCTTAAATTTAGCTCGTAAATTTGATACAGACCCGCCAAACCCGCATAAATTTAACGCTGATATCGTAATACAAGGCGCTAGCTTAAATCAAACGTTTGCTGCACCGGCTTTTTGGGGCTTTTTTGAGCGTCTTGCTCATCTTTTGGCAAAATTTGATTTTGCTCGTCGCAGATTAAAACGCTATTTTTGAGTTCCGATTGATTTTGCGCGCTTTCTTGCTCGTCAAACAAATTTTTTTTAAAAATATTGTTCGCAACAACCTGACCGCTTTCGTCGCCTGTGCCATCAAGTTGCGGGTTTTGACTGTCAAGGCTACTGCTTTGCGACTGCTCGTCAAAAAGGCTGCTTTGAGAGACGGTTTTTGTGTTTATGGCTACCTCTTGCTCCAAAGCCTCTTGGGTAGATTCCGTCAAATTTTGCTCGGTAGCGTTTTTAAGATCGCCGTTTTCGTCGGCGCACCAGGCTTCCTCGCTCAAATTTTCACGGTTTTTCGGGCCTAAAATTTTCACGCTCTCTATGCCGCTTTCATCATCCAAGTCCATCAAATTTAGCCCCGCATTCACGACGCCGTCGATGTAGCGCGCGTGGAGTAAAAAGAAAAAATGATCGCCCTTTAGCGCGTGAAATTCGCTGTTTTTGATGAGGCGACTTACGCGTTCGCCGCTTTTTAGAGGCGTGGCCTTGTCCTCCTCACCCCAAAATATAAACGCCTTGCCGCCAAAGTCCGCAAATTTAGAGCTAAAGTCCTCATCGACGACGTTTTTTAGGGTCTCGTACATCGTTTTGCTCATGCCTTTTACGTCTTTCGTGGCGAAAAATTTGTATAAAAACCCAAGCCCAAACAGCTTTAAAAACTTAAACAAAGCGATCTTAAAACGCACCCAAAGCGGCTTTTTAGCTACGATGCCGGCCGAGCTTAAAAGAGCGAGATATTCGGGATTTAGCAGGGTTGCGACCTTGCCGCCGAAGCTATGTCCGAAGATGATTTTGGGGCTTGCGCCAAGCTCGTCTAAAAAGGATTTTATGATTTTTGCGTAGTCTTTCGTCGCTAGCGCGCCGTGCATACTGCTCGCGCCAAAGCCCGGCATATCGACGTAAACGTGTCGAAAGTCATTAAAATACATGCCGAAAGCCTTTTTCATGATCTCCTTATTCGCGCCCCAGCCGTGCAAAAATAGCGCGACATCCTTGTTTGCGGGATTTGCGGTTTCGTAGCTGATGCGGTAAATTTTGCCGCCGTATTTTATCTCTTTGACCGCCATTATTCGCCGCTTCCGGCTCGTTTTTTAGCCTCATAAATGCTTTGCAGTACCTCGACGGCCTCGCATAGGCGCTCGTACTCGCCCATATTTAGCAGTACGGCTTCAAATTTATTATTTTTGACGATAACGGCGCGCTTCATCTGCGCCTTGCCGACTTTTCCTAAGACGGCGCTAAAATTTCGCACCACTTCGGTCGCCGTATAAATTTCATCTTTGCTAAAAGTAGTCATTTTCGCTCTTTACGTAAAATTTTGTGTAAAATATAGCATATTATCTTTAAATTCAAATTAAAATATAATGGCGCATTATGTTCTTTAAAATTTATTTTAGAGCGTTTTATGTTTTTGGCGTGAAATTTGCGAGCATAAGAAAGGCGGACGGGTAAAATTTGATTAAAACTAGCGGTTAAACAGAAAAAAGGCGAGTCAAATTTGGCCTATAAATCGGCAATTTAAGAAAAAGAAGCTACGATTTTGCCTAGCAAGCGCAATAGTCGTCAAATTTAAAAGCTACCGATCGAATTTGATAAAGTGCAAAAAACCGCCAAAAACAAGACGTTTAAAGCGGTCAAATTTACTAATATTAGGCTCGCAAAAATGCCGACGCCTCTTTACAACTTGCCTTTTGCCGACGTTATGGAGTTGATAAATTTATAGTCGATATTTATCTCGCGTTCTTTGGGCAAGCTTGCGGCGAGCTGCTCCAGTGTCCTCTCAAAATCGTCAAATAGATAATTGGCCATACTGCCCGGGTTTGGATTGATCTCGTTTAGATAGACTTCGCCGTTTACCTCGAAAAAGTCGCAGCGTATCAGCGCTCCGTCAAAGCCGCAGTTATAGATGCGCTCAAAGCTTTGCTTTAGCTTGGCGGCTAGCTCTGCGCCGATGTTGGCCTCGCGCGCCCTGCTCTCGTTTGAAAAGCTCATATATTTTTGCTCGTAGTCTAGAAATTCCTTCTTTTTTGGCTCTTCGATGATAGAAAATTTGATCTCGCCGTCCGCCTTGCAGCCTGCTAGATTGTACTCCTTGACACCATCGATAAAGGGCTCTACCAGGATCTCTTTGTCAAACTCGTATGCCACGTCTAGGCCGTATTCTAGCTCGCTAGCGTCTTTTATCACGCTAACTCCTATCGAGCTTCCTAGGCGAAGCGGCTTTAGGATCACTGGTAGTGGCAGGCTAGGCGCCTTTGCTCTGCTTACAACCTCGTAGTTTAGGGTTTTTACGCCGGCTTTTTGCGCTAGCAGTTTGGTTAGCTCCTTGTTAT
>CAUQHH010000155.1:0-4131 GCA_963517705.1 uncultured Campylobacter sp.
TTAAATTTGGCGACGGGAGTTACCTCGTCGGTAATGACCGAGCCAAATTTAAAAGCAACGACGTATAGGGCAAAAAGACAAGCCGCCAAAAAGCAAAAGAGACTAAAAAGGCCAGATCGCCTCCATAAGCTTCGTCCCCCACGGCTTCCTCGTCGCTCTATCCACGTCGCCTTCGGTTTTATATAAGATCTTGGCGTCGGCGATGTAGCGCGAGTCGATCTCGTTGGCGTTTGAGATGTCGTACGGACGGATCACGCCGCTAAGCTGCATGATCTGCTTTTCGCCGTTTATGAGCAGTTCGCGCGAACCCTCGATAAAGTAGTTGCCGTTTTCTAACACCTTGATGATGCGCGCTGAAATCGTAGTCGTAAAGGCCTCTGCGCGCACGCTAGATCCCGCACCCGTAAATTCGTTTTTATTGCCCGCGCTAAAGCCGATGTCGCCGGCTTTGTTTAGCTGAGTAGCTAGCGTCGATAGCGGCGCAGAGCCCGCGCTAAATAGCCCTCCGCCTAGGCTTATCGCACTGTTTTTACTCGTGTCGTGCTTGCCGCTGGAGCTTTGGTTGGCGCGCTCGCTGATGACGACGGTTACGATGTCGTTTACGTTCATCGCCTTGCGGTCGGCAAAAAGCGGGTTGTCGCCGCGGCCAAAAAGGCTGCCCGCGTTTGGCTGGTTGTTAACCTGTTTGGCGGGAAGCTGCTCTACGTAAACGGGCGGCTTCATATCTATGCGAGGGTCGGCGCTAGGCAAACACCCGCTCAAAAACGCTGCTGCAAGGGCGCAAAAGTAAATATTTTTTCTCACGCTTTACCTTAAAAGTGAAAATTTTACGATAAAATAAGCAAATCAAGTTCCAAAAGGAAAATTATGGCCGATTCTATCCTTGCGCTTGGCGCGAATTTTCAAGAAATTTACGAAATTATATCAACAAAATTTAAAAATGTAGCCGTTTTTGACCCCATCAATGATTTTTACGGGCTCGAAAATGCCAAAAAAGCCTTTGAAAACGGCAGCGAGCGTGAGTTTTTTAAAAGCGCGATAAATGAATTTGACCGCCTAGTGGGGAGCGCTGATTTCGTACTGGTTAAACCAGCGCAAAGCATCGCAAATATCGGTGAAACAGAGCTAAATTTACAGATCGCGAGACATTTAAACGTTCCGGTTTTTTGCCGCGAAAATTTGAGCTTTTTTACGCGAAACTCAAGGCTGATCGTAAGCGGAAATTTGGATGAAATTTTAAACGCAAAGCAAGATATAATCACGCCTTTGAGGTTTGAAAATTCGCTCTTTAAACTCGCCGCAAAAGATAAAAAAACCGTCGTTTTACCAGAAAGCGAAGACGAGCGGATACTAAGAGCGAGCGAAATTTTACTAAAAAGCGGCGCGGTAAATTTGATCCTTTTGGGCGACGAAAACGAGGTTAAATTTGACGCGGAGAAGCTCGGGGTAAATTTAAACGGCGCGCGATTTATAAATTTAGAAAAAAACGAGTATGCAGATCGCCTAACCGCCGCGCTTTTTGAAGCTCGCAAAAGCAAGGGCGTAAGCATGGAGCAAGCCCGCGAACTCGTGCGAGATAGGACGTATTTTGCTACGATGATGGTGCAAGAAGGACTGGCCGATGCCATGGTGAGCGGCGCAAACACGACCACGGCGCACACCATCCGCCCAGCACTTCAGATCATCAAAACGCTCCCAAATAGCCCGCTAGTTTCAAGCTCGTTTATAATGTGCTTTGCAGAGGAGATCCTCATCTACGCCGACTGCGCGATAAACCCAAACCCGGATGCCCGGCAACTCGCCCAAATCGCCCTAGCCTCGGCGGATACGGCGCGCGCGTTCGGACTGGAGCCGCGAGTAGCGATGCTAAGCTACTCTAGCGGAGATAGCGGCAGCGGGGCGGATATAGACCTAGTTAGGAGTGCTGGCGAGATAGCGCGAGGGCTAGACCCAGCCCTAAAAATCGAAGCTCCCGTGCAGTACGACGCGGCCGTAGATATAGCCGTAGCGCGCAAAAAGCTGCCAAACAGCGACGTAGCCGGCCATGCGAACGTTTTTGTATTTCCAAATTTAAACGCGGGCAATATCGGCTATAAAATCGCGCAACGAAGCGCAAACTGCGTCGCCGTCGGACCGATCTTGCAAGGTCTAAAAAAGCCCGTAAACGACCTAAGTCGCGGATGCGGCGTGGGAGATGTCGTAAATACGGTCCTAATAAGTGCGATACAAGCCGCAAACGAAGGAGAAAAATAGTGAAAATTTTGGTTTTAAACTCAGGTAGCTCGTCGGTTAAATTTCAGCTTTTCGATATGGGCGACAACCGCGTCATCGCTAGCGGCCTAGTCGAAAAGATCGGCGAAGCAAGCTCCTATGCTAAGCTAAAAGACGTTAGCGCGGATAAAATTTACGAGGAGCGCGCTCCGCTAAAGGACCACCACGAGGGGCTTGAGGCGATGAGGCGGCTGTTTGCTGGCTCAAATATCCTGTATGATTTTAGCGAGCTAGACGGCATCGGACACCGCATCGTGCACGGCGGCGAGAGCTTTAGTGACTCGGCTCTAGTCACCCCTGACGTGATCGCCAAAATCGAGCAAAACTCCGTGCTGGCACCCCTTCACAACCCCGGCCACCTAGCCGGCATCAAAAATGCTATGCATGAGAGTGGTAAAAAGGTGCCTCACGTCGTTGTTTTTGATACCGTATTTCATCAAACTATCCCCGAGTACGCCTACCGCTACGCCCTACCCTTTGATCTTTGCAAGAGGCTACATATCCGCAGATACGGCTTTCACGGTACTTCGCACCACTATGTGACCAAAAAAGCCGCCGAACATCTAGGCGTGCCGTACGAGAAATTTAACGCCATCTCGCTACATCTAGGCAACGGAGCCTCCGCCTGCGCCGTGCAAGGAGGTAAAAGCGTCGATACCTCGATGGGTTTAAGCCCGCTAGAAGGCCTGATAATGGGCACTAGAAGTGGCGATATGGATCCAGCAGTGCTTACATATCTTTTAAATTTAGGCGAGCTCACGGCCGAGGGCATAGACGCGTTTTTAAACAAAAAAAGCGGACTGCTAGGCATCTGCGGCTCAAACGACATGCGCGAAGTGGTCGTTAAGATGCAAGGCGGCGACGAGCGCGCACATCTAGCCTTTGAGATGTTTTGCTACCGCATAAAAAAATATATCGGCGCGTATTACGCGGTTTTGGGCCGAGTGGATGCGGTAGTTTTTACCGGCGGTATCGGCGAAAACGCCCCGTATAGCCGCGAGAAAATCTGCAACGATCTCACGCACATGGGCATCAGGATCAATCACGAGTTAAATTTCGTCGCAAGCGGCGGTATACGCGATCTAAGCGCCCCTGGCGCGGTAGTAAAAACTCTCGTCGTGCCTACTAACGAGGAGCTAGAAATAGCGCTAGAAACAAAAAGGGTGATAGAAAATCTCTAAATTTGACCGCTTAAATTTGAGCTTTCGTCTGCGCGTTTGCCGCAAAAACCGCTTTGATTTGGCGCTTAAAGCAAATTTGACGAGTCGCTTCTAGGACTCGGTCAAATTTGATCTTAAATTTACGCTCAAAAATGGCGGCAAATTTCAAAATTTGCGCCGAGTCAAATTTGACTCCAAAAACCTCAAATTTAAAAAATCCTCACTCAAATTTACTCGCCCGATTTACTTTATTTTAAGCCGCGCTCGGTCAAAATTTACGTAAATTTTAATCAAAAGCGACCAAATGACCCTTTCGCAAGCATTTATATTAACTAAAAACAAACAAAAAGAGTGCCGAGCCGCGGCGGCGGGATCGCCCGGTTTTATTGCTTTTTGCGTCGGCGTTTTTGCTCTATTTTTTGCGACGCTTAAGATTTTTGATCTAGGCGGCGAGACGGCTTTGGTTTTGCTTGTGCTATTTTTTGGCTTGCTATTTTGGGTGCCTGCAAAGCTAAAAAGCATAGGCAAAGCCCAGGACGAATACAACGAATTTTATAAAGAAGTTTTTATCCCCGCGCTCATCAAAGATATCGACGAGAGCTTTACGTATAGCGCTTACGGCGGTATCTCGCAGAGCGAATTTAATGCGGCGGGGATTTATAGACCGAGCACGTTTTATAGCGAAGATAGCGTGCGCGGC
>CAUQHH010000156.1:0-4130 GCA_963517705.1 uncultured Campylobacter sp.
CGTGATAGCCTCGCGGATGAGTTCCGGGATCATGGAGCTAACGATGCTTCTGATACGGTCGATGTCGTTGATGTTTCGGCTTATTAGCTCGCCCGTGCGGTAGTCGTTAAAAAACTTCATATCCAAATTTAGCAGGTTTTTTAGCAGTTTCTCGCGAAATCTCCTCACGATATCCTGTCCGATATATGCCGTAAAATAGGCCTGTAAAAACGTCCCAAGCCCCTTTAAAAAGTAAATCGCGATGATGGCGTAAGGCAAAAGATAAAGCAGGTCTTTGTTTTTTTCGATAAAAATTTTATTTAGCACGGGCTCGATCACCCACGCCGATGCAGCCGTACCGCCGCTAGCCATCAGCATGCCGGCGATCGCGATGATAAAATACGAAATATAATCCCTAAAATAGGGCGCAAACCGCCGCAAGACCTCTTTTAGGCTCATCTGCTTCATATCTTTTCCCACATGCAGCCCTCTGGCGTATCCATGAGGCTGATGCCGTTTGCGGCTAGCATATCGCGGATTTTATCCGATAGCTCGTAGTTTTTGGCTTTTTTAGCTTCGTTTCTTTGGTTTATCAGATCCTCGATGTAGGCTCGTTTTTCGTCGCTCACGCCAAACTGAAAATACTCAAATACGTCTACTTGCAAGATACCGAGCACTCGCGCTATCAGCTCCAAATTTGCCGCGATTTCGCCTTTTTTGGCTTTGTCTTTAGGATTTGCGTCTAGCTCGTCGTTTGCGCTGCGGACGAACTCATCTACGCAAGCAAGCGCCTTTGAGGTGTTTAGATCGTCCCCCATCGCAGACATAAACTCGCTCTTAAATTTCTCGTTCGCGCTCAAATTTGCCGCCGCGCCAAGAACCCGTTTTTTTAGGCGGTAAATTTTATCCAGGCGCTTTTTTGCCGCGTTTAGATCGTCTTCGCTAAAGTTAAAATTCGCTCTATAGTGGCTAGAAATCAGATAAAATCTCACCGCCTCGCCCAAATTTCGCTCCAGCGCGTCTTTAACGAAAAAGCTATTTCCCAGGCTCTTGCTCATTTTTTCGTTATTTACTTGGATAAAGCCGTTGTGTAGCCAGTATTTAGCCAGGCTCTTGCGCTCGGCGCAGCGACACTGCGCGGCCTCGTTTTCGTGATGAGGAAATAGCAAATCAAGCCCGCCCGCATGGATATCGATCTCAAATTTTTCCCCGCTAGATAGGTGCTTTTTTATCATCGCGACGCACTCGGTGTGCCAGCCGGGCCGACCGCGGCCAAACGGACTTTCGTACCATTTCTCATCAAATTTCCATAGCACGAAGTCTTTTTTGTCCTCTTTTTGTAAATTTGACTCGACGCGAGCGACGTTTGCCTCGGTGTCAAATTTACCGCTCAGGCTTAGATACTCCGCGTCTTTTGCGGTGTCAAAGTAGATGCCGTCGCCCGCGATCTCGTAAGCAAAGCCGTTTTTTAGCAAAATTTCGATGTACTCTATCATCTCTTTTAGCGTCTGCGTCGCTTTTGGCTTGACGTCTGGCTCAAGCACGTTAAGCGCGCTCATATCGCGCTCGTAGCTTGCGATATATCTATCCGTGATTGCCTCCAGACTCTCGCCGCTTTCCGCCATTTTCTTTAAAATTTTATCGTCTATATCGGTGTAGTTTCGCACGAATTTGACCTTGTAGCCAAGCTCGCTTAGCGTGCGCCTAAGCAGATCAAAGCTAATCGCGCTTTTAGCGTGTCCTAAGTGCGCATCGTCATAAACCGTCGGCCCGCATACGTAAATACGGACAAAGTCGCTTTTTACAGGCTCAAATTCTACTTTTTTTCTCTTTACGCTATCAAAAATTTGCATCTAAAAATTTCCTTAAAAATATCAAAATCACTGCTTCTAAAACCAAAACCGCGCTTAAAAGCGTTATTTTTTTAGGCTCAATTATAGCTAAAAATTTTCTTATCCCAAAAAATTTAACGTTTAAAGCTAGCGTCAAAAACCCGCCCAGCGAGCTAGCAAGCGCTAGTCCGAACGCGCCGTAAATTTGCATCAGCGCAACTGCCAAAACGAGGTTGAAAACGAGCGTTATAACGGCGATTTTAGAGGCTAGCTTTTGCTGCAAATGCGCATAAAGCCAAAGGGAAAAAAGTTTAGCAAGTCCAAATGGCAAAAGTCCGATCATATAAGCGGCCAAAACGCTTGCGGTCGCTGCCGTATCGGCCTGCGTGAAGCTTCCGCGCTCAAAAAGCAGCTTGATGATAGGCTGGGCTAAAACAATGCCGCCGATGGCCGCCGCAAAGAGCAAAAAATATAAAATTTCAAAGCTTTTTCGCATCCATTTTAGAGCTTCGGCTTCGCTCCCTGCCTTGATCTGGCGAGTGATTCTAGGAAAAAGCGCCGTCGAAAGCGCGATCGCAAATATCGCTAAAGGTAGCTGAAAAATGCGGTTAGCGTAGAAAAGATAGCTGATCGATCCCGCCGCCAAAAACGAAGCTAGCCATGTATCCATAAACGAGCTTAGCTGCATGGCGGACGATCCGACCAGGCCATGAAAAAAGTTGCTAAAAAAGCCCTTCGTATCGGCTCTTTTGCCGCGAGCAAATTTAACTAAGCCGCCGAAAAATAGTTTTGAGATTCCGTTAAATTTAAGTGCGATAAGGTGCGCGATGAGCTGCAAAACGCCGCCTACTACGACGCCAAAACTAAGATAATAAGCCACGACTTTAGGCTCCTGTCCGCGAGCTAAAACTAAAGAGCCGATCATGGCTAAATTTAGAAGAGCGGTCGAAAACGCCGTCGTCGCGAAGTGTCCGCGATACTGCAAAAGCGAGGCTAAAAAGGTAACGGCAAAGATGAGCACTAGGTAGTAGAAGTTGATTTTTACGAGCGGGACGGCTTCGTTTATGTCGCTCTCCGCTAGGCCCGTGGCTATAACGGAGGTAAAAAACGGGGCGAATAAATTTACCAAAAGCGTGAGAACGCCGATAAAGGCTAGAAATTTAAGAAAAATCTCGGCGCTAAAGAGCGATTTTTTGTTTGATTTCGTAAAATTTGGCAAAAAAGCGTTGGCAAAGGCCCCCTCGCCAAAGATGCGGCGCAATAAATTCGGTATCTTAAACGCGATGAAAAATATGTCGCTATAAATGCCCGCGCCCAAAGTAGAAGCCGTGAGTAGGTCGCGCACGAGCCCTAAAACTCGCGAAACCATGATACCGATACTGTTTGAAAAAAAGCCTTTGATAAACACGAAAATCCTAGTAAATTTTTAGCGCAATAATAGGCAAATTTAGTTTTAAAAGACGTAAAATCAAGAGTTTTTAATGAAATTTTAGAGATAATCGACTAAAAATCAAAAAATTGCGAGAGTATCACGTGCCAGAAAACCAAAACGCGCAGCAAAACTTCCTAGCCGAGATAGAGTCTGAGACGGCCAATCCGTACGGCGAGATATTAAATTTAGCAAAGCACTTCGGCGTCGATAGCAAATTTATAGATTTTGATATCATAGAAATCAAAACCGAGTGCAAGGTGGCGGGCGAGAGCCAGCCTCGCCAAATCCCGGCGGAAAAACTAAACATCTTTGACGATGATAATTTTTTCGTAGAAAAAGTAGAAAGCATAAAACAAAACTATCTGGTTAAATTTTACGACACGAGGCAGGTAAAACCAACGCCTTTGCCTAATGTCGCCATAAATGCGAATAAAAATTTAACTAAAATTTTAGCCACCGTTTCGCAAAACGCCGACACGGTTTATTTTAAAGAATTTGACAAAAAGCTGATAAATTTTATCTACAAAAAGTTGATAAAAGTAGGCATCCTGGTGGGCATCAGAAACAAAACGATGTTAGAAGAGGTCGCTAAAATTTATTCGGTTTTAAGAGTAAAAGAATTTATCGACAAAGACTACTCCTTTGTCGTAACTGCAGGCGTAAACGTAAATCCGTCGGCAGACGACGCGCTGTTTTTTTACTATAAAAATAAAAATAAATCCACATATTAAAACGACAAGGTGGATTACGCAAACAGAGGCTACTTGTTAGGCGTAAACGAAAATGAATTGATATTTGAATACGTAAAACTAAGAGAGGGCGCAAACGGCCGCGACGTGAGGGGAAATCTACTGCCGACGCAAAAACCTAAAATAACGATAACGAAA
>CAUQHH010000157.1:0-4062 GCA_963517705.1 uncultured Campylobacter sp.
GGCAAAAGCTCGCGAATGGGCCGCGACAAAACGCTACTGCCTTTTGGCGGATTTGCAACGCTCACGCACTACGGAGCGCATAAATTCGGGCGGATTTTCGAGCGCGTATTCGTTAGCTCTAAATTTGACAAATTCGACCCGCCTCTGCCGCTTATAAAGGACGCCGACGCAGAGGAGATCTCTCGGTCAAATTTGAACGCAGCAAGCGATAAAAACACCACGACAAACTCCGCTCAAATTTCCGCGCAAGATACGTCAAATTTGAGCGAGCTAGCCTTTTCTCCGATGCTAGCTCTTTACAGTATCCTTAAAAATTTTCCAAATGAAAGCGTCTTTATCGTCCCGGCCGATATGCCCTTTGTTAGCGAAGAGTGCGCGCGAGAGCTATATAAATTTGCCGGCGAATACGACATGGTCATCGCCGCAGACGAGTCGCATACGCACTCGCTTTGCGGATTTTTTAGCGGGGATTTAGCGGACGCGGCGGGCGAGCTTTTTGCCGCGGGCGAGCACAAGATCGGGCTTTTGCGTAGCCGCTGCCGCTGCAAGATCGTAAAATTCGCAAACGCGGACGAGTTTTTTAACATCAACTACCAGGCTGATTACGAACAAGCCTTAAAAGAAGGAAAAATATGAAAAAAATTATCGTTTTACTGGCGATTTTGTTAAATTTCGCAGCAGCCGGCGAGTCTGCAACGGCGAAGCAAAATTTAATCGGCCAGCCTGAAAATGCAGCTGAAAATTTGACCGAGCCGACCGCAAAAGACGAAGCCAAGCGCCTCTACGAAGCCGCCGCAAAGCTCGAGTACGAAGGCGACAAAACAAGAGCCCTTCAGCTTTATAAACTAGCGGCTAAAAAGGCGATATTTACGGACGAGGACGGCGAAACGGCCGCCATGGAGCGCTCCGTGATCGCGCCCTCAGATAGCGTAGCGGACGCACCCGTAGAGGAGCAAAAGATCGCCTCCAAAGAGCGCCCGAAAGCGAAATTTGAAAGCGGCGAGGCATACGACGTGGATGAAATTTTGGGCCTAAAAATGCACCACCTAAACTACCTCCTGCCCGCAACCTACGCATTTAACGACGTTGAAGGCAGGCGCAGATTTGAGACCGCTTTTCAAATCAGCCTGCAAAAGCCGCTTTTTTACGACGTATTTGATATGAACGAAACGATCTCGGCAGGCTACTCGCAAAGCTCGTGGTGGCAGACGGCCAAGAGCTCTACGCCGTTTCGCGAGACCAACTATCGCCCCGAGATTTTCGTGACTGTCCCGATGAGATTTGAGACACTGCCGAGTCTTGATTACCTGCGCGCGGGACTTTTGCACGAGAGTAACGGTCAGGGCGGCGAGAAATCGCGCTCGTGGAACCGCGTCTATCTCGAGGCCAAACTTTACGCCGGTAGCCTAGTCGTGATCCCGCGAGCGTGGGCGCGCATACCGGAAAGCAAAGGCAGCGACGACAATCCCGACATCGAAAAATACATCGGCAATATGGATATAAATTTCGCTCTGCCTTACCGCGGACATATCTTTACGGCGATGGTGCGTAACAACCTGCATTTTGATAAAACCAACCGAGGCGCGGGCGAGCTTGGGTGGCTCTTTCCGTTTGGCAAGAGCGGCGTTTACGGCTACGTGAAGTACTTCACCGGATATGGCGAAAGCCTCATCGACTACAACCGCCACACCGATAAGGTCGGCATCGGCTTTGCGATTTTAAAATAAAAGGCTGCCGCACTCAGGCGGCGCCAACAAGGCAAAATCTCAGCAAAAACGACATAAACGAAAGTCAAATTTGCCCGCACAGACAAGCGCGGCGCGATCCTTTAAATTTACGCAAAGTCGCCGCAAAAGTCGCCGCCGCAATGCAAGCGCAAAATTCGTCAAATTTAGGAAGATAGATGAAAAATTTATTAAAGCTTTTTATCGTTTTAACCTACGCGACCTCGCTGCAAGCAGGCGGCAAATACGTGCCCGAGCAGCAAAAAGACGAGCGGCAAAATACGCAACAGACTCTACCTCATCGAGCTAGACGCGAGCGGCGCGCAGCTAAATCGCTACGTCATCGACGAAGCGGACGAGAAATACAAGCGCAAGATCCCGGACAACCACTCCACAAAGCTAAAAATCTCGTTCGCCGTCCGCAAAAACGAGCGCTGGGTGCTGCTAGAAGTCTACTCGAAAGAGCACCGAGACGCGCCTGCGTTCACGGCCGAGAGATGCCTATGGGGCGGGCTAGAAAAGGAGCTACTGGAGGATTTTGACGCGGGCGAGGCGCTAAAACTATACCAAAAAACCAAACGCTTCGACGCAAATTTGGGATTTTTTACCGAAAATAGCATAGCCGAATACCGCAAAGACGGCAAACCGTCGTATAAGGAATTCATTAGCGTCCGAACGGGCAAAAAGGAAACGACTTTTGAAAAATAAGGCGACAGCGGACTCCTGTATAGCCGCACATACCAGCTAGGCGGCGACCCGCTGCTTTTTGAGTTTTTCTACCCGAGCGGCAAGCTAAAAAGCGTGATAGACCAGCGCCTATCGCTCGGCAAGCCGCTAAACGAAGCGGTTAAAATATAAAAAGAATTTAACGAAAAAGGCGAGCTCGTAAAAGAGGTCGTAACCGACGCAAAAGCGGGCGCGGCGACTACGAAATTTTACGGCGAAAACGGCGAAATCATAAAAACCGAAACAAAAAATCTCAGATAAACTAGATACGGACAAAGACATGTTTTTAGAGCTAGACCAAATCGCTCGCGAGCTAGACGAGATCTACCTACCTCTGGAGCAAGAGGGCATAACAGGCATGAGACTGTCGCCGCAATGCGACTCTAGCGCGTGCATACAGGCGCTAGAAAATGCGCAAGAAACTCTCGGCGTCAAATTTCCTCTTGCGTTTTCGCGCCTGGTTTGTAAATTTGACTTGGGCGAATTTGAGGTTTGCAACGTACGCTTTGGCGCCAAAGGAGACTACGCGGGCGAGCTCGTGCGGCTAAACAGCACCGACGAATACGGCGGCAAATGGTGGCACGGCGATACGCGTCCTGCGAATTTGATAGTCTTTGCCGTGGGCGATCCGTGGATTTTTTTGCTTGATTGCACGGACGGTGCGATCTATGCGTGGCTGCTCGGAGACGAAGAGCTTTGCGGTAGGCGCGTTGCGGGCGATTTTGAGAGATTTTTTAGAGCGCTTGCTAGTATCGGTATCGCGCGACTAAGCAAAAAGGCCGTGCCTTTCGCGGAAGAAATCGCTAAATTCGTCCAAGCCGGCGATGATATGGCGCTTGAGTTTTGGCGAGAAATGACTGAAATTTGATAAATTTAAGCACAGACGGCTTTGGCAGCAAATTTAACTAACCTTAAAACTCTAATACGACGATAACCGCTGCCAAATTTTAACTCCTAATTTACAAATTTTACTTGCAATCCAGGTCAAATTTATATTGTTTTTTGCATTCTGGTGCTAAATTTGAGCTCAAATTTGCCGCCAATTCGGCTCTAAAAATCAACAAAAGGCAAAAAATGATAACCGCAAAAGCTCTTTACGCATCCGCTCGCCTTAGATCGCTGCCGCTTAGCGTCTCGGGCGTACTGCTCGGCAGCGGCGCAGCATACGGCGCTGGCGCGTTTAGAGCGGATATTTTTGCGCTGGCGCTGCTTACGACGCTGCTGTTTCAGGTGCTAAGCGACTACGCCAACGACTACGGCGATGCAGTAAAGGGCACCGACGATGATGGCAGACTAGGGCCGCGTCGCGCGATCCAAACGGGGCAGATGAGCGTGGCCGAGATGAAGCGCGTCATCGTCGTTACGGCGCTGCTTTCGGCGCTTTCTAGCCTCGCGCTAAGCGTTTTGGCGTTCGGCGAGCGGTTTTATCTCGTGCTGCTATTTTTAGCGCTAGGCGGCGCGTCGATATACGCGGCGATCCGCTACACCGTGGGAGCCGGCGCATACGGATATAAGGGGTTTGGCGACGTTTTCGTGTTTTTATTTTTTGGACTTTTGAGCGTGCTGGGCTCGTACTTTTTATACGCGCGATCGCTTGATACGGCACTGCTGC
>CAUQHH010000158.1:0-4034 GCA_963517705.1 uncultured Campylobacter sp.
CCGTAAATTTGAGCCGGAAGTAAACGATGAGCTCTTGGCTGCGTTTAGCGAGATGAAATTTGCTCGATTTTTCGGGCTTTGAGCCAGGTTTTCGGAGTTTACTTTAGATTTGGCCGCGTTTAAAATTTGAGAGCGATTTTGAGACAAACTCGCACGCGAACTGCGAGCTAAAATTTGACCTCTCGGCAGCGCCCGTGACTCGCTCAAATTTGACGATTTCGCCGCGCTTTGAACGCAAATTTGACCGCTGCTAGTAGATTTTGATTTTACCGTTAAATTTTGATTTTGCATCTATTCTCCGTTTTATTTTTGCCGACTGGCCGGATGTGGGCTAAATTTCTAAAATTTAGCCCACAAAGGCGTCAAATTTGCCGCCCGCGACTACCGCGCATTGTAAAAAAAGTCAAAGCCGTTGCGTCTAAATAGCAAATTTTGACCGCCGCTTTTAGCGAGTAGGCTGAGAGCTTCTTTGCGGCTTGAGACCGCCTTTTGCCCCACTTGTATCAGCTTGTCGCCGACTCTGACGCCAAATTTGGCCGCGCCCGAGCTTGCGTCGACGCTTTTTACCGTTAGCTTCTCGTCAAAGGTTATGCCGTAGAGCTTTTGCACGCTCTCGGCATCGCTACTTTGAGGTATGGACTGGGGTTTTGCGTCGCTAGAGACGGCCTTTTTATCCGCTTTCGTCGGCGCTTTTTGCTCTTTTTTGGCCGCATCGTCAGAGACCGCCACGCCAAATTTCAAAACCTCGTCGCCGCGCTTGATCTCAAATTTGAGCCGCTCGCCCTTTTTGGCGAACAAAATCCTCTCGTTTAGCTCGCGCAAGCTCTCAAATTTCTCGCCGTTTACGCTCAAAATCTCATCGCCTACCATCAGCGCCGCGCCGCGCCCGAGCGGATCGACGCTCTTTACGTAGAGTTTGCCGTCTTTTTCCTCAAAAACCGCGCCCACGTCGCCGTAGTAAACGTCTTTATACGCCGCAAAGTGCCGTAAATAACGGCTCGGGACGAATTTATCCCCGCCCACTGCGATACCGCGCAGCTTGCAGCACGGACTTAGCACGGCGCCCGTCCCGTTTACGTCAAACGTGAGTACGTCTAGCTCGCCTAACGCCTGCGCCTGCGACTTTACGTGGCCGTAGACGGTCACGTTTAGATCGCGCGTGACGCTGACCCAGTCGCTTTTTTTCGTCGCGTTATCGTCAGACATCTTCATAGGCTCGAGTTTGACGTCCGAGGCGACCAGATAGAGGCCCAGATAAGGGTCAAATTTGACGTAGTTTTTCATGGGAGTTTCGCCTTTTGGCACGGCGATTAGATTTGGCGTGATCGCGATGCCGCCGTTACCCGCGACGTTTACCATGGCGGGCAAGTTTTTCTCGAAGCAAGCATTGAAATCATCCTGCGTCGGGCGCGGCTCGGCTCTAAGCGACGCGGCAAATGCGCAAATCATAAAAATCGTAAAAACGGGAGAGCAAAATTTGCGGGCTAAATTTGAGTTCGAATTTAAAGCCGCACCGTCCAAAGCGCCGCCGAAATTTAACCGCGCGAGCCCCAAAACCGCGTCCAAACGGCGCGAGAAAGCTGCGCGTTTCATTGCCCTAGTCCCATGCCGGCAAACCCGCCCAGCATCCTTGACGCGGCGTTTTTGCGGTCGTCCTCGATCATCTTTAGCACGTCGTTTACGGCGCTGATGAGCAAGATCTGCAAGCTCTCCTTGTCCTCTAGCAAGCTGTCGTCGATGCTGATATCGAGCACCTCGCCCTTGCCGTTTGCCCTGACGCTGATGAGTCCGCCGCCGCTTTTTACGCTAAACTCGCGCTTTTGGCTCTCCTGCTCGATTTCTTGCGCCTTTTTTTGCGCCTCCTCGAGCATCTGTCCCATTTTTGAAAAATCTATCCCCTCAAACATAAACATCCTTTCAAATTTCGCGTTATTTTAGCCAATTTAAGCTAAATTTACTTTATTTAAAGCCTGCAATGCAAGTTTCGTTCCCGCCTTTAAAACTCGCCGCGGATACGAGCGCGGACGGGTAAATTTGAGCCTGAAAAGCCGTCAAATTTGACGATTAAATTTTGCTTTAAGTGAACTGCGCGAGTTTTGATCTGTTTTGGCTCCCGCAAGAATGCCTGCGTAGTTTTCTAGCGTGGACTTTTTTGCAAATTTGAGAAATTTACCTGAAATAATGGGCAAACTACGAGGCTAAAAGATCGTCTCGGCAAATTTAAAAGCCGCACGTAAAACGCGATAAAATAAACTATCGCGAGGTCGGAGCCCGTGCAAACGAGCGCACGTCAGATATCTTTAAAGCTCGCCGCGACCGACTTTTCCAGATTTTCCGCCTTGCCGAGGATCGTTATCGCCTTTTGCCTGCACTTGTTCACGCATCTATAACAAATCGTGCAGCGCTCGCCAAATCTCGCCTTGCCGTGCGCGATTTTTATATTTTGCATCGGGCAGGATTTCGCGCACTCGCCGCACCCGTTGCAGCGCGCCGTATCAAGGCTTGGTTTGCGCCTTGCAAAGGGCGTTTTGTCCCAAATCTTCATCCATAGCCGCTGCCCCAAAAGCCCCGCGATACGGCATAGCGCGCCTAACCCTTCTTGCGGCGGCTTACCCGCGGCAAATGCCTCCGAGGCGCGCTGCAGCTTGGCGTTTGCCTCCTTGATCACGCGCTCGTTTTTCTGCGCCGAATAGCTAAAAATCGCCACGTCGAGGATAAATGCGGGCATTCTAACATGCACGCCGCCCGTTATCTTCGCGCCCGCTCGCTTTAATATCCTAGCCGCGCAGCCTGCTCCGTCGCCGCTAAAAATCTCCATCGTGGCGATGATAAAGACGTTTTTTCCGCAAAAATTTGCGCTGTTTTCGCAAATAAACTCGCGCACGATCTGCGGCAGATCGCTAAAGTAAACTGGATAGGCAAGGATGACGTCGCCATGGTGCTTTAGCAGCTCGCCACAGGTCTCGTCCTCGGTCGAAACCGCGGGGATATCGCCGCCCAGACGCTCTATAAATCTCTTTACGCAATGCTTCGTGTTGCCCGTGGAGCTGAAATAAATAGCTATCATTTTGCGAATCCTTTTAAATTCAGGCGCAAAATTTGGTCAAATTTTGCGGAATTTGTCGACTACGTAAAATTTAACGCCAAACGCTGGCAAATATTCGGCGCGCCTCCATTTTATCCGTTTTATAACAACGGCTGCGTACCTTTGCCCAAATTTTACCGCAAATTTGACTCGGCGTCGTAAAAGGCAAATTTAACCAGGTCAAAAGAAATTCAGTATAAAATCTAGCGTTTGTAGCCGTAAATTTTTAAGCTTTGCTCGCCAGACTCCATCTCAAACTTGCTCAAGAGCTCTAAATAGCCTGCTATAGCGTCAAAGTCTTGGCTTTTGCGCTCAGGCGGTAGTAGCGCGCCGCGGCTTGCGAAGTCGTAAAATTTAGCAAATTCTATGTATTCTATCTAGGCTTCAGGGTGGGCTTTTCGCCAGCCCTGAGGCGCTACGAGATGTAGCCGTCGCAAATGCCTTGCGCGTAGTCTGCCGCGGGCAGGGCGAATCTGATCTCGTTCACGCAGGAGCCAAAGATTTCATAAATCTCGCACTGTCTTGCGGGCGAGCCTTCGGCAAAGATCGCCGAAAAGAGCTTGCGCCATTTTGCGTCGCTCATAAAGCCGAAGCGAAACTAGGCTATTTTACCCAGCCACGCTTTGTATCTTTCGTAGTGCTGCGGCGAGACGAAAAGCTCCTCGAGGCGCGGCGCCATGCTATTTTACGATCTCGTTTTGTGCGTTTACCTGCACGATTTTCGGCTCGAAATCTCTCGCTTTTTTGGCGCTCATATGAGCGTAGGCCACAATGATGACGATGTCGCCGACGCAGACTTTGCGCGCGGCCGCGCCGTTTAGGCAGATCTCGCCCCTTTTCTCGCCGCAGATCACGTAGGTGGCGAAGCGCTCACCGTTATTGACATTTAGGATT
Organism: uncultured Campylobacter sp.; assembly: GCA_963517705.1. Lineage (GTDB taxonomy): Bacteria > Campylobacterota > Campylobacteria > Campylobacterales > Campylobacteraceae > Campylobacter_A. The sequence goes on from CAUQHH010000158.1 coordinate 3,980, forward strand.
TCGACTTTTTGGTATTCGCAAAGCCCCGCGGCCTCGATGAGCTCGGGTCCGATCG
>CAUQHH010000159.1:0-4033 GCA_963517705.1 uncultured Campylobacter sp.
AATTTAGCACCTTAAAGGTGCTGGTCTCGGCAGATAAAATTTCAAAAATCCAAAGTCAAATTTGCACGCTTCATTAAAAATTAAATCCGCCTTTCTCGTCAAATTTAACGACCTCAAAATCTCTCAAATTTAGGTAAAATCCAAAATACAAAAAATGAAAAAAGGACGAATGATGAACGCGTTTTTGCAGGGCTTGCTGCTAGGTTTTAGCGCGGCGGTACCGCTAGGGCCAGTAAACGTGATGATAATGAGCGCTGCGGTAAGGTCGTTTTGGGCGGCGTTTGCTATCGGGCTTGGCGCTATGAGCGCGGACGTGGCGTATCTGTTGCTTTTAGCGTTTGGCGTGCTTGAGTATTTGCAGGGTGAAACGGTAGAAAAAGTCATCGGGATTTTTGGATTTTGCTACCTAGCCTACATATCTTGCGTCATTTTTAAAAATACAAACAAGCCTATAACGGCGGACGTTCGTGGCGCAGAGGTCAAATTTAGCAAAAACTACGCAAAAGGCCTTTTCGTCACGCTTGCAAATCCGTACACCGTCGGATTTTGGCTTAGCGTGGCCGGCTTTGCCAAAAGCTTTGAAAACGCGGGCGCGGTCGTGGCGGGGCTAGTCGCGGCGATATTTATCTGGATCGTTTCTATGCCGTTTGCCGTGCATAAAAGCGCCAAATTTATCTCGCAAAACGTCGCAAAATGGCTAAACTACGTGTGTGCGCTCATTTTGCTGGGGTTTGCTTTCTTTTTACTTTATAAACTATTTTTATAAAATTTAGCTTTTATAATTAACTTAAGTAAATAATGATAAAATGAGAGTAATTTTTTTAAAGAAGTTTAATGCAAAATTTGGATTTTAAAAAATCGATGACGCAGTTCATCGTCCTACCGATCGCCGTGCTCGTGATCTGCTCGTGTCTGGCGATGAGTTTTATATTTTATAAAAAGCTACAAGACTCCTCCAACTATATCTCAAACATCGATATACAGAGCAAGGTGGAGTCCTATATGAATATATTGCAAATGATTTATAAAGACGTCGCAAAGCGTGATATAGAGGAGTTTCAAAGGTATAGCGAATTAGCAAAGTCTATCCCGTCGGGGATGGTGAAGCAAACAGGCGAAAAAAACGAACTCATTATCCTAGCTAGTTCGCAACAGCCAAGTTTGATCGGAGAAAATTTGCCATATAAATTTTGCGGTATGGACGCTAATGCGCATGCGCAACTAGCTCGCAACGGCGCTTATAAAAGTATAAAACTAATTCCAGATAACAAAGCCGAGATTTGCTATTTTAAAAATATAGACGGCGCGATAATAGGCTACAATATGGTTCAGGGCGTTAAAATTTCGGGATTTAACGATCCGCTTTTTACGCAGTGGTTTATCGTAAATATGAAAAATACCTTTATCGTAACGAGCGTAATGGTGCTTATTTGTATTTTTCAATATTTGCTTTTTTATAGAAGTATAAGAAATAATCAAGTCTCCCTAATGAAAACTAATGCCAAGCTCGTAGCCAATAATGCCGAGATGCAAAAGCGGCTTTATAGAGATTCTCTTACGGGTTTGCCTAATAAAACAGCTCTGGAGCGTGATCTGGAGGCGATGAAAAGCCCTAAAATCATCATTGTGGATATCGACGAATTTAGAAAAATGAATAACTACTTCGGTACTGCAGTTTGCGACAGAATTTTAGTACGAATGACGCAAATTTCGCAAAAATTCGCAGATGATAATAATATGACGGTTTATCGAGTGGGGCCGGATCAGTTTGCGTTTATCGAGGATGCAGCGTTTTTTATCGATAGGTATGAGGATTTAGCTACCGAGCTTTTGGATAATATCAAAGGCCTAGTCGTCGATATCACCGCACTTGACGGCGAACAAAGCGAGATAGAGATACACTGCACGGTGGGCTTTGCGCTAGATGAGACCGATACGTTTAAAAAGGCGATGGTGGCGCTTGAGTTTGCTAAACAAAGCGGAAAGGACTATTTTTGCTACTTTAAAAACATCGACGACACGCCGCAATACGCGGAGCAAATCATGCGATCAAACATGATACGAAACGCCATCATAAACGATAGGATCGTGCCGTTTTATCAACCGATATTTAATAAAGAAAAGCAAATCGTAAAGCACGAAACGCTAATCCGCATCCAAAACAGTAACGAAATCATATCTCCAAGCGTATTTTTGGAGGTTTCAAAGCGCATCAAGCGCTATACCGATATCGAAAAAATGCTGATCGAAAAAAGCTTTAAACTAATCGCAGATAGATCCGATGCCGTAATCTCGGTAAATTTATCGGGACGAGATATGACCGACGGCGACGTGAGCGTGTTTATCATAGAAAAATTAAATAAATATAAAGTCGCGGGGCGCGTGATATTTGAAATACTAGAGGATGAAAACGTCGAAAATATCGAGCGCATAGGAACATTTATCGAGCGCGTGCGCAGGATGGGCGTAAAGATAGCGATAGACGACTTTGGCTCTGGATATAGCAACTTCTCCTACATCCTAAAACTAAAGCCCGATTACATAAAAATCGACGGCTCCATTATAAAAAATATCGACACGAGCGAGGACTCTCGCGCTATAGCAGGCGCCATCATCGCCTTTGCTAAAAAGCTTGATATCACGGTAATAGCCGAATTTGTCCGCTCAAAAGAGGTGTTTGATACATGCGTAGAGCTTGGCGTGGACGAGTTTCAGGGTTTTTATCTGGGTGAGCCTAGAGACAGCCTTTACGAGGATTAAAATTTAACTGCGACGCTATTTTGTCGGAGGCTTTAATCTTTTGCCGTCTTGTAAATTAGCCTTGATTTTTTGATGAATTATCGCCGATTTTTACATCATTTTAACTTTTAATAAAAACAATAATGCCTCTTGCGGAAATTTTAAAGCGGACCGGTTTTTGTAAACAAACTACCAAGTAAAGCTTTATAAAATTAAATCTCGTTGAGATAATTGCCGAATTTACGCGCTTTAGGGCCTGCTTCATTAACTTTTGTAATTATTCACGGATCAATGCCTTCTTTTTTTGTTCTAAGTTTGGTTTAGACTTTTGTTTTTGCGACAACGGCGTCAAATTTGACTTTTTATTGGGTTTTGGCGATTCCTGTTTGATTGCGAAAAAAGCATCATATCGCGCAAGGATAAGATTTGTCCATGCGCCCAAAAATAAGTATAATTGGTTTTTGTAGTTTGGTTTGCGAGCTTTGTATGGTTTAAATTTTATCAAGATTGATCGCCGAGTATTGTGATTATAAACTATCAAATTTCAAGATATTTTTTACAGAAATAAAAAAGCTAAATTTAGCGGCCTGCATCGTAAAGACGCAGGTTAATTCGACTTACAAATTTGGCTTAAATTTGCGCTTTGATTTTTTCGTAAAGCGATAAAATTTCGTCTTTTTTGATGATAAAGCTATTTTTATTTGCGATGAGGTGAGCGGAGCTGTGCATGATGGTCTCGGCGACTCTGAGCCCGTTTTGTTTCATTGTAGTGCCAGTTTCAACGACGTCCACGATTGCGTCGGCTAGCCCGACCAGCGGTGCTAACTCGATCGAGCCGTATAGTTTGATGATCTTTAGCGCGGTGGCTTTTGCGGCGAAGTAGTTGCGCGATATGTGCGGCATTTTAGTGGCGATCTTTAGCTCTGGAGCGTTTAAATTTAACTCCTCACCATCTTTGATACCCACACAGACGCGGCATTTACCGATCTTTAGATCAAGTAGGTGCACGACGTCTGGACGGTGCTCTTCAAGTACGTCAAGGCCCACCACGCCGATATCTGCAGCGCCGTTTACGACGTAGGTCGGGATGTCTTGGTTGCGAACCATTAGAAATTTAAAATCGCCCTCGCTCATCAGTAGTTTTCTATCCTCAAACTCAAACGAGCTTTGAAAAATTTTCCTAAAAATCGCGAGCGTTTCGTCGGCGATGCGGCCTTTTGGCAAAGCAACCGTTAGCATAAAATGTCCTTTTTTTGTTCAATTAGTTTTTGCATCCCGCGAAATACGAGCATGC
>CAUQHH010000160.1:0-3979 GCA_963517705.1 uncultured Campylobacter sp.
AAGTAAGATCGCCGAGGCGGGACAAATTTTCGCTAACTCAAACGAACGAGCCGCCGAGAACGGCAAAAAGGTGCTGGTCTGCTGCGCGCTGGGCTACGGTAGGAGCGCGTCGGTGCTGCTTGCTTGGATGGTGATTTACGCGGGGCTAGGATTTGACGAGGCGCTAAATTTACTAAAATCTCACCGCGAAAAGATCGCCGTCGCTAGCTCGCTACGGGAGCGGATAATGCAGCTAGCCGCAGAAGCCCGCGAATTCGAAAGCGGATTAAAGACGGCTAAATTCGCAAAAGCAAGTGCGGCAAATTTAAGCGCGAAATAGGCGCATGCTAAATTTGATCAAGTCCGGTTTAAGGGATCAAATTTAAAAAATCTGCAAGCTAGAAACAAGCGGCATTGCAAAATTCTCGGTGAAAACGAACGGGAATTTAACCAAAGGCAAACGCCCAAAATGAGGAGGGAAAATGACGAATGCGGAGCAAAACGAAAAAGCGGCGCAAGACGGGGAGCGCGAATGCCGCCAAAGGACGGACGATAGAGTCTTAGCGCTGGTTGCGGCTAGATTTTTAGCGACGCATAGGCTATTTTTCTTGTTAAATTTACTTCAGCTAGCTGTCTGCCTTCGCATTTTTGCAAATTTTGCCGTTATTGCGGGCTTTTTGGCGGCTTTTGCGGCTCTATTTTATCTGCACGTTAGGCTGCTTTTTGATACGCTGATTTTTAGAGATTTTGCGGAGGGGAGGCTAGAATGCGGCAAATTTGACGCGGCGCTTTTAGAGCTAAATTTAACTAGCAAACCGCCTAAAATCCGCGATATGAAAAGTCGTTGCACGGGAGCTTTGCGGCTGTATAAACTAACGGCCGCGCTTACTATCCTCGTTGCCGCCGCGGCTTTGGTGGGTTATTATCTGAGCTAGAGTTTGGCGCTAAATTTGACCGTCAAATTTGTCTCGCGAGCGTGCTTAAATATACAAAGCACTGGTTAAATTTGACTCGTAGATTTATGGAGCCTGAAAGATAAATTTAGGCGCAAACGGTTAAATTTGCGCCCGAGGTTTATTTGATATTTTCTAGAGTGCTGCAACACTGATCCGAGCCTAGGTCGCAGCCTTTTTTGAAGTAAATTTTGGCCTTTTCAAGATCTTTTTCGACTCCGCTTGCAGCCGGCGGCATGTAGTAGGTGTAGCCCGCAAACAGGCAAGACTCGACTAGGCCTTGCTCGCAGCCTTTGTCAAAATACTCCGCGGCTTTGGCAAATTGCTTCTCTTGATAGTGCGCAGAGCCTGCGTATTCGCATCCTAGCGCGATCTTTGCTTCGCAAGCTTTTGCGGCGTTGTCTTTATCTTTTACGTATTTTCCGGAGGCTTCATGCTCTTTTTTTGTAAAGGCTAGGAGATAGTACTCGTACGCTTTTGCTTCGTCTTTTTTGCCGTAGGTATCGTCTTGGTAGATTTCGCCTAGCTTCGCGCATCCGTCAAACCTTTCGCCTTGGCAAATTTGGCTTAGGATTTCGACGGCTTTGTCTATATTTTTCTCCACGCCTTTGCCGTCTCTGTGGCCCATCGCTACAAATTTACAACCGTCGTCGTAGCCGCTATCGCAAAGTTTTGAAAATATCTCAAAGCCCTTTTTAGGATCGTGCTCGGCGCCGTTTTTGCCCTCGGTGTACGAGTAGCCCGTCCATAGACATCCTAAATTTGAGCTCAGATCGCAAGCTTTTTGGTAGTATTTGACGTCTTGTTTTTCATAAGCGTAGTCTATGCAGGCCGCCGCGTCGTTGTTTTCGCAACCTTTTTCAGCGCTTACGGCCGTTTTGTCTTTTACTTTGTCGCAGCAGTCGCTTCTCTTGCCAACGATATCTCGCAGCATTTCTCATAGGCCTGCTTTGCGCGTTCGGAGTCTTTTTTGACGTCAGAACCCTTGCCAAACTCATAAAGCTGCCCGAGCTCCTTGCAAGAGGAATCGACCTTTTCCGTATAGCAACCTAGCTTAAAGTAGTTCTCCGCGTCCTTCCACTGGCCTTTGGATTTTGCCGCTAATCCGTTGTTGTGATTTGGCCCGGCCTGCGCTACCGACAGGCAACAAAATGCTAAAAACATGGCTAAAGCTAGCTTTTTCATAAGACCCTCCTTGCGAGTAATCTTAGGCATTATAGCCTCTTTGCTATGTTTTTAACCTAAATCACGACCACTTCGGTTTTTAGCTCGACGCCAAACTGCTCCAAAACGCGCTCGCGGGCTAAATTTATGAGTCCGGTCACGTCCGCGAAGGTCGCGGCGTTAAAATTTATGATGAAATTCGCGTGCTGCTGGCTAAATTTAGCCCCGCCTATCGCGTAGCCTTTTAGCCCCACGGCCTCGATCAGCCTGCCTGCGTAGTCTCCGGGCGGATTAACAAAACAGCTACCAAAGCTAGCGCCCTTTGGTTGATTTGCGCGCTTAGCGGCAAAGTCCGCCGCAAGAGCCGCGTCAAATTCGCGCGAAATTTTAAACTCGGCGCCGAAAATCGGCTCATCTATCCCGCTTTTGCGGTAGCTAAAGCTTATCCTCTCGCGCTCTACCCAGCCGCGTCCTAGCCGCACTGCGAGCAGGTCGTCGCTGATACTAACGCCGCAAAGCCCAGCGTTCATTTTGATTAGCCCGCCAAGCGTACCAGGTATATTTTGCAAAAACTCAAATCCGCCGATGTTGTGCTTTTTGGCGAAGTTGTAAATTTTGCCCGACTTCGTCGCAGCGCCGATACTAAGCACGTCACAGTTCAAATTTATATAATCAAACGCGCCGCCTAGCATCATCATCGGGGGCGGGTTTGGCGAGACGAGTAGGTTGTTTGCGCCGCCTATCATCATGCGCCCAACAAATTCCGGCTTTAGCGCGTCCTCTACGCTCTCTAGCACTGCAACCTCATGCACGCCGCCCACTCGCACCGAGCTAAATTTGGAAAAATCTATAAGCTGCGTCATTGCACGAAATTCGGGATAAACTCTATCATACGCGTCGTGAAATCGACCATCATCGAGACCATCCACGGCATCAAAAATATAATCACGACAACGACGAGGATGATCTTTGGCACGAAGCTTAGCGTCATCTCGTTTATCTGCGTCGTAGCCTGAAATATACTGATGATAAGCCCCGCCGATAGGCCGGCGAGCAGCATCGGGAAGCTCAGATATAGCGCGATCTTAAAGGTTTCGATGCCGAGTTCTATGAGAGTTGATTGCATTAGCTAAACCTTATATCGTTGTACTCGGTCGGTACGAGGTAGTTTTCGGCCTTGATCAGCAGCGGATAAAATCCACGCTCGTAGCCAAGCGCAAAGAGCTTATTTACCGCCTTTAGCTGCGTTTCGTTCATCGAGATGGAGTTACCATTTGCGTAGAGATTTAGATAGGTTTTTAGCTTTTCTTTATCGACGCGGATCAAATTTCGCTCGAGAAGCATGTGCGATAAAAAGGGCTTGTGCGCGGTAGCGATACGCACGCCCTCCGTTAGCACGCGCTCGCACTCTATGGCATCCGTTATCGGCAAGCTGCGGCGAACCGCCATGCCTCCCAGCGGCAGCGGCAGATTTTCGCCCGCTAGCTCGCTCCAGATGTCCCAGATCTCGCGCTCCACGCAAAGCTCGTCCGAAAAGTCCAAAATACTTTCGTGTATCAACACGCCAGCGTCCACTTCACCGCTTAAAACCGCGCCCTCGATCTCGAGAAAATTTTTATAAACTATGCGCGCCTGCGGGTATGCCATGCGAAAAAGCAGGGCGTTTGTCGTGTGTTTGCCACTGAGCGCGACTTTGAAATTTCGCTTTAAAACCGCACCCTTTTTCTTAACGAGCTTCGGTCCGTAGCCCTCGCCGAAGCTCACTGCCGTACGCAAAAGCGCGTACTCCTCGCAGATGAGCGGATATAGCGCGAAGCTAATCGCCGTGGCCTCATAGGTGCCCTTTAGCGCCTCGTCGTTTAGCGTCTGGATGTCAAGCGCGG
>CAUQHH010000161.1:0-3821 GCA_963517705.1 uncultured Campylobacter sp.
CTGCAGGAACCGGCAAAACCGTTGGTGTGGCTGTTATAGCAAAAGATGCGAAAGCTGACGAAGCATAAGCTGCTGGCTCCGATATTGTCGGTAGTGATGAACTTGTTGAAGATATCCAAAAAGGAATTATGAATTTCGACGTTCTTATTGCTACTCCAAATTTAATGGGACTAGTTGGTAAAGTAGGACGAATTTTGGGACCAAAAGGTCTTATGCCAAACCCAAAAACAGGCACTGTTACTATGGATGTAGCTCAAGCGGTTAATAACGCAAAAAGCGGTCAAGTTAATTTCCGCGTAGATAAGCAAGGAAATATACACGCTGGCCTTGGTAAAGTTAGCTTTTCAAAAGAGCAATTAAACGATAACATTTCAACTCTTATCAAAGCGATAAATAGACAAAAACCTGCGGCAGCAAAAGGTAGATATATTAAGAGTGCTGCTTTATCATTAACTATGAGCCCTTCTGTTTTACTTGAGACTCAAGAGCTTATGGATCTACGCTAATTTAGCTAATAATTTTTATCTTAGATTGGAGATAGCAGAGGCTTTTGCTTAATCGTGCTTTTATGCCGCTCTGCTTGAAATCACTAGTCGGAAAGGAGAAAAACTAGATGACGAGAAACGAAAAATCTGAAATAATCAGTAAACTTGAAGCCGAATTTAAAGAAAATGAAGCGATTATAGTTTGCGATTATCGCGGTCTTAGCACTAAAAAACTAGAAGCATTAAGAGATGCGGCTAGAGTTTTAAACGTAAAAGTTCAAATCGTAAAAAATACTCTTGCAAATATCGCTCTTAATAACGTTGAAAAGTCTGGTATGGTCTTAAAAGATACAAATATCTTTATCTGGGGCGATCAGCTTTCAGCTACTAAGGTTGCGGCTAAATTTGAAGAGACCAACAACGAACTATTCAAAATCAAAACCGCTCATATTGACGGTGAAGTTGCAAGCATTGAGAAGGTTAAGGCTCTATCTAAGATGCCTAGCCGTGATGAGTTGCTTGCTATGCTTTTGCAAGTTTGGAATGCGCCTATCCAAAATTTCACTATTGGACTAAATGCGCTTAAAGAAAAAAAAGAAAAATCAGCATAATATAAAAGGATAAAAAATGGCAATTACTAAAGAGGATGTATTAGAATTTATCTCTAATCTTTCAGTATTAGAGCTAAGCGAACTAGTAAAAGAATTTGAAGAGAAATTTGGCGTAAGCGCTGCTCCAGTAATGGTAGCAGGCGGCGCAGCAGCAGGCGGCGCAGCCGATGCAGCTGAAGAGAAAACAGAATTTAACGTTGTTCTAGTTGACGGCGGCGACAAGAAAATCAACGTTATTAAAGTTGTTCGCGCTCTTACAGGTCTTGGCCTTAAAGAGGCTAAAGACGCAGTCGAGCAAACTCCTTCCGTTATCAAAGAGGGCGTTAGCAAAGACGAGGCTGAAGCAGCTAAAAAAGAGCTTGAAGAAGCTGGCGCTAAAGTCGAACTTAAATAATTTCACTTATTTTTACAAAGGAGGCGACGCCTCCTTATTTAATTTTTGCAAAGATGCCGCAGACGTGCGGTTATTTACTTTCTTTCAAACTTATACCATGAGGTAGAATATGCTAAATAGTTTATACTCAGGAAATCGTCTTAGGGTTGATTTTTCAAATGTTGCCAAAGAGATCGATGTTCCTAACCTACTACAATTACAAAAAAAGAGTTTTGACCAGTTTTTAAACGTAGATAAAAATCAAGGCGAAAGCGGTATAGAAAAAGTTTTCAAATCAATATTTCCTATACATGATCCGCAAAACCGCTTAAGCTTGGAATACGTAAGCTCTGAAATCGGAAAACCAAAATATACGATCAGAGAGTGCATGGAGCGTGGGCTTACTTATTCTGTAAATTTAAAAATGAAAATAAGGCTGATCGTTCACGAGAGAGATGAAAAAACAGGCGAGAAGATCGGTATAAAAGATATAAAAGAGCAGGAAATTTTCGTTCGCGAAATTCCTTTGATGACGGATAGAATTTCATTTATTATTAATGGCGTCGAGCGTGTCGTGGTTAATCAGCTTCACAGAAGTCCCGGCGTTATCTTTAAAGAAGAGGAAAGCCCGACAGTCGTAAATAAGCTTATTTATACGGCTCAAATCATTCCTGACCGCGGTAGCTGGCTATATTTTGAATACGACACAAAAGACGTACTTTATGTGCGTATCAACAAGCGCAGAAAAGTGCCGGTAACTATCCTATTTAGGGCGCTTGGATATAAAAAACAAGATATTATCAAGTTATTTTATCCTATACAAACTTTAACAATAAAAGATAATAAATTTTTGACGCCATTTAACCCAGATGATTATCAGGGCAGGGTTGAATACGACATAAAAGACGAAGAAGGCAATGTTTTACACGAGGCCGGAAAAAGACTAACCAAGAAAAAGGCTGATAAGATCATCGCTGACGGCGTCAAATTTGTCGAATATCCGACTGAAATTTTGGTAAATAGGTTTTTGGCTCACCCGGTTATTGACAAAAACAGCGGTGAAGTGCTTTATGATACTCTTGCACAGCTTGATGAAAATAAATTGGTTAAAATTTTGGCTGATCAAGAGAGTATCGAGATAGCAAACGACCTAGCAGCAGGCGTGGACGACGCTATCATAAATTCATTTATCGCCGATAACGAGACGCTAAAACTACTACGTCAAACCGAAAATGTTGATGACGAAAACGATCTTGCGGCGATAAGAATTTATAAAGTTATGCGTCCAGGCGAACCGGTCGTTAAAGATGCTGCTCGCGCTTTCGTAAACGATCTATTCTTTAATCCTGAAAGATATGATTTGACGGGTGTTGGCCGTATGAAAATGAACCACAAGCTGGCACTTGAAGTACCTGAATACGTAACGGTTTTGACCAATGAAGACATTATAAAAACGGCAAAATATTTGATAAAGGTCAAAAACGGACAAGGACATATCGACGACCGCGATCACCTCGGCAACCGTCGTATCCGCTCTATCGGCGAGCTTTTGGCAAACGAGCTTCATCTAGGCTTTGTAAAAATGCAAAAGGCTATCAGGGATAAATTTACGACGCTGGGTAATACTGAGGAGATTATGCCTTACGATTTGGTTAATCCAAAAATGATAACCACGACTATAATGGAATTTTTCACCGGCGGTCAGTTGAGCCAGTTTATGGATCAGACTAACCCGCTTAGCGAAGTTACGCATAAGCGCAGACTTTCGGCGCTGGGCGAGGGCGGTCTCGTAAAAGATAGAGCCGGCTTTGAGGTGCGCGACGTTCATCCGACTCACTACGGTAGAATTTGCCCGGTAGAGACCCCGGAAGGTCAAAACATCGGCCTTATCAACACGCTTTCTACTTACGCGAAGGTAAATAATCTCGGCTTCGTCGAAGCACCGTATAAAAAAGTCGTAGACGGCAAAGTAACTGACGAGATCGTTTATCTAACGGCAACTCAAGAGGAAAATTTGGTTATCGCTCCGGCCTCTACTGCGCTTGATGAAAGCGGCTATATAGTAGAGGACTTGATCGAGGCTAGACAAGACGGCGAGATGATACTGGCTAAACGCGAGGACGTTAAGCTTATCGACCTTTGCTCTGGTATGATAGCCGGCGTTGCGGCGTCGCTTATTCCGTTTTTGGAGCACGACGATGCCAACCGCGCTCTAATGGGATCAAACATGCAACGCCAAGCGGTACCGCTACTTCGCTCGTCCGCCCCTATCGTAGGTACAGGCATGGAGAGTACCGTAGCTCGCGACGCATGGGAAGCTATCAAGGCTAGACGCGCTGGAGTAGTTGAAAA
>CAUQHH010000162.1:0-3809 GCA_963517705.1 uncultured Campylobacter sp.
CCTTGCACGGCGGACACCAAGTGGCGAAAAAGTTAAACAAAATCGCCTCGTCGTTTCCTTCGACTTTAAAGCCTTTGTCGAATTTTTGCAGCGTCATCTTGCTCTCGTCCATTAGCGTTAGATCAAAAGGCGCTTCTAGGCTTGCGCTTTGACTCGGAACGGAAACGCTCTGGCTTGCTTCGCTTGTATTAGTCTGGCTTGCTTCGCTTTTGTTTTCATCGCCGCAGCCGCCTAAAAATAGAGCTAAAAATGGTATAATCAGAAGAGTTTTTTTCATATTTTTCCTATTTTGAAATTTGGAAGAAATTATACATAAAATTTATGAAACGAGCGTTAAATTTGACAAAAGAAGATTTTAGGCGAGACGCCAAACGGATTTTAAAAAAAGAGGCTAAAATTTCGGCGCGAGCGAAACACTATAAGATGTTTAAGCCGCTTTTAAATTTGCTAACCGAGCTTAAAGCCAAACGGATTTTGATATTTAATCCCCTTCCTTATGAGCCCAATTTTTATATTTTGAAACGCGAGCTAGCCAAAAAGTATGAAATTTTCGCTCCGTTTATGCTTGGTATTAGTTTAGAAATGGTAAAATCCAGGCTACCGCTTGTATCTCGGACGAAATTTGGCGTAAAAGAGCCGCTAAGTACCAAGATATTTAAAAAGCGTATAGACGTAGCTATAGTTCCGACTCTCGGGGTGGACGGAAATATGGCGCGTATAGGTCACGGTAAAGGTTTTTACGATAGATTTTTTGCAAATTTGCCTTACCGACCTACCTTGATATTCGTTGAAATTTTAGACAATTTTACTAATGAAATCATATCCGAAGATCACGACGCCGCTTGTGATTTTTACCTGACCCCGAGCAAAATTTACGTAAAAAGAGGAATCTATGATAGATATTTTAATCGGCTTAGGAGCAGGTGCGGCGGGCGCTGGCGTAGGCTATCTCATCGCTAAAAAAATCAACGACGCAAACTACAATATATTTTTAGAACAGGCAAAAGCAAAGGCCAAAGCGATAGAATTTGAGGCTGAGCGCACGCTAAAAGACGCTAAAATCCAAGTCCAAGAGGCTGAATTTGAAGCCAAGAAAAAATACGACGATAAAACCGTAAAACTGCAAAAAGAGTACACGCAAAAATTTGAAGAAATCGGTAAAAAAGAGCAAACCCTGCTAAACGAGCAAGAAATTTTAAACGAAAGCAGGGCCGAGCTTGAAAAATCTCGAAACGAAGCAAAAAGCATGTACGAGGAAGGGCTTGGGCTAAAAGCAAGCTATCAAGCCAAACTGCAAGAGGCGCTAAAAGTACTCGAACACGCCGCCGGCCTAACGCAAGAAGAGGCGCGCGAAGAGGTGCTAAAAAAAGTAGAGGAAAAAAGCCGTGCTGAGATCGCTCACATCGTGCGAAAACACGAGGAGGAGGCTAAACGCGAGGCCAAAAAGCGGGTTAACTACATCCTAGCGCAGGCTACGTCGAGGTTTGCGGGAGAGTTTGCCGCTGAGCGCCTGATAAACGTCGTGGATATCAAAAACGATGAGTTAAAAGGCCGCATAATCGGCAAAGAGGGGCGTAATATCAAGACCCTGGAAATGGTGCTTGGCGTAGATATCATCATCGACGATATGCCTCACGCTATCACGTTAAGCAGCTTTAATCTCTACCGAAGGGCGATCGCGACGCGCGTGATAGAGCTTTTGGTGCAAGACGGACGCATACAGCCGGCAAGGATAGAAGATCTGCACAAAAAAGTATGCGAAGAATTTGAAGCATCAATCCTAGAGGAGGGCGAAAATATTGTCATCGACCTAGGCCTTAGCAAAATTCATCCCGAGATAATGAAGCTAATCGGCAAGCTAAAATTTAGAGCCAGCTACGGACAAAACGCCCTAGCGCACAGCCTCGAGGTAGCGCATCTTGCTGGCATCATCGCTGCTGAAACGGGCGGGGACGAAAAGCTAGCCAAAAGAGCAGGCTTGCTGCACGATATCGGCAAGGCCTTGACGCATGAATTTGAGGGTAGTCACGTCGATCTGGGTGCTGAAATCTGCAAACGTTACAAAGAACATCCGGTCGTCATAAACGCCATCTACGCCCACCACGGACACGAGGAGGCAACTAGCGTAGAAAGCGCCGCTGTTTGCGCTGCGGACGCTCTAAGCGCGGCTCGCCCGGGAGCGCGCAGAGAGGTGCTTGAAAGCTTCCTAAAACGCGTAGAAGAGATAGAAAACATCGCAAAAAGCAAAGAAGGCATCAAACAAGCATATGCGATAAACGCCGGTCGCGAGATCCGCGTCATCGCAAACGCAAAGCTCATAAACGACGACGAAGCGGTGCTCGTAGCTAAAGAGATTGCCGCAGAGATCGAGAGCAAGGTGCAGTATCCGGGCGAGATCAAAGTAAACGTGATCCGCGAAACTAGAGCCGTAGAAATGGCGAAATAGGTCAAATTTAGGTAAAAGATGAAAAAAAAATTACTAGCGATTTTTTGCGTTTTAGCGCTCGGCGCAAATGACGAGCTCGTGCTAAACGCATCAAATTCTTTTACGACGACGATGCGTAAAAACTCGGACGTACCGGTTAAGGCTTTGCTTCAAAACGCAAAAGCGGTCGTCGTTTTTCCGAGCATTACTAAAGTCGGCTTCGTACTGGGCGGCATGCACGGTAAAGGCGTGATGCTTGTTGGAAACCCGTATGCGCCAAGCGAAATGATGGTCGTGGATATCAGCGGCGGCAGTATCGGGCTACAAGTTGGCTATGAAAATAGCTCGCTCGTGCTATTTATCCTAAAAGATAGCCTGGTGGCCGACATAAAAGACGCCAAAATCACGATAAACGCCGACGCATCGTTTGCATTTGCCGATACGGGCAAATTTTACGGCAGAGTGAGCGATTTTAGCTTTACGAGCGACATCTACGCATATACTGACAACGACGGGTTTTTCGCGGGAGCGAGCTTTGGCGGAGCGGTGCTGGCTAAAACTAACGACGCGCCTCTAAGGATGGATAGCTACGGATATAACGCGCTAATGGGCGCTATCTCAAAATACTAAAGGCCAAATTTGCAAGAGATGCTAACCTCGCTATCGACCTACGGGTACGTGATAGTGTTTTTATATTCGCTTGGAGGAGGCATGGTGGCTATCATCGCGGCCGGCGTGCTAGCTCATCTAGGCAAGATGGACATAACCGTGAGTATCGTACTGGCAGCTGCAGCCAACGCTATCGGCGATACGCTGCTTTTTTACGTCAGCAGGTATAACCGCGCTGCCGTGATGCCGTATCTGGCTAGGCACAAACGAAAGCTTGCCTTCTCTCAAATTTTATTCAAGCAGCATGGAAATAAAATAATATTTTTCAAAAAATTTATCTACGGACTAAAGACTCTCATCCCGCTTGCTATCGGACTTACGAAGTATTCGTTTGCTAAATTTAGCGTCATAAACGTTGTTAGCGCGGTAGCTTGGGCGATTTTGCTCGGGCTTGGTAGCTTTTGGGCGGGTGAGGCGTTTGAGCGAGCGTGGGATTTTATGGGCGAAAACGGCTGGCTGATGCCGGTTGCGATGTTTTCGCTACTGACTCTCATCTGGGTATATCTACAACAAGCAACAAAAAAGAAAGGAAGGTCGGAATGAAAAAGTTACTCATTGTATTGGTGATTATAGCCGGCGTGGTTTTTGGCGGGCTAAAATTTAACGCAAACAAGGTAGAAGAAAAGTATAACGAGGCTTTGAACCTAATCAAAGCAAACGGTATGGAGGTCAAAAACAGCGTATTTGAGAGCGGTCTACTAAAGTCGCACGCAAA
>CAUQHH010000163.1:0-3804 GCA_963517705.1 uncultured Campylobacter sp.
TTTCGCAAAAACAGCCGCGCGTCTTTTATCAAATTTCGCTCGACCTCGATCACTTCGATATCTTTGCAAAGCTCGCGCGCCTCGATGCTATAACGCGCATCGGTGAGGAAAAATTTGCGCCCCGCAAGGCTCAAAAATATTGCGTTGTCGCAGCTGTATCCGCACTCGTGATAAACGGCGTTTTCGTCCTTTAGGATAAAATTTTTCAACTTCGCCCTATCTTACTCCGCTTTTTCTCTAGCGGCCCTTAGAGCTTTTATCTGCTCGAAAATTTGTAAAATCGCGATCATGGCTAGGTGATAGCCCACAGGTCCAAAACCAACGATCTGTCCCGCGGTTACCGGCGCTATGAGGCTTTTTTGGCGGAATTCTTCGCGGCGGTGGATGTTGCTGATATGCACCTCGATGACCGGGAGTCCGACGGCTGCGATAGCGTCGCGGATCGCGATAGATGTGTGCGTGTATGCGGCCGGATTTATGATGATGCCGTCAAATTCGCCGAAGCACTCTTGGATCTTATCCACTAGCTCGCCCTCGAAATTACTCTGAAAAAACTCGATTTCGATACCGTTTTGCTCGGCAAAAAGCTTCATCTGCGCGTGGATATCCTCCATCTTCATCGAGCCGTAGATATCAGGCTCGCGCGTGCCCAGCATGTTGATATTCGGGCCTTGGATGACCATTAGTTTAGATTTTGTTTCCATTTTTAGCCTTTTAAAAGATTTAAATTTAGCCTTGATTATACATTTTTTAAGCTAAATTTTCGCTACAATCACGAAAAATAGGAGCTTAAAAAATGATCATCGTTAAACCAAAATTTACAATGCTATGCGACGAAAATTTTACTGTTTTAGAGGACGGGGCGGTTGCCTTTGATGAACGTATCGAGGCCGTTGGCGAGGCTGAGCAGCTGCGCAAAAGATACCCTAACGCGCAGTTTTTCGAGTATCCGGACGCCGTTTTGGCGCCGGCTTTTATCAATCCACACGTGCACCTGGAGTTTAGCGCGAACAAAACCAGCCTCGTTTACGGCGATTTTTTAGAGTGGCTTAGCTCCGTTATCGCTTCTCGCGGCGCTCTCTCGCAGGCGGCAAACGACGCCGTCATCGCCTCTGCGATAAAAACTATGCAAAGAAGCGGTGTGGCGAGCTTCGGAGCGGTTTCTAGCTTTGGCGGGGATTTGGACGCGTGCGCGAACTGCGGCGGGCGGGTCGTGTTTTTTAACGAAATTTTAGGTACGAATGAAGTTGCGCTCGAGCAAAATTTGGCAAATTTCACCGCCCGATTTAAAGCGTCTCTAGAGCGCAAAAGCTCGCTTTTTACGCCCGCGGTTTCGGTGCACTCGCCCTACTCCACGCACCCTGATTTAGCCGCCGCTGCGCTAAATTTAGCTCGCAAGCGGGAGCTGGTCGTCTCGACGCATTTTATGGAGAGCCGTCACGAAAAAAGCTGGCTAGAGGGCGGCACGGGCGGCTTTAAAGAGTGGCTGGGCAAATTTAACCCCGCCGCGCGTCCGCTCTATACGCCAAGTTCGTTTATAGCGATGTTTGCGGGCATTCGCACGCTCTTTACGCACTGCGTTTGGGCGGATGATTTTTCGGGCTTTGACCGCGAGCTTCACAGCCTCACGCACTGCGCGGTTTCAAACAGGCTGCTTAGCAAACGCACGCTAAATTTACGCGCCGCGCTGGATGCGGGTATGAGCTTAAACATCGGCACGGATGGGCTTAGCTCAAATACGAGCTTAAATTTTCTCGACGAGCTACGGGCAAATTTGCTCATTCACACCGAATTTGACCCGCTTGAGCTAGCTAAAATCTTGCTTCTATCATCGACAAAAAATGCGGCAAAGGCGCTAAATTTAGACTCGGGCGAGATAAAAACGGGCAAACTAGCCGACCTCGCGCTATACGGCGGTTTTGCGCAGGCGGACGCGGCGCAGCTACCGCTCATGCTCATCTTACACGCTAAAGGCTGCGAGCGGCTATTTGTTGGCGGCTCGGAAGTAAATTTAGAGTAAAATTTGAAGCCGAAATTTTACGGGTTAGACCTTGGCGCGGAAAAATAAAAATGCTAAATTTAAACTCAAATTTGACACCCGCCCCTCAAATCAGGCCCGCTAGCTAAATTTATAAATTTAAATGGTAAAATGTGCCCGAATTTCACGAAAACGATAAATTTAAAGGAAAAAAATGGGATTTTTAAGATTTATTTTTGCGCCGATCGCGGCGATTTTTAGGCTCATAAACACCTATTTTAAGGCGATGCTCTTTTTACTCATCGTATTTTTGATATTTTTTAGCGGCAAAGGCGAGAGCGTAAATCCGCCCAACCTAACGCAAATCAACCTCTCAGGCGCGATCATGGACGCTGGCGAAGCGCTAGAAAAGATCGAAGCCGCGCGCAAGGACGGTAGCATCAAGGGCGTACTGCTCTACATCGATAGCCCGGGCGGCGCGCTGGCGCCTAGCGTCGAGCTGCACCTCGCGGTTAAAAATCTGCGCGCCAAAAAGCCAGTAGTCGCGTATGCGGGCGGGGCGATGACGAGCGGGAGCTACTACGCGGGCGCGGGCGCGGACAGGATCTTGGCAAATCCGGGCGCGTTTATCGGATCGATCGGCGTGATAATGCAAGGCGCCGACGCCAGCGAGCTAGCGGCTAAAATCGGCGTCTCACAGCAAGTCGTAAAGGCGGGCGAATATAAAGAGGCGGGGACCTTTGTGCGTCAGTGGAGCAAAGTCGAGCGCGAGCAGCTGCAAGAGCTCGTAAACGCCAGCTACGAGATGTTCGTAAGCGACGTGGCGGCCGATAGAAATCTAGACGCAAACAAAAGCAAAGAGTGGGCGAACGCGCGGGTCTTTCTCGCCAGCGACGCGGCAAAGCTCGGACTCATCGACGAGGTGAGCGATTATTATTCGGCGCGCGCCGAGCTAGAAAAACTAAGCGGCGTGGCCGAGCCCGTCTGGGAAAAGCCGTCCGTCTACGAAAAAGCGATGCAAAAATTTATAAATCAAGGCGCAAACTCGCTAATCTCGGCGTTTTTTGAAGCTAAGGCAAGATAGAGCGCGCCGTGAAAATAATCTCGAAATTTAAAGACAACTACGACTTTATGGTCTCAAAATACGGCCTTGACGAGACGCTAATCTATGACCGCAGAAACTCGACTCTCGTCGCCGCCGATGAACTATGGAAGCTAAACGAAATAGATCAAATAGATTTTGAGCGAAAACTGGGCGGATACCGGTTTGCGGGCGGTAAATTTATAAATTTAAACAAAACCGACATTAACGATGTGCCGCGCCTGCTACACTCTATCATCTTTATCGGCAAAAAATTAGTTCATATTTTCGCCGCTGATGGCAAGATCTATACCAGCCTCGATCTAAAAGAAACCGATAACAAAACTGGGGTCTTGACGTTTAACAACGGTTTTCGCGCCTATCCCGTTTCGCAGTTTTGAAAAAACGGCAATCAAGCGACGCGGGAGGGTATTTTAAACTGTGTAAAGTACCCTCTGGATTTTCGTGTAAAGCCGATACAAGACATCCTTCGTGGCGAAAAAGTCATAAGCAAAGACGAAATTTTGAGCTCCCCGATCGTGCTTTTTAAAAAAAACAAAAACTACCGATTTTGTAGCGATAAATCCGCAACTTAGCGCGATGGGGCTTTATCTGGATGCTGATTTCGTCTGGCAAAGCTTAGTAGAGTTTTTATCCGCCAAAAAGGACGCCTCCGCCCCAGTAGGCGCAATCCCAAACGATATAAAAATCGCCGGCAAGGGCTTTGACGTAAAACGCTCGTTTC
>CAUQHH010000164.1:0-3715 GCA_963517705.1 uncultured Campylobacter sp.
CTCCAGGCTCTCGCTCACGGCTTCTAATCGGTTTGCGGGATCCATTTGGTAGCTTTTTCTATCGCCAAAGCTCGGTGCGCTTTCGGCTACGTCGCGAAACGGCCCGTAGTACGCCGAAGCAAATTTGGTCGAATACGCCATAATCGGCAAATTTTCATATCCGTTCGCATCTAGCGCCCCACGCAAAGTAGCGATGATGCCGTCCATCATACCGCTTGGAGCGATCATATCGGCGCCGCTTCTAGCGTGGATCAGCGCTTGTTTGGCCGATATCTCCAGAGTCGCGTCGTTATCGACGGTCTGGTGGACGTGGTCTAGGATGCCGCAGTGACCGTGATCGGTGTACTCGCAAAAGCAAAGATCGGTTATCACGACCAGATCAGGAAATTTATCCTTTATCGCTCGCAGCGCGGTCGCTATGATGCCATCATCGCTCAGAGCGTCGCTGCCTACGCTATCTTTTAGGCTAGGGATTCCAAATAAAATAACCGCTTTTATGCCTAAATTTCGCACGATTTCGCACTCTTTTAAAATTTCGTCCAAACTCATCTGAAATACGCCCGGCATCGAGCTTATCTCTTTTTTCACACCCTTGCCTTCGACGACGAAAAGCGGATAGATAAAATCGCTCGCCGCAACGCTTGTTTCGCGCACCATCTCTCTGATCGCGGGATTTATCCTGAGTCTTCTAAAACGTTTAAACATAATTTTCCTTTTACTTCGCTACAATTTACGCTTAGTGTAACATAATAGGAGTTAAAATTTTATGAATATCGAGCTTTCAAATACAGCAAATTTACCCTCTCGTTTCGGGATATTCGAGATAAAGGCATTTAAGGAGGGCGAGAAAGAACATTTGGCAATATATAAAAAACCGTTCGGCGAGGTCGTAAACGTCCGCATCCACTCCGAGTGCCTAACAGGCGATGCGATCGGCAGCCTAAAGTGCGACTGCCGCGACCAGCTGGAAGCCAGCCTAAAATACATCGAGGAGTACGGCGGCATGGTGATTTATCTGCGCCAAGAGGGGCGAAATATCGGCCTACTAAACAAAGTAAACGCCTACCACCTGCAAGATCAGGGCCTTGACACCATCGAGGCAAACCACCAGCTAGGCTTTAAGGCCGACGAGCGCACATACGAGATAGTGGATTTTATATTAAAGCACTTCGGTATCGAAAAGATAAATTTGCTAACCAATAACCCAAAAAAACTGTCGGGACTAAAGTGCGTACAGATCGTATCTCGCGTGCCTATCGTGATACACGCGAACAAATTTAACGAAAACTACCTGCGCGTAAAAAAAGAGCAGATGGGGCATATGCTAGATGAAAATTGACCTGCCGAGAGACTTTGACGCGCAAACGGCGAAATTTAGCGAGATTTTGGCTAAATTTAACCACGTGCACAGCCTAACTAGCTACAAAAATTTAAACGAGCAGATAGCAGATAGCATAGCTCCGCTTGAAATTTTCCCGCAAATTGCGGGTGCTAAAACGGCGATTGACGTCGGCAGCGGAGCGGGCTTTCCGGCGATATTTCTCGCGATGATTTTAAGGGAGTGCCAGTGGCATCTCTTTGAACCCAGCCCGAAAAAATCGGCGTTTCTAAGCTACGTTAAGGCCGAGCTAAATTTAACCAACGTCCACGTAAAATCTTGCAAGATCCAGGACGGCGAGCCCTTTGCGGCGCAGCTCATCACTAGCCGCGCGCTGATGAAAACGAAAGATTTGCTCGACATTTGCAACGGCTTTTTTGACGCGCAAACTCAAATTTTACTTTACAAAGGAAGCAGCGTGCAAAGCGAGCTAGAGGGGCTCAAAGCTCAAATTTACGGGTGCGGCAACCGAAATTACGTACTTATAAAGGGCGGCGATGTTATTTAAAATTTTGGCTTTTTTAGTGGTTTTAATCGCGATTTATATGATATTTTTTAAAACCCGCGTCAAAAGAGGCGTAAAAGGCGGCGCAAAAAAAGAGGACAAAGAGGCCGAAAATTTCGTCGAATGTAAAAAGTGCGGCACCTTCATAGAGGCCAAAGATGCCGTAATCAGCGGCGGCGGTTATGTCTGCGAGGACTGTATAAAGGATAAAAAATGAAACTGATCGGTCACGAGCTCGTGCCGTACGAGCCGCTGTTTTGGCGCGAGAATGCCCAGCAGATCGAAGCAGGCAAGCAAAATTTATTTAAATTTGACGCAGCCGCGATAAAGCGTGCGCAGGAGCTCGGCGCCCAGTTTAGCGTCGAGGCGGAAAATCTAAACGAAATCATCGTCGCAAACGCGGCCGGAGCGAAATTTATAATCGTGCCTCGCGAGCTAGCGATCAAGGCGGCAAAGCTGGCGCAGGACTATCTATTTGACGCTCAAATTTGCGTCTTTATCGGAGGCGAAGACGAACTGGCCGCGCTTAGCGAGACTGGCGCGGACGCCGCGATATTTAAAAACGCCGTAATAGGCAGGGATAAACGATGATAAAATTTCCGCCGCTATATCTAAAATTTTTAGAGGATCTCGGCGACGAAGAGTGCATAGACGTTTTTAACGAATCTGGCGCGGGTGCATATCTATACGGGAGCGCGACTCTAACCGAGCGAAACGAAACCTACGAAGTAGCGCTTTACGAGCCCGGTTTTTATATGATAGGTCAAGACGGCGACCTGGGATTTTTCATAAAATTAAACTCGGACGATGCTATTTATTTTAACGACCTAGGCGCGCTAGGCTCGGCTCCGATGCGCCTAGCGGAGCGAGATATTTTTGCCTTTATCAAAAAGATAAAAGAGGGCGGCGAGATATTTTCATAAAATTTATACGAGCAAAGGAAACAAATGGAACTTTTTAAAACCGCATTTTTGATGACGGTGCTGATGCTGCTTTTCGTAGCCGTCGGCGGCGCGATAGGCGGCACGAGCGGTATGATGGTGGCATTTTTGATTGCGCTTGGGATGAATTTCTTTTCATACTTTTTCTCCGACACGCTCGTGCTCAAGCACTACCGAGCCGTACCCGTAGACGAGGCGCACGCGACGGGACTTTATCAGATCGTACGCGAGCTTTGCGCGAAGGCAAATTTGCCGATGCCAAAGATCTACATCATCCCAGAAGCCGTTCCAAACGCCTTCGCCACGGGTCGCAACCCGAGCCACGCCGCAGTGGCCGTGACCGAAGGGCTGCTAAATCTGCTAAACAAAGACGAGATCGAGGGCGTGCTAGCTCACGAGCTAAGCCACGTGCGCCACTACGACATCCTGACGGGCTCTATCGCGGCGGTATTTGCGGGCGCGATCGCGATACTGGCGAATTTCGCGCAGTTTGGCGCGGCGAATCGTCAAGGCAAGCAAAATCCTCTAATGTTAATCGCTCTAGCCGTCATCATGCCGCTGGCCGCCACGATCATACGCATGGCGATCTCGCGGGCGCGGGAGTTTGAGGCCGACAGAGGCGCAGCGATGATAACGGGCAAGCCCCAGCACCTAGCAGGTGCGCTGCGAAAGCTCGAGGACTACGCGCGCGGACGAGTAATGACAAACGCCGACGAACAAAGCGCGCATATGTTTATCGTTAATCCATTTAGCGGCGTAAAAAGCGCTCTGGGCTCGCTATTTCGCACGCACCCGAGCACTCAAGACCGCATCGCCGCGCTAGAAAATTTACGCTCGCAACTAGATGGCGAAAACGGCGTGAAAGAGTATTTTAGAAAGTAAATTTGACGG
>CAUQHH010000165.1:0-3665 GCA_963517705.1 uncultured Campylobacter sp.
CCACGACGCTACCCTCAAAGCCGCGAGTTTGCGGACGGCCTACCGTGGTGCCGCCCCTCATCTGAACTTGCGCGGACGGAAAGTATTTCACCGCCTCCTCAAAACCGGTCACGCCTTGGTGATTCATCGTTTCTTTTGTGATCGTGCTTATCTGATACGGGGTGTCTAGCACCTTTTTGCCGGCTAGGATACCGTTTTGCACGTTTTTGGTTAGGATGCCTTCGCTAATACCGCTCTCGCTGATGTTGTCGCCGACGCTGTTTATCTCGACGCCTTCTAGCTTAACCGTATCTGCGGCATTGGCTTGCGCTGCAAATAGCGCCAAAACCGCACATGCGGCAACTGAAAATTTCACTCTCATTTAGACTCCTTTTTAGTTTTATGCTAAATTTGCATAATGCGCGTATGTTACAAATTGTTTACTTAATACCAAATTAAAATTTTATATCTATATAATTTATGTTAGTATATTTTTAATTTTTACAGGACTCTTTTTTTTGAGATAAAATTAAAATTTTTAAATATCCGATTAACATCTTTGTAAGTCATAGTTAAGTAAAATCGGCCTTTAAATTTAACTCGGGAAAGGGAAAAATGCAGGCGGATAAGTGGATATTTTACTCTTGCGTCGCGCTCATTGCTATAGGTATCGTTTTTTCGCTATCCTTGCCCGTTTTTACCGTACTTTTCTTTAACTACGAGCCTTATCACTTTTTCATCAGACAGCTTGTCGTGGGGGCGATCGGGATATTTTTGATGTGGGGCATCTCGCGCCTAGACCCTGATAAATCGATGGTCTGGATCGGCTTTTGTCTATTTGGCTTTTGCGCTATCGCGATGGGAGCTATGCACGCGCTACCTAGCTCGCTAGTAACCGATGCGGGCGGAGCCAAGCGCTGGATACGTTTGCCGGGCTTTTCTCTAGCGCCGGTCGAGTTTTTTAAGATCGGTTTCGTTTACTTTTTGGCATGGAGCTTTGCGCGCAAGATAGATGAGAGAAAAAAAAGCTTAAAGCAGGAATTTAAGCTCATTTTGCCTTATATATTTTTGTTTTTGATTGCCGTTTATCTTATCGCCATCCTTCAAAACGACCTCGGCCAAGTCGTCGTTTTAGCGCTTACGCTTATCGTTATGATGCTTTTTGCCGGCACTAGCAAGCGGCTTTTCGTCATCGGTATGGCGGGCGCTTCGGTGCTTGCCATCGTGGCTATTTTTACGTCTGAGCACCGAATTTTACGTATAAAATCATGGTGGGGCACGGTGCAAAATATGGTCCTTTCGCTTATGCCCGAAAATATGGCAAATATGTTTCGCGTCGAGGGCGTGCCGGAGCCCTATCAGATCTCGCATTCGCTAAATGCGATAAAGCACGGCGGGTTTTTCGGCGAGGGGCTGGGAGCTGGCGTGTTTAAGCTCGGATTTTTGAGCGAAGTGCACACTGACTTCGTACTTGCCGGTATCGCCGAGGAGGTCGGGGTACTGGGGATACTTATCATCACATCGCTTCTTTTGATTTTACTTTTTCGCATCTTTCGCGTCTCGTCAAGGAGCGAAAACAAGGTCTACCACCTCTTTACGCTCGGCGTCGGGCTTCTCATCTCGTTTTCGTTTATCATGAACTCATACGGCATCACCTCGATCACGCCTATCAAGGGCATCGCCGTACCGTTTCTAAGCTACGGCGGCAGCTCGATCCTAGCGCTTTGCATAGGGGTCGGCATGGTGCTGATGGTGAGTAAAAAAGTAAAAGATTGAGCTTAAATTTGACTTGCGGCATGGTAAGGCAAATTTAAGCACTTCAAACTTAAAAGGCAAGGAGTAAAATTTGACGTCTGAAAATTTAAAAGACAAAGAACAAAATTCAGCTGAAATTTCGCCGTCAAATTTGACTAGCGTCGAAGCTCAAAACAAAACCGAAAGCGGTGCTATCGTTATCTGCGGCGGCGGTACGGGCGGACATCTAGCCGTCGCAAAAGCTCTGAACGAGGAGCTGGTTTCGCGCGGATGTAGGACGGTATTTGTAGGATCTAGCAGCGGACAGGATAAAATGTGGTTTGAAAACGACGCTGCATTTAGCGAGAAATTTTTCCTGCCTAGCAGCGGCGTAGTAAATAAAAAAGGGCTAGGCAAGCTTTTTTCGCTTTTTAATATCCTAAATTTAGCCTTTAAATGCCGCAAAATTTTTAAGACCCAAGGTGTAAAAGCCGTCGTGAGCGTAGGCGGATACAGCGCGGCGCCTGCGGCATTTGCGGCGATTATATCGCGCACGCCGCTTTTTATCCATGAGCAAAACGCCGTGATCGGCAACCTAAACAAGCTCTTAAAACCGCTTGCAAAAGGCTTTTTTAGCTCGTATTTTAAGCCTGTTTTTAGCTATCCCGTCGCGGAGAGATTTTTTAGCACGGCTAGGCTTCGCAGCGAGCTAAAAACGGTGATATTTTTAGGCGGTTCGCAGGGTGCGGCGGCGATAAATTCGCTAGCCTTAAAGCTGGCTCCCGTTTTTAAACAAAAAGGCGTAAAAATTATCCATCAATGCGGAAAAAACGCGTTTGAGAGCTTGCAAGAGGAGTATAAAAAACTGGGGCTTAGCAGCGACGAACTCGAACTTTTTGACTTTGATCCCAAAATAGAGCTTAAGATGAGCCGTGCCGATCTAGCGATAAGCCGCGCAGGAGCAGGCACGCTGTGGGAGCTCACGGCAAATGCTCTACCTAGCGTATTCGTGCCTTATCCTTACGCCGCAAACAATCATCAGGTATTTAATGCGAAATTTCTCGTGGATCAAAATTTGGCTAAATTTTGCTTTCAAAAAGGCGGCGAGATCGATGCGGATGAGATGCTAAATTTGATAAACGAGATGGATATAGCGCAAATTTCAAGCAAGCTTTCTAGGCAGATAGATAACGGCGGCGCGGGAAAAATAGCGGATGAAATTTTAAAAGATATTTAAATTTACAGCAGAGCGTTAAATTTAAATATCTTTATTTTTCAAATTTGAAAATTAGTTTATAAAATTCGCTTTCAGCTCTCGCAGCTCGTAAACCAGATAATGATACACGAGCTCGCCCGTTTGCAGGCTTTGACCGCTAAAAATGAGCTCTATCATCGCCGCAATCTTATCGCAAACGCTGATTATCTCGGCTAAAAGGAGCTGATCGCCTCTGCTTTTTGTCACAAAAACCAAATAGAGTAAGAATTTATACGCCATCTTAAACTCACCCAAAATCACGTTTGAGATGATGCTAGCCTGCATTTTTAGTAGTTTATCTAGTCTTGATTGCGCTTTTAGTAGCTCGGCTAGTTGCGTCTTTACGGCGCGCGGACGAGTCGCGTCATTATTAAAAAGGCTTCGCCTTTTGTATTTTTGCATGATGGCGCTTTGAGCTTGCAGGAGCTCGGTTATATCTTTGATGTTTTTTGCAGAGACTTGGAGTTTGTGATTCGCCGCCGTGCTTATGCCGTTTTTCTCGTTTTTTAGCGATATCTCTAGCAGGATCTGCGAGAGATAGGCGCTGACGTTAGCATAATAATCCTCGTTGTCAAAAACGGCCGAAAAATATCCGCTAGCCTTTGTTCCTCGCTCTTTGACGGCGCTTGCTAGAGCGCTAAACTGCGCGGCGCTCATGATCGCTTCTTGCGGTTTGATGTCCATTTTTTCAAGCTCG
>CAUQHH010000166.1:0-3649 GCA_963517705.1 uncultured Campylobacter sp.
TGATTTAAATTTGAGCGGTTAAATTTGGCCGCTCAAATTTGACTACTTTTTAAATTTACCAGCTCAAATTTAGCGTCAAATTTAACTCAAATTTGACCGCGCCTGCGCTTGGCCCGCGCCGCTAAATTTAAATTTGCTTTCAAATCAGCCGTTTTTTTGCCTAAAATTTGTAAAATTAGCCCAAAAAAAAGGATAAAAAATGAGCCAAAAAACGCTAACGATCATCGACACTTTCGGATTTTTTTTCAGACTTTACTACGCGATGAGCGGACTAAAGAACCGCGAAGGCAAGCCAAGCGGCATGGTGAGCGGCTTTGCTAGCTTTATCATGAATTTGCGTCAGGAGTTTGCCAGCGACTATATCATCTTTGCGCTAGATAGCAAGGGCAAAACGCTGCGCCACGAGATCCTGGGCGAGTATAAAGCCAACCGCTCCGAGCCGCCCGCCGCGCTAAAAGAGCAGCTGCCCGTGTGTATCGAAATGATAGAAAAAATGGGTCTAGCCGCGGTTAGCCGCGAAGGCTACGAGGCCGACGACATCATCGCTAGCGTCGTAAAGGAGTGCAAGCAGCGGGATATATTCGTACGTATCGTGACGCATGATAAGGACCTCTATCAGCTCATCGAGGACGGCAAAGTAAGCATCTACAGCCCTCAAAGCAAGATCGACCACGATAGTGCGAGCTGCGTCGAAAAATACGGCGTTCCGCCAAGCTGCATACGCGATTTTCTCGCGATCGCGGGCGATAGCTCGGATAATATCCCGGGCGTCAAAGGCATCGGCGCGGTGGGCGCCAAAAGGCTACTAAATGAATTTGGTAGCTTAGAAAGCATCTACGAAAACCTGCCGCTAGTGCGAAACGAACGTATCCGCGGCATGCTAGCAGAGGGGCGCGAGAGCGCGTTTTTGAGCAAGCGCCTAACCTCGCTCTTTGACGACGTGCCTGACGTGCTCGATCTAAAAAGAGCGGAATTTCCCGAGCAAAATCCGCTCGTAAAGGTCGCCGATATCCTTCGCGAATACGATCTAAACCGCCTTTTAAAAGCGCTGCAAAATAGCGAAAACGCAGGCGAAAACGCGGATTTTAAGCTCGGCTTTAACGCGCGGCTTTTAACTGACGAGAGCGAGATCGAGCGACTGCTGGCAAATATAGACGCAGACACGCTCGTGGCCTTTGATACCGAGACCACGGACGTCGATACGCAAAACGCCCGCCTGGTCGGCTTTAGCTTTTGTTTTAACGACGAAGAGGCTTACTACGTGCCCGTGGCGCACGAGTATCTGGGCGTGCCAAAGCAAGTAAGCGAGAAATTTGCCGCCTGGGCGATAGGGCAAATTTACAAAGGCTGCGTGATAGGGCAAAATTTAAAGTACGATTTTAAGGTCGTAAAACGAAATCTAGGACTCGAGCCGCCCGTAAATTTTAAAGATACGATGATACTGGCCTGGCTCATGGATCCAAGCTCAAGCGTAGGCATGGACGCGCTAGCTAAGCGCCTCTACAACTACGACACGATCAAATTTGAAGACGTGGTAAAGCGCGGCGAGACCTTCGCGTCCGTGGCTCTAGAAAACGCGGCAAAATACGCCGCCGAGGATGCTTGGATAACTCTCAAATTTTACAAAAGCTTTTTAAATTTGCTTGATCCCGAGCTGCTCGCACTTGCAGGTAAGCACGAGTTTCCTTTCATCCTCACGCTTTTTGATATGGAGCGCGAGGGTATCGCGATAAACCAGGGGAAAATGCAAAATTTGATCCTGCGAAACGACGCTAAGATCAAGGCTTTAACCGCTGAAATTTACGAGCTAACGGGCGAAAATTTTAATATAAACTCCGTTAAGCAGCTAGGCTCGGTGCTGTTTGAGCACCTAAAACTACCCGTAAAGAAAAAGACAAAAACGGGCTACAGCACCGATGAGGCCGTGCTAGCCGAGCTCATAGAGGAGCATCCGGTCATCTCTAAGCTGCTTGAATACCGCGAGCTATATAAGCTGCAAAGCACATACTGCGAACCGCTGCTAAATTTAGCCAAAAAAGACGCTAACAGCAGGATATACACGAACTTTATCCAGACGGGAACGAGCACTGGCAGACTCTCGTCTAAAAACCCGAACCTGCAAAATATCCCGGCTCGCGGTGCGCTGGCAAAAGACGTGCGAGGCTGCTTTGAGGCCAAAAGCGGCTTTAGCTTTGTGGGCCTTGACTACTCGCAGATCGAGCTGCGACTGCTTGCGCATTTTAGCCGCGACGAGGCGCTTTTGCGGGCGTTTGCGAACGACGAGGACATCCACGCGCGCACTGCGATTAGTATATTCGGCAGCGCCGAGGGGCAAAACCGCGCGGTGGCCAAGAGTATAAATTTCGGCCTCATCTACGGCATGGGCTCGAGCAAGTTGGCAAATCAAGTAAGTATCACGCGCGCCGAAGCAAAGGAATATATAGAGCGCTATTTTAAAGCTTTCCCTACGATAAAGGGCTTTTTAGAAGGGATAAAAACCGCGGCCAAAAACGAGGGCTTCGTGCGCACACTGCTGGGTAGGAAGCGGCTGTTTGACTTTACTACCGCGACGCCGATGCAAACGGCGATGTACGAGCGCGAGGCGGTAAATACGATATTTCAGGGCTCGGCCGCCGATATCATCAAGATGGCGATGGTAAAAATCCGTCCGCTTTTAAGTCCGCGCGCTAGGATGCTTTTGCAGATACACGACGAGCTGATTTTCGAGGTGCAAGACGGTTATGCCGAGGAATTCGGCGCAGCGGCGCAAAAGATAATGCAAGAAATTTATAAACTAAACGTACCGCTAAAAACGAGCCTAAACGTGGCGAAGGATTGGGGCGAGCTGAAGTAAAGCGTTTAAAAGCGGCTAAAATTTGCGAATGCGGCTGTGAAAATTTTAAAATTCTAATCGTAGTGAGTTTTGGCGGGTTTTTAAATTTACGAAAGGATAAAATTTGGAAAATTTTGAAAACTGGAATAAAAATGTTAAAAAGCGAAATTTAAACTCAAGCGAAAACGCAAATTTAAATGATTCCAATCAAAGAGACTACGATAAAGAACCGATAGTAATTAAAAATCCTTATGAATTCTTTCTTTCAAATTTATTCTTTTTTTCTCATTGCGGAACGATGCTTATTTTATTGGTTTTTGTTGATTATATAGGTATTGCAAAAATTAAAAATATTTTTCTATGGGCTTTTTTTGGAGTTGGCGTTTTGCATATCGTCGCTACATTTTATTATTACATTATCAAAAACAAATGCAAAACTAAATTTACAAATAAAACGATTGAATTTATCATAAACGGCGAAACAAAAAGGGTTAAGAATTTAAGTGATTTGGAACCTATAGTAAAGACTTTTAGACTGCTTACGCCATCATCGCTAACGGAAATGATTGTTTTTAATCTACTTATATTTTTTATGGTTGCATTAGTAAAAATGGTTCACTATCTTATCGCTTATTATGTCATTTATTTACTTTTAAATTGTTTATTCAAATTTGTTTTTCATCTTATTTTAGGCGGAAATTTGAAAGATTTTACATTATTTCCTGCTTTTATATTTGATTATGGAGAACTCATATGCAAAGGAAGGTCTAGTTTAGATATTCTTAAAGGTAAATTTCATATGGTTTATATAATTCA
>CAUQHH010000167.1:0-3631 GCA_963517705.1 uncultured Campylobacter sp.
GTAAAAACTATCGGTAACTATAGCAAAAACGGCATGAGATACCCTGATGCCGCGCTAGGAAACGGCCCGATAGATAAAAATCAGCCAGTAAAAGACGGCAAGCGAAATTTTAATAAAAACGACAACGGCGTATTTAAAAAAGGCGAAGCTTTTAACGACGACGGTAGTTGGGTAAGGGGCGTAAACGACGCTCACGGCACCCACGTGGGCGGCACGATGGCGGCTAGTAGAGACGGTAGCGGCATGCACGGCGTTGCGTTTGGCGCACAACTATACTCCGCAAATACCGGCGGCAACGACAACATGACGTATGGACCAAACCAAGACTACAACTACTTTCTAAAGGGCTACACCGCCTTGGCCGATGCGGGCGCAAAGGTGATAAATAACAGCTGGGGTTCGAATAGGCGCGTAAATTCCTCTTTTGCGGGCGCACTCGGATATAAGCCTACTTATGGCTGGCGAGCCGTACCCGAATACGATGTGGAATTTTACGACGTGACGGTAGCTAATCAAACTACCGCGGCAAAAGACCATATAAATTTAAAAGATATAAACGAGGCCAAAAAGGCTTATTATCAGTTCGTAACTAGCGGCGAAAAAAGCTTCTTGGACGCGGCTTACGAGGTAGCGGTAAAAAGAGGCGTTATTCAGGTATTTACGGCCGGAAATAGGAGCCTAATGGCCGAGTCTTTCACACGCGCGGCATTGCCTTATTTTAGGCCGGATGCCGAGGATTATTGGGTTAACGTCACGGGTCAAACCGGCGCGGATGGCTATCCTAATGATTCTAACGAATACATAAGAGGACATAAGGCGTCATCGGATATTCAGGAATTTAACCTTGCCGGACACTCGAAGTGGTGGACGATCGCAGCTCCGGCTGAAGAGATTTATTCCGCATACGTCGAGCTTACCGACAATGCAACATACGGCAAAGCTATTTATAAATCATCTGGCGGTACTTCTATGGCCGCTCCTCACGTTAGCGGGGCTTTGGGCGTCATAATGCAGCGCTATCCGTATATGAGCATGCCTCAGATTAGAGAAACTATGCTAACTACGGCTAGACAAAGAACGCTAAGAGCCGGTCACGGTGCAGGCGGTATGCTAGAGCGTTGGGGTAGCGACGGCGAGGGTGTACCTAGTAACGTCTGGGGTTGGGGTATACTCGACCTTGGCAAGGCTATGTTCGGTCCCGGACAGTTTTTAGGAAACTTCGATGTCACGATGGATCAAGACGATATCTGGACAAATAACATCTCAGACGTCGCTATCAAATTTAGAAAAACCGAGGACGATAGCGACGCTGCGGCTTGGGCGGCTAGAAAAGCGACTCTTAACGTTAAGCCGAATTTGAGCGCGGAAGAAAAAGCCGAGATGACCTTTGAAACCGCAAGGCAGCAGGCTAGAGCTGCAAGGGCGGCCGAGGGCTATGAAGGCTCGCTAACCAAAAGAGGAGACGGAGCTTTGACTCTTGCCGGAGATAATAGCTTTACCGGAGCGGTCGATATATACGGCGGTAAAATCTCGGCTCTAAATCAATCAATCTCCTCTTCAAGAAGCGTAAACGTCCATAAGGGCGGCGAATTTGAGGTTTTAAACGCTATTGCTTACAAAACGCCGAGCGCTAGCGGTTTCGTGAGCACGACCAAGGCAAGCGACGCTACGCAAGTTAATGCTATTATAAACGCAGGCGGCGCATTCGTAGTTAACGACGGCGCACATAACCTAAATTTAACCTTTAAAGAGGGCTCTTTATTGAAAGCGGCTATGCTATCAAACGCCGAGCTTGCAAATTTGGCGGCAAATCCTACTCTAAAGAAAACCCTAAGCGCGAGCGGAAACTTTGCGGGAGTAAATTTAGCTAGCGTCGAGGATAGCTATGCGTTCTTTAAAACCGCTAAAGAAACTGTTGGCGGCTCAAATTTAGCTCTTTCTTTGCAAAAAGGCAAAAGCATGGAGGAGGTAGCCTCTACTAGCGCCGAGAAGTCGTTTGCGAGATTGGTCGAGGCAAATCCTAGCAGCGCTATTTATTCGTCTATGCTCGGAGCGGATCGTAACACGGCGGCTGCATACTTTGGCGCTTTTTCAAACGATTTAGACTTTAAAGCGCAAAATAACTCCGCTATAGACTCGTTTATGCTCGCAAATTCGGTTAAAAACAAAAACGGAGCTAAAAGAGCCGATATCGACACGGGAGTCGAGCTTTGGCTGCTTAGCAGCGCAAGCAGAGTAACCTCCGATAATAACGCCGGCGGCAGACTAGGCACGAATGCATTTACGAATTTAGTAGGCGTCGATTTTCTGGTAGGCGATAGCTCAAAAGCGGGCGTATTCGTAGGCCTTGGCAAAACAAATCACAAGCTGGGCGATAGCAAAGCGGTAAAAAGCAAAGACGCGCATGCGGGTATCTACGGCGACATAGGATTTGATCCTATCAAAATCAGCCTAGGCGCTATCTACTCGAAATTTGATCAAGAAAAAAGAGTCGTTAACTCATACGCTCCCTTGGCTTACGAGTATAAAGACGCCGATGCGTCCGCTATCAGCGCATTTGCCCAGATCGCCTATACGGGGCTAAGCTATGAAAACGGCTTTAGTCTGGAGCCTTATGCGGGACTAACCTATATCCGCTTTAAAAACGACGATGTAGCAAATTCTTTGGTACAGATCAGAAACGAGGATAGAGATTTACAAGTCGCAAGCGTGGGCGTAAAACCTAGTATCGCATTTACCATGGACGGCGTAGGCCTAGTCGCAAAAGCCGATATAGCATACAACCGCTTCCTCGGCGATAAGACTCCGAGCGCTCATATGAACGTAACGGGCCTTGGCGCAACTAAACTAGAGGGTGAAAAGCTAAAAGATCTAGCCACTACCGAGCTTGGTATCGAGGCTGCATTTACCAGAAATTTTAGAGTCGGCCTTAGCTATGTTGGAGCATACGGCAGTAACGTAAAATCAAACGGCGTAAATGCTAAGTTTAGTTGGGCGTTTTAATCTTTTGGATTAAAAGCTTAAATTTGCCTAGAGCGAGCTAAATTTACTTAGCTCGCGACGGGTTCAAATTTGATTTTTTTTAAATTTGCCGCATTTTTGGAGATAGAAATTTGTCTCGAAAATGCGGCTTAGAAAATTAAGCGGATAGATGCGACTTGCGCCGCTGCTTACAAGATCTCCTGTTATTCTAGTAACTGCGTCTTAAAAAACTACAAATGCGGTTTGGTAAAGCAAGAGAAGTCGTGATTAGCGTCCCGTTAATCAGCAAGAAACTGACCGCGGAACGGCCGGATAGGCAGTGTTAGCGGTCTTTTTCATTTAGTATTCTATAATAATCGCATCCTAGCTGAAGCCCTAAATCGCAGGCTTTGCCGTAGTACTCTTTTGCAGTAGAAAAATTCTGTCTTACGCCTTGACCGTATTCGTATAAAAATCCTAAACTATTGCAACCTTCGGCAATCTCCACATCACAAGCTTTTTGAAACAGTTGGGCTGCTTTTTGATAATCATGCTTTACGCCTTTGCCGTTTGCGTATAAAAATCCTAAACCGCCGCAACTCAAAGCATTTCCCCCGTCGCAAGGTTTTTGATACAGTTGGGCTGCTTTTTGTTTATCATGCTTTACGCC
>CAUQHH010000168.1:0-3560 GCA_963517705.1 uncultured Campylobacter sp.
GGCTTTGACGCCGTTATCAGCGCATTTGCGGCATGGACGCCCGAAACGTTTGGGCTTCATAAAAAGGTAGTAAAACACCTTGCAGACGCGCTTATCGGCACGAAAACAAGGCTACTAGTCATCGGCGGCGCGGGTACGCTATACGTGGACGATAAGCAGACGATGGTTATGGATACGCCAAGCTTCCCTGCCGGGTACATGGGCGTCGCAAAGGCTGCGGCGGAGTCGTTTTTTGAGCTAAAAGGCAGAAGTGACGTGCTCTGGACATACGTCTCGCCTGCCGGAGACTATGACGCAAACGGCGCTCGCACGGGTAAATACGTCCTGGGCGGCGATAATATGATTTTAAACTCGCAGAACGAGAGCTATATCAGCTACGCAGACCTAGCGCTTGCGGTCATAGACGAGCTAAAAAATAGAAATTTCGTGCAAAAACGATTTACCGCAGTCGGCGAGAAGGCGTGAGCTTAAAATTTTGCGTAATTTAGCTAAAATAAGGCCGCGCAAAAAGGACGCGCGGCTTTTAAATTTAAACCAAGGCTGATTATGCAAATAGGACAAAAATTTTCCATCGCTATCCACATCCTGCTTAGCTGCGAGTTTTTTAAAGATGAAAAAAACACGAGCGAATTTTTAGCCGGCACGATCGGCACGAACCCCGTCATCGTGCGAAATATCATTAGACTTTTAAAATCGGCAAATTTGATAAACGTAAGCGCGGGCACGGGCGGAGCGAGCCTGGCTAAGAAGCCTGATCAAATCACGCTTTTTGATATATTTTCGGCGGTAAACGAGGGCGAAAACGATATCTTTAAAATCCACAAAAACTCGCCGCCGCCTTGTCCGCTGGGAGGCAGGATCGAGGCGCTTTTGACGCCTAAATTTGCCTCCGCGCAGCAAGCGATGTTTGATAGCTTAGCGGGCGTAAATTTGCAAAATTTGCTAGACGAACTGGCGGCTAAAAACTAAAATTTGCGCCTTTTAATTTTTTCTCGCTTTAAATTTAATCCGTAATTCAAAAAACAGAAGTATTTGTAGTTTAAGAAAAATTTACTTATAATTCACGGATTAAATTTAAAGGAGATTTCGTGCAACCAAACGCTAAACGCGGAATAGTTCAGAAATATTTCGAGGCGAATTTGCTTCTAAAAATTTTAGCCGGGCTTATTTTGGGCGCCGTTTGCGGCATCATTTTTCAAGACGCAAAGGATGCGATAGTTATCCTAAAGCCTTTTGGCGACGTATTTATAAGGCTTCTTAAAATGATCATCGTGCCTATCGTTATGGCCTCGCTCATCGTGGGCTGTAGCTCCATCTCGCCTTCGGATCTTGGCAGAGTAGGGGCAAAGGTGCTGATTTTTTACATATTGACGTCGTTTTTAGCCATCATAGTCGGGCTTGCGGTCGGGCTTATCTTGGAGCCTGGAGCGGGACTGCACATAACCGGCAGCGGCGATATAGGCGGCAAGGCTGCAAATGCGCCTAGTATGTCGTCGATACTCGTAAATTTATTTCCGACTAACCCTTTTGAAGCTATTGCAAAGGGCGAAATTTTACAAATCATAACTTTTAGCCTATTTTTCGGCGTCGCACTTTCGTTTTTAAAGGATAGCAAAGACGAGAGGCTTAGCAGGCTGGGAAATTTGATCTACGACGTATTTGACGGGATCAACCACATCATGTTTTACGTCATAAGATGGATCATGGAGTACGCGCCGTTTGGTGTTTTCGCGCTTATATTTATCGTATTTTCTCAGCAAGGCGTAAAGGCTTTCGGGCCGCTTTTGGGCGTCACGGTTAGCGCGTATATCGGCTTTGCGGCTCAAATTTTCGTCGTTTATTTCTTGATTTGCTTGGTCGTTAAAATCAATCCGTTTAAATTTCTAAAAAAAGTTCGATCGCCTATGCTAACGGCTTTCGTAACCAGAAGCTCGGGCGGAACGCTGCCTATCTCGATGAAAACGGCCGAAGAAGATATGGGTATCCCAAAGCAAATTTACGGCTTTGCGCTTCCAGTGGGCGCCACCGTAAATATGAACGGCACGATCATATATCTTGGTATCTGTGCGATGTTTATAGCTAACGCCGTGGGCGTGGAGCTTGACTCTGGGGCTAAAATGACCATAATACTAACGGCCGTCCTGGCTGCCGTGGGAACTGCCGGAGTGCCTGGAGCGGGCGCGATAATGCTTTTGATGGTACTTGAATCAGTCGGCCTAAAAGTCGAGGCCGGAAGCGCTGTAGCCGCTGCGTATGCGCTTATTTTGGGCATCGACGCGATCCTTGATATGGGGCGCACGTCGATGAACGTCACGGGAGATATGCTGGGCGCGCTAGTTGTGGCCAAAAATGAAAAAAAATTAGACGAAAGTAAGTGGGCGGATTAGAATTTAATAAATATTTAGATAAAATCGCTAAAAATTTAAAGGAAATATATGATTTTTATCGACGCTTGTTTGAAAAAACCGACGCCCTATACGCCCGTTTGGATGATGCGGCAGGCAGGTCGGTATCTGCCCGAGTATATGCGAGTTCGCTCTGCGGCGGGAGATTTTTTATCGCTTTGTAAAGATTATAAAAAAGCCAGCGAGGTTACGATACAGCCGGTTGAAATTTTGGGCGTCGATGCGGCGATACTTTTTAGCGATATTCTCGTCGTGCCGCTAGAGATGGGCATGGATCTTAAATTTGTCCAAGGCGAGGGGCCCGTATTTAGTGGTCCTATCAAGACGAGAGAGGATCTAGATAGACTGGATGTTCAAAAGTCAATCAAAAATTTAAACTACGTATACGATACAATCAAGCTAACGCGCGAAAATTTGGCGCAGGATAAGGCTCTGATCGGCTTTTGCGGGGCGCCGTGGACGATAGCTACGTATATGATCGAGGGCGGCGGGACGAAAACCTACGCGGTTAGCAAGAAGCTTTTATATTCAAATCCCGAGTTTATGCATCAAATTTTAGCCAAGGTTACGGCCGCTCTCATAGGCTACATGAAAGAGCAGATAAAAGCCGGCGTAAATGCGGTGCAAATTTTTGATAGCTGGGCAGCTGCGCTGGAGGACGAGGCGTATTTTGAGTTTGGTTGGAAGTATATCATGGATATAGTTGATGCGCTTAAGGCCGAATTCCCTCAAATTCCGGTTATCGTTTTCCCAAAAGGCATAAGCGGATATCTGGATAAAATTTCGGGAAATTTTGATGTTTTTGGCGTAGATTGGAGTACGCCGATCGAGCTAGCCAAAGAAAAACTAAGCCCAAAATACGTCCTTCAAGGAAATATGGAGCCTACGCGCCTTTATAGCAAAGAGGCGATCGACGCGGGTGTGGAACGAATTTTGCAGACGATGAAAAACGCGCCGCATATCTTTAATCTCGGACATGGTATTTTGCCGGACGTTCCCGTAAAAAATGCGAAGTATTTTATAAAACGAGTGCAAGAAAAAAGCGCAAGATAAAGGAGGAAAGATTAACACTCTTAGCATAAAACTTAAAATTTTAGTCATAGCTCTAGTCGGGCTATTAGGTCTTTGTATCTTTAGCGCCTATTTGTTAAACGG
>CAUQHH010000169.1:0-3528 GCA_963517705.1 uncultured Campylobacter sp.
GCCCTAAATAGCGTAATCAATAAATTTATGCAGGATTTCGACGAGTACAATCCGAAAGAATTTAGTGCTGAATTCGATACTATCGCTAGAAAAAAGGCGGACTTTAACGATGCGATGAACATCATCAAAAACGTAGTCGCTACCGAGGATATATCGTACGACCCCGCGACTTGGTTTTCAAAAATAACATTATCTATAGATGCGATGAGGGAGCTAGAGCTAAAGCTATTAAGCGATATGAAAAACGGAGCCTCGCAGGTAAAAAGTGAAGCAACGGCACAGCTTATATTTAGCGGTACCGTTATCGCCGTATGCGTACTTTTGATGTTGCTAGCTTCTATCATGATCGGTAAAAATTTAATCTCCGGTATCGATCAGACTAAAAACGGCCTTGTGAGATTTTTCGACTTTTTAAACAATAAAACCGACAAAGCCGAAACGTTAGAGCGCAGTGGAAGCGACGAGATCGGACAGATGAGCGCGCTAATAAACGAAAATATCAGGCAAATCGAGGCAAATCTCGCCGAGCAAAATAGCTTCATAAAAGAGGCCAACGCGTTTGTAGGGCAGATAGGCAAGGGCAACTATGTAGCCCAGCTAAACGCCGACACCTCAAATCCGGCTCTTAGCCAGCTAAAACAGACTTTTAAAGACCTACAAATCGCGCTAAAACAAGCCATAGCTGCAAGCGGCGACGAGGTGTTAAATTTGCTAGAAAGCTTTAAAAAGCAAGACTTCACGAAAAGACTCGACGATGAAGGCAAAGTAGCTGCCGGCATCAATGCTTTAGGCGAAGAGATAGCCGGTATGCTAAGGGCAAATTTAGAGCAGGCGCATACGCTTGAAGAAAAGGCCGAGTTTTTAGCTCGCTCTATGCAGCAAGTCACGCAGGGCGCTAACTCGCAGGCTAATTCTCTCCAAGAGAGCGCTGCGGCAGTCGAGGAGATGAGTAGTTCTATGAATGCCATTAGCCAAAAGGCCGAAGACGTAACTCGCCAAAGCGAGGAGATCAAAAACATCATCGTCATCATCCGCGATATTGCC
This sequence comes from uncultured Campylobacter sp., assembly GCA_963517705.1. Classification (GTDB taxonomy): domain Bacteria; phylum Campylobacterota; class Campylobacteria; order Campylobacterales; family Campylobacteraceae; genus Campylobacter_A. The sequence continues at coordinate 1,045 of CAUQHH010000169.1, forward strand.
GATCAGACAAACTTGCTAGCGCTTAACGCAGCCATCGAAGCAGCGCGCGCAGGCGAACACGGCAGAGGCTTTGCAGTCGTGGCCGATGAGGTTCGCAAGCTGGCCGAACGTACGCAAAAATCCCTTGGCGAAATCGAAGCCAACGCAAACGTGCTAGCTCAAAGCATCAACGAGATGAGCGAAAGCATCAGGGAGCAAAGCGAAGCTATAAATATGATAAATCAAGGCGTAGCCGAGGTCGATGAGCTAACTAAGCAAAACGTCAGGGTCGCAAACGACACGAGCGTCGTAACCGCCGAGGTAGACAGTATGGCAAAGGCGATCGTAGAAGACGTAAGGAAAAAGAAATTTTAGCCATTTTGACGGTTCTTTTTGTGCAGAACCGTCAAATTTGACTCTTATGTATGATTTTTAAATTGGGGTAAAGCAAAATTTGAGAGAAACTAAATTTTCGAATTTTACTTTATATCTTTTAAAAAGCTTTTTGCGCGGTAGATAAATTTCGTATTGGGATTATCGCGTATTTTAAAATTTGCTACTAAATCGGCTTAAATCTAAATATTTTTCAGGATTTATATTCTTTTTATCCACTTTAATAAATTTTGCCCCGGCTTTTAGTATAATCGCACATCTTAAATTTAGGAAAATTGATGCAAATAGTCTTTGGTCCCGTTAGCTCGCGCAGGTTTGGCGTTTCGCTGGGCGTCGATCTATCGCCTGCGCAAAAGTGCTGTAACTTTGACTGCGTTTACTGCGAACTCACGGCGGCAAAACCCGTCGCAGCGATAAAAAATCCGCCTAGCGTAGAGCAAGTAATCGCCGAGGTGAAGGCCGCGCTTACCGTGCATCCGCACGTTGACGTCATCACGCTCACGGCAAACGGTGAACCGACGCTTTATCCGGATCTGGCAGGGCTCGTAAGCGAGCTAAATTTGATAAAAGGTCGCGCCAAAACGCTCATCCTCTCAAACGGCTCGGGCGCGCTTGATCCTAAAATTTGCGAGGCGCTAAAGGGGCTTGATATCGTAAAATTTAGCCTTGATAGCGCTGTGCAAAAAACCTTTGCTAGGATCGACCGCTCGGGCGATAATATCGATGTTGGCGAGCTGGTGGCTGCGATGGCTAAATTTAGGCGAGAATTTAAAGGCGAGCTAGTGCTTGAAATCCTGGTCGTAAAGGGGTTAAATGATACGAAGGCGGAATTTGTGGCGCTAAATGCGGCGCTAAATCAAATTTCACCAGCCCGCGTGGATATAAGTACCATCGACCGCCCTCCCGCATACCCGGTCAAAGGCGTGAGCCGTGAGCTCTTGCATGAGCTTGCGCAGCAAATTTCCGGCGTACTGTGCGTGATAGCGTCGGCAAAATACGGCGATGAAAAATTCGAGCTTAGCAAAGAGGAGCTACTTGAGCTATTAAAACGCCGCCCGCAAAGCGAAAACGACGTGATAAATAGCTTTTCTGAAAGCTCGAAACAAAATTTACAGGAGCTTTTGACTGTCGAAAAGATAAAAATAGTAGATGCGGCTGGAACTAAATTTTACCGACTTGCGTAATTTTGCGGTAAAATTTACTCTTTTTTCTACTAATTTTTTGATATCCAAAAATTTAAGGTAAAATTTATTGACAAACGGGATTTTTTTGCCTATAATACGACTTCTTTTAAAACGTTCCGGATTAGCTCAGCGGTAGAGTAGTCGGCTGTTAACCGATTGGTCGCTGGTTCGAATCCAGCATCCGGAGCCATTTATACTAAAAAATCCCTTTAAAATCCCAATTTTATCGATCTTTCAAGAGCTTTAAGTTTTCTTAGTTTTATAAAATTTGTTCCCTATTTGTTCCTAAATTTTTTTAATATTCCAATTTCTCGTCATGTTTTCTAAGTCAATCTAAGATGCCTTATTTTTATTTTAAAAAACATGAAAACAATTTTTTTACTCTCGACTACTCTAAAATACTCTAAAGAACCATATGGCATTAAAAATTTTTCAAAAACTATCCAAAAACCACTCAAAATAGCAAAAGGAGAAAAATAATATGCTTAATGAACTATATAACGACGTAGAGTATGAAACACTTCTCGAGCATATAGCCGGCCAGTACAAAGGGCAAGCGGTGCTAAATAGACAACAAACGACAAAACTTCTTAGCATCGGCGTATCTACTCTTGATCTTCGCATATCGCAGGGCAGAGATATTCCACGTTATATCAAAATGGGAGATGCAAAGAATTCTCGCATAGCGTTTGCGATCTCGTCAAATTTAAGCGAGTTTTTGTTGTTCTTGGCTACTACTAAATTTAAGCAGACTAAAACCAACCCAAAATCATAAAGCCTTACAAGCTAAATAAATTTAAAATGGATATTTATGATTTCCCATGCCTTCGACGGTGATCCATTTTAGCTCCGTCATCTCCTCGATAGAAAAACGCCCGCCCTCGCGACCAAGCCCGCTCATTTTTACTCCGCCGAAAGGAATATGCGC
>CAUQHH010000170.1:0-3445 GCA_963517705.1 uncultured Campylobacter sp.
ATCCGCTCTATATCTGGTGCGGTCAGGCGCCGCTGCCAAAGGGCGTGTTTGAGCTACTACTTTACGGCTTCATCCGCAAAGAGCCGGCCAAACTCGTAAAGTCGCTAACGAATGAAATTTATGTCCCGCACGACGCAGACTACGTGATCGAGGGCTTTGTGGATACGGATAAATTTGAGCTCGAGGGGCCGTTTGGCGATCATACGGGCTTTTATACGCCGATCGAGCCGTTTCCGGTGATGGAGGTTACGGCGATCACGAGCAAGCGTGAGCCGGTATTTCACGCGACCGTAGTCGGCAAGCCGCCGCTTGAGGATAAGTACATGGGCTGGGCGACGGAGCGCATTTTCTTGCCGCTTTTGCGCACGACGGTGCCCGAGCTTTTAGACTATAATATGCCTGAAAACGGCGTCTTTCACAACCTAATTTTAGCTAAGATCAACGCCCTTTATCCCGCGCACGCCAAGCAGGCTATGCACGCGTTTTGGGGCGTGGGGCAGATGAGCTTTGTTAAACACGCTGTTTTCGTCAGCGAGGATGCGCCTGATTTGAGCGATTATGGCGCGCTTACGGAGCATATTTTAAACCGTTTTGGCAAAAATGCTCTGCTAATCAGCGAAGGCGTGTGCGATCAGCTAGATCACGCCAGTCCAAACTCGTGCTTCGGCGGTAAGCTGGGAATCGACGCGACGCAGGATTTTTCGGCGTCTGCACATGTGCTCTTAGACGACGCCGCGCTGCTGGCAAAATTTAAAGAAATAGAGCCGAATTTAACGCAGCTAGTGCAGTTTAAAACAAATACCAAAACTCCGATTTGCGTCGTCAAATTTGATAAAAACCGCCTCGTAAAAGAGGTTTTTGAAGAGCTTTTAAAATTTAAAGAGCACTTTAAACTACTCGTTGTCGTCGGCTGCGAAAACCGTCTAGAAAACCCGTATATGCTGCTTTGGCGCGTGACTAATAACATCGACGCCTTGCGCGATATCTACGTGCGTGAGGGTGCGGTCTGCATCGACGCTACCGCAAAAGGCGAGGCCGAGGGCTATGCTCGCGGCTGGCCGCTACAAACCGACTGTGACCGAGACGTGGTGGAGGGTCTGGTTAAGCGCGGCATAGTAAAAGACGAACCGGGGCTATTTAGCAAATTTGAGATTTTCGGATAAATTTTTAAACTCGGCAAATTTAAAAGCGGCTAAATTTGCCGAGCCGCTTAAATAAATTCGTTTTTCAAGCGCCTTTTTAGCCCGAATTTTATAAAATCGCAAAATGGATAAAGAACGCCTAATAATCGATAAATTTAGCAACTCCTTCATCGGCGACGACGGTGCCGTAGTGACGCATGAGCACGGCAAATGGGTGTATAGCAAAGACCTTTTTTGCGAGGGGACGCACTTTCTAGCAGGCTGGCTTAGCATGGAGGAGATCGCGCGCAAGGCGATGCTTGTAAACCTCTCCGACGCCGTCGCGATGAACGCCGAGCCTAAATTTGCGCTTTTGGGACTTGGGCTACCCAAAAATACGAGCGCGGCGCAGATCTCGGCTTTGCGAAAGGGATTTGCGGGCGTTTGCGACGAGTACGGCGTCACTATCATCGGCGGCGACACGATCGGTAGCGATAAAATTTTACTTAGCGTTACCGTTATCTCGCGGCTTTGCGGTAAGGCGGTTTTGCGAAGCGGCGCGAAAAAGGGCGATTTAGTCGCTTTTACGGGCGAGCTTGGAGGTAGTCTAAAAGGACTTAGGACGCTTTTAAACGGCGGACGAGTCGCGTCAAATTCGCGCTTTAAAAGGCCTGTTTTAAAAGATAAATTTTTCTACGCCGCAGCGGATAAGATAAACGCCGCCATGGACGTTTCAGACGGGCTTGGCGCAGATCTAGCCAAGCTTTGCGCGCAGAGTCGGTGCGGGGCGAAATTTAGCAAACGGCTAAGCAAGCGCGAGCTAAATAGCGGCGAGGAATACGAGATTTTATTTACGTTTAGTCCGAAAAATCGCGCCAAAATTTTAAGCCTAGCACGCAAAACCCGCACGAAAATCACGATTTTTGCCAAAACCACGAAAGGAAAATTTAAAAGCAATGCAAGAAACCACCATTTTTAAGCCTCTCTACGCGCTCACTCACGCGCCCATTAATGCGTATTTTAGTAAAAACTCGGACGATTTTGTGGTGCGAGAGATCCCGCTTTACGCATTTAGCGGGCAGGGCGAGCACCTCATCGTTGAAATTTGCAAAAAAGATATGACGACGCAGGAGGCCTTGCAAGCGCTAAGCGAAATAAGCGGCGTAAAGATGCGAGATTTCGGCTACGCGGGGCTAAAGGACAAGCAGGGTATGACGACGCAGTTTATCTCGATGCCGCGTAAATTTGAGGCGGCGCTAGCAAATTTTAGTCACGAAAAGATGAAAATTTTAAGCCTCGCCGCGCACGACAATAAGCTTCGCATAGGGCATTTAAAGGGCAATAGTTTTTTCATCCGCCTAAAAAAAGTGATGCCAAGCGAGGCCGCCAAACTCGAGCAAGCCGTGCGAAACATCGATGAGGCGGGATATCCAAACTACTTTGGCTATCAGCGTTTCGGCAAATACGGCGACAATGCGCAAAGCGGGCTGGAGCTGCTAAAATCTGGCACCGTAAACGGCAAAAAGATCAAAAATCCAAAGCTAAACGACTTTTTGATCTCGGCATATCAAAGCGATCTTTTTAACCGCTGGCTTAGCAAACGCGTGGAGATTTCGAGGTTTGCGCAGGATTTTAGCCTAGGCGAGCTAGCTCAAATTTACCCGTATCTTGACGGCGCGATTTTGAAAAATTTAAAATCGCAAAAGAGATTTTTTAAGCTTATTGAGGGCGAAGTTTTGGGGCATTACCCTCACGGCAAATGCTTTTTATGTGAGGATTTGGACGCGGAGGGCGCGCGCTTTGACGCGAGAGATATCACTAGCTGCGGGCTGATAGCAGGCGCAAAGGCGTACGAGGCGCAGGGCGCGGCGAGGGTAGTAGAGGATCAAATTTTCGCGCAGGCAAACGAATATAAAGCTAAAATGACGGGATCTAGGCGCTTTGCGTGGTGTTATTTGGAGGATGCGAGCTACAAATACAACGAGGAAAAAGCGCACTTTACGATAAATTTCACGCTGCAAAAAGGAAGCTACGCGACTGTTGTACTAGAAGAAATTTTGCATAAAAATATCTTTGAGTAGGGCGGCGGCTCGTCTTGCTGGTGTTTTTAAATTATTTTTGCTTCACTCTGCTCGCAACTGCAAGCAAAACGTAAATTTCACCCTGCGATAGGCTATATGCCTTAGCTTGGGACGAAATTTACTTCACTTCGCCTTGATTTTTTAGTTCAAATTTGAAGTCAAATTTCATAAATTTCGGCTTAAATTTTAGCAACTGCAAGAGGGCGTTAAATTTGACTAGATGAGCCGCTTGCCTTGGTTTTG
>CAUQHH010000171.1:0-3444 GCA_963517705.1 uncultured Campylobacter sp.
ATGCTATCATCGACAAACCAAACGGCCGCAATATCAAAAAGGCCGTCGCATCGACATTTGTAGGCGATATGCTGGTGACTACGGGCTTTAACAAAACTACCTTCGCCGTTAAACCTGCCCAAAATGTGGACGCGTATCACGAGTGGAGATATTTTAGAGAGAGCACCGGCGGGCTCGAGTCTGCGTGGAAATTTGACCGCCCGGCACTTCTAACTATAAGAGCGAAAAAACAATACGTCCTAACGCTCGTAAAAGACCCGCAAAGCACCTATATGTATATGATCACGGTGCCAAACGAGCGCGCTAAGAACTTGATCCTCATAAAAGTAGATAGCAAGGATAAAATGCTAAGCGGTGAAACTATCGTGACCTCGAGCCTTGCGCTAAAAGATAAACGCGATCTAAAGGACTATTACGTCACGGCCGGCGATATAGCGGGCGGTAAGTTTTTGGCCTACTCCAAAAACTACAACACCTTGCTCGTGATCGACCTTGCGGAGGCGAAGGTGATAGACGCCTACGCGATGCCACAAATCGGCGATATCTCTGGCATGGCGATAAAGGGCGGCAGCATCTACGCTCTAGCTCATAAAGACGGCAAAGTAAACGTCGTAGAGCTAAATAATCCTCTGGGCGAGTAAATTTAGCCCAAACCAACGCAAATCCGTCCGCGTTAAGCGGGCGAATTTTGATTGTTTGTATTTAAAGTCAGCCTTTTGTGCTGGCTACTAAATTTCTTTTAATTTACCTAACCGCTCTATAATTTCAAAAATTTAACAAAGGAGATATGATGAACTATCTTGAAATTTTAAAATTTCGTCACGCTTGCAAAATTTTTGACGAGAGCAAAAAGATAAGTGCGGGTGAATTTGACTTTATCCTAGAGGCTGGCAGACTAAGCCCAAGCTCGACTGGCCTTGAGCAGTGGGACTTTTTAGTCGTGCAAAACAAGGAGCTTAGAGAAAAAATCAAAGCCGTTTCGTGGAACCAAGTGCAGATCACATCTTGCTCGCATTTGGTGGTCGTCTTAGCAAAGGTCAAAGAGATAAAATTTGGCAGCAGCTATGTTGATAAAATGATCGCTAGACGCGCAGATAAAGAGCCTGAGATGATCGCTGCAAGGCAGAAATTTTATCACGACTTTTTGCTATCAAATTTCAAAAACGACGATGAGCTAACATTTCAGTGGTCGCACGAGCAGTGCATGATAGCTGCGACAAATATGATGAACGCAGCCGCGAGCCTTGGGATTGACAGCTGCCCGATCGAAGGCTTTGACAGGCATGCTTTAAATGAAATTTTAGGGCTCGATGAGAGCGAGCAAAGAGTGGCTATCGTAGTGCCATTTGGCTACCGCCTAAACCAACAGCCAGAAAAATACCGCCGCGGAATAAGCGACGTCGTGAAGTGGATTTATTAAATTTGGTAGTTGAGTAAATTTGAAAATTAACTGAGTCGGCGCGAGCTTTACGCGATTTTGGCGCCGACCGAGTTTTAAATTTGAGCTTTACTGCTCAAATTTGACGCAAATTTAAATTTGCCGAGGCGACATGAAAGAGCCAAGCGTGGTTTGTCCGCGTTTCTAGCGATTTTGACGATTTTGCGGTAAAGCTTTGCGCCAAAATACCGTTTTGTATCTAGGTCGGCTCCAGCAAAACGTCGGCGGGTTTGGCGAAATAACCGTTTGTGGCAAAAAGACGGCCGAGCGATTATTTCGAGCGATACTCCTCTTTATACAAGCGAGTATTCGACCGCGCTACACGATGAAAATCGGTATGAGCTAAGTGGGGAGCGTCTTTATTTATTTTTGCGAGCGGCTCGGCAGATTTACTCAAATTTAATACGCAAAATTCGGCGAAATTTCAAATTTGCCGATTCTATCAATTCCAAATTTTAAGAATTTCCGACCGCGCAAATTTAGCCAAACTCAAATTTAGCTAAAAATTATCGCTCTGTCCATTTAGTAGCTTATCCACGACGTAGACGGCGATCTTTTTGGCGCCGTTCATGCTGATGTGCATGCCGTCGTCCTTGCGTAGCGGCTTTTTGTCGGCGCCTTCTTTTAGATACTTGCCGTTATCGCAGATCGCTCCGCTGATGTCGATGTAGCGCGCGCCGTATTTTTGCGCCGCGTCTTTGTAGATCAGGTTTAGCGCCTTCATTTTTTTGTCAAATTTCTCGCTCCTCATGCACGGCACCCCCAGCCACACGACCTGCGCGCCGTGCTGCCCTGCGATCTCGTAGATCTCGGCGATCCTGCCCTCATACGCCTCGCGCCACGCATCGGTGCCAAAGTCCAGCGCCTGCTCGTCAAACGTGTAGCTATAAGCGTCGTTTGCGCCAAAAAGCGCGAATATCAGCAGATTTTGCGGGCGATCTTCTAAGCTTGCTAGCGCCGTCTTTAGCTCCTCGCTCCAGTCGTAAAATTTCTTATTTGTTAGCCCCGTGCTTGCTTTTGCCATATTTTTGATTGAGATTTTGCTCGTTTTTAGCGCGTTTTCAAACCCCCAGCCAAAGCCTTGCATTATGGAGTCGCCTATCAAAATGACGCCTAAATTTTCATTTAGCTCGATATCAAAAGCCGCGGATTTGTTTGTTTTATTTGGAGCGCTCGGCGTTAAATTTGACGATAGCGAGCCGTTTTTATCTAAATTTAAAGCGGTTTTAGCGGGAGAAATTTGAGCGGTTTGTGCAGTTAAATTCGCCTCTTTTACCGCGCCGATATTAGGCGTTAAATTTTGCGTGTTTTGAGCGTTTAAATTTGCGGGCTCGATTTGCGAGGCGGTTAAATTTTGCTCTATTTTGGCGCTCGTTGCGGTTTGTTTTTTGTCCTCCGAAAAAATACCCGTAAATTTATCAAGAGCCGATTTTGCGCTTTGCAAGCCATCCTCCGCCGCGCTTATAAATTTATCGCTCAGCGCCATTGCTCGCTCGTCCGTGATGAAAAAATCCTTTTGATATTTGGCTTCGTAGTAGTTTGACAGCGGTCGCAAAAATAGCGCAATCAGCGTAAAAAACGCGATAAATACCCCAAAAAACGCTCTCATTAAAATCCTTGATATATAAAGTTAGGCATGCCTGACGGCATCAAAAAGTAAATAATTATCCCAAAAATCGCCAAAAAAACGGCTGAAAAAATAACGTTTATACTTGCGAAAAATTTGACCAAAAGCGGATAAACGTCAAGCGCGGCGTATAAAAATATGAACACGAAAACGCCAGCAAATAGCGCGCAAATCGCAAGAAGCTCTCCGCCCGAGTTTCTAAAAATCGCTCCGATGTAGCGCACCGCCCCCTCAAAATCCATCGTGAAAAACACCCAAACCATACTCACGAAAATAAATGTAAAATATCGCCCCAGCATCGCTGAGTTGAGCCATTTGCGCTCGCTGGTTAAATTTAAAAACACGACGCCAAGGCCGTGGATGAGCCCCCAGAGCAAAA
>CAUQHH010000172.1:0-3400 GCA_963517705.1 uncultured Campylobacter sp.
ATTTTAACCACAGCAAAACAAAAAGCCGAATTTTATAAATTTTTTAAATTTTTCGTAGTATGATTTTGCTTTTTGAGGGGGCGAAAATGGACTTTGACTTCGGCGTTACGGCGTATTTTATATTTTTTGCAGCGGCGTTTGCGGCGGGGTTTATAGATGCGATCGCGGGCGGCGGCGGACTGATTGCGCTACCGACAATCATGGCTATGGGCGTGCCGCCTCACATGGCGCTAGCGACGAACAAGCTCCAAGGCACTTTCGGTAGCTTCACAGCGGCGTTAAATTTCGCCCGAAAAGGCATGATAAATTTCCGCGAAGTGTTTATCGGCATCGTTTTTACCTTTATCGGCGCGTGCGTCGGCACGGTGTTTATTTTGTTTTTGAGTGCCGAGTTTTTGCGTGTTATTATCCCGTTTTGTTTGATAGCGATTTTCATCTATACGCTTTTGATGCCAAAAGTCGGCGACGAGGACAGAGCCGCCCGCATGAGCGCGCGAGCCTTTTATGTGATATTTGGCCTAATTTTAGGCTTTTACGACGGATTTTTCGGGCCGGGAGCCGGCAGTTTTTGGACGTTTGCGATGGTTGCGCTCATCGGGCTAAATATGAAAAAAGCCGTCGCGCATACGAAAATCCTAAATTTTACCAGCAACATCGTCTCTCTAGCCGTTTTTATCGCGGGCGGACAAATACTTTGGGCGGTCGGGCTTTTGATGGGCGTCGGGCAGGTTTTAGGCGCGTATTTTGGCTCAAATATGGTCATGAAAAAGGACGTTAAATTTGTTAGAGTCGTGTTTTTGGCCGTCGGGGGCGCGACGATACTAAAGCTTGTTTACGATAGATTTTTCGCGTAAGCGCTGATTTTAAGAAACGACGTCGAAATTTGAGCTAAATTTGACAAAAAAGCTAAAATTCGGGCGAAATTTGAGATAAGCTTAAAAAACTTTTAACGTTTATTTGGATAAAATTGCCGTTAAATTTCATAAATCTAAGGTTAATCCATGCAAGAAAATTTGTTTTTGTTTACAGGTTGGATCGCTTCTTTGTTTACCGACAACGAGCATGTTATCCACGCGGTAAATTACGCGGGACATCTTGTTTTAGTCGCGATTATCGTGCTCATCGTGGCAAAATTTGCAACTAAAAATTTGCAACTCGTGCCTCGCGGAACGCAAAACATCCTCGAAGCGTATTTAGAAGGCGTCGTATCTATGGGCAAGGATGTGCTAGGCAGCGAAGCGCTATCTAGAAAATACCTACCGTTGGTCGCCACCATCGGTTTGATCGTATTTGTAAGTAACATAATAGGCATAATACCTGGATTTGAGGCTCCGACTTCGAGCTTAAATTTGACCCTTACTCTAGCGCTCGTGGTTTTCGTGTTTTACCACTACGAAGGCATACGCGTAAACGGCGTGGTTAAGTATTTTGCTCACTTCATGGGACCAAACAAATGGCTAGCTCCGATAATGTTTATCGTCGAGATCGTTTCGCATTTATCTCGCGTAGTATCGCTTTCTTTCCGACTTTTCGGTAACATCAAGGGTGATGATTTGTTCCTTTTGGTCGTACTTGCTCTTGCGTCTTACGCTGCGCTTCCAGCGTTTGTCTTGCTTACATTTATGGCGTGCTTGCAAACATTTATCTTTATGATTCTTACTTACGTGTATCTTGCCGGCGCGATTTTGATCAGCCACGACGAGCACTGAAAATTTAAATTTACGCGTCCGCTAGCTAAAATACGCTAAAAATCGGCGGGCGCAACCCCTTCTTTTTATCTAACTTAAATAAAAATCCTGCTAAAATAAGCCCTAAATTTTAAATAAAAGGCAAATTATGTTTGAAGTCGTTATCGGGCTTGAGGTTCACACCCAGCTTAATACAAAAACTAAAATTTTCTGCTCTTGCTCTACGAGCTTCGGCGATGAGGCAAATACGCACGTTTGTCCGACCTGCCTGGCGCTACCCGGATCTTTGCCAGTGCTAAATAAAGAAGCCGTAAGAAAGGCGATAAGCTTCGGCGCGGCGGTAAATGCGACTATAAATAAACGCTCTGTTTTTAACCGTAAAAATTACTTTTATCCTGACCTTCCAAAAGCTTATCAAATTTCGCAGTTTGAGATACCGATAGTAGAAAAAGGCGAGCTTTTTATCGATGTAAACGGCGAGAAAAAGCGCATCGGCATCACTCGCGCGCACCTTGAGGAGGATGCTGGCAAAAACATCCACGAGAGCGGACAAAGCCTAGTCGATCTAAACCGCGCCGGCACGCCGCTACTTGAGATCGTGAGCGAGCCTGATCTGCGTAGCTCAGATGAGGCGGTTGCTTATCTAAAAAAACTGCACTCGATTTTGCGATTTTTAAATATCAGCGACGCTAATATGCAAGAGGGTAGCTTTCGCTGCGACGCCAACGTAAGTATCCGCCCAAAAGGCGACAGCAAGCTCTACACCCGCGTAGAGATTAAAAATTTAAACTCGTTTAGGTTTATCCAAAAGGCGATCGACTACGAGGTCGAGCGTCAAAGCGCGGCGTGGGAAGACGGCAAATACGATGAGGAAGTTTATCAAGAAACGCGCCTTTTTGATACTGTAAATTTGGTCACACGCTCAATGCGAGGCAAAGAAGATAGTGCCGAGTATAGATATTTCCCCGATCCCGATCTACTACCCGTCGAGATCCCCGAGGAGATATATAACGAAGCAATCAAGATCCCCGAGCTTGCCGAGCAAAAGGTCGCTAGATACGAGCGCGAGCTGGGCGTCAAAGAGGATGATGCGCTGATTTTAACGAGCAGCGTGGAGACGGCGAAGTATTTCGAGGAGCTTGTAGAGGCTAAAATATCGCCAAAACTTGCCGTTACATGGCTCATAGTCGAGCTTTTGGGACGCCTAAAAAACGGCGCTACGATCGAGACATCGCCCGTAGATTCGGCTAAGATGATAGAGCTCTTACGCCGCATAGAAGATGGTACGATAAGCGCTAAGGCAGCAAAAGAGGTGCTTGACTATCTTATGGAAAATGAGGGTAGCGTGGACGCCGTCATCGAAAAATTGGGATTAAAACAGGTCAGCGACGACTCGGCCATCATAGCGATAATAGATCAAATTTTAAGCGCGAACGCCGATAAGGTCGCCGAGTATAAAAGCGGCAAGGACAAGCTTTTCGGATTTTTCGTCGGACAAACGATGAAAGAGGGCAAGGGCGCGTTTAATCCCGCAAAAGTAAATGAGCTTTTAAAAGAAAAACTAGGATAAATTTGGCTTGCGCTGTTATTTGGCGGCGCGGTCAAATTTAATCCGTTTAATTTTCACAAAAGTAAGTTTTGTCTTGCGAGCGGGCCGGTCAAATTTAGCTAAAATAAACGTAAATCACAAAAAAGAGAAAAAATGAAAATAG
>CAUQHH010000173.1:0-3318 GCA_963517705.1 uncultured Campylobacter sp.
CGCATGGACGGGCTTGGCGCGGTAAAAAGCTTTACCGCCGAAAAAGACGTCAAAGCCTGCATCGTGGCTAAAAGCGGTCAAATTTTATACGGCGAGGCGGACTGCGCTAAATTTGACGCGGCCCAAAGCAGCGCGGTCGCAGCAGACGGCCGAGTGGAGATATTTGAAGCCTTGCAAAACATGGACGAAGGCGGCGCGGACGAGTTAGCCACGGCAAAGATCGCGCTAAGCGGCAAGAACGTCACGAGCGAACTAAATTTGCTACGGCTGCGTACGGCGCTAAAATTGCTTATCGTTTTAGGCGTCATCATGATAATCGCCTTTTACCTAGCAAAGACCTCGCTAGCGCCGCTTCACGCCAAGATCGCCGCACTAAATCGCTTCATAAAAGACTCTACTCATGAGATAAACGCGCCCCTTAGCGTGATACTCATGAGTATCGAAACGGCAGATAAAAGCAGCTTAAGCGAGCGAAATCTAAAGCGCATAAACAACATCCAAACCGCCGCCAAAACGCTAAGTCGCACCTACGAAGATCTTACGTATTTATCGTTTGGCGCCGAGCGTTGCGCACCAAAAGAAGAGCTAAATTTGAAAGATATTTTAAACGAGCGGCTCGAGTTTTTCGCTCCGTTTTTTGCCAAGCGAGGGCTTGATCTAAGGCTAAATTTAAATGACGCTATCATAAATGCAAACGGCTATGAGCTAAAACGAGCGGTGGATAACCTACTACGCAACGCCGTAAAATACGCAAACCAAGGCGGCTACGTCGCGGTTATTTTGCAAGACGGCGAGATAAAAATCTCAAATAGCGGCGAGGGGTTAAGCAAAGAGCAGCAAGATAGAATTTTCGAGCGATACACGCGGTTTAACGAAGACCAAGGCGGTTTTGGTATCGGGCTAAATTTGGTCAAAAGAGCCTGCGAAAACAACGCCATATCCGTAACATGCGAAAGCGAACCTGGCAAAGAAACGACCTTTACGCTTAGGTGGAAGTCTTAAATTTAGATTTTGCGTCATAAAAGCGGCAGTGCTTTTCTCCAAACTGGTAAATTTGGCTCAAATCACAAACACTCTCAGTCAAATTTTGATTAGGATAGTTGTAGCATCGTCAAATTTGGCGGTAAAATCAAGAAAGTATAAAAGTAAATTTTACTCGTCTCCGATAAGCGAAAGGTTCCTACAACCTATCTCATCGCCCATCTCGCAGCCCATTTTGTAAAATTTTTTTGCCGTTTTAGAATCGGCGGTTTTTACGCCTAGCAAAAACTGATACATACCGCCGAGATTTGAACAGCTTTGAGCATGATTTAGTTTTAGGCACGACTTCTCATAAAGCCTGCGCGCTGCGGCAAAATCATGCTCCGTGCCGCGCCCGAGGCGGTAAAAGTTAGCCGCATTGTAGCAACCGTATTTGTTGCCGAGCGTGCAGGACTTCATAAATATCTTTAAGATCTCGCTCTCCTCTTTGCTTTTTAGCTTTTGATGCAGCGATCCTAGATTTGAACAGGCGATACCCTCGTTATCCTCGCAGGCCTTTTGATAGCAGAGCTTCGCGCGCTCGTAGTCTTTACTGTTTTCAAATTTTACGCCCATATCATTGCACTCTTTTGGAGTTTTGCCGTCGCAGATGTGCTTAACTTCGGCTTGCGTAACGGGCTTTGGGGGTGCGGGAGTCGCCTTTTTTTGCGCCGCACAACCGCTAGCAAACGCCGCAACCAGCGCAAAAACGACAATGTGCGAGATAGCTTGAAAAAAAGCGCGTTTCAAAATTTAGCCTTACGAAAAATTTGCCTTAATCTTACCTTACGTTCGCCAAAATAATGCTTAAAATAAACTTTAAAATACTCGGCTACAACCAAACGCAGTCAAATTTGTAACAGATTTATTGCTCGTTAAAAGAGCATTTCTAGCACGTTAAGACAAATTTACGCTTAATTTTATATCTAAATTCGGCGCCTATCGTAACCTGTAAATTTACAAATTTAATACCGACAAAAAGCGCCGAATTTATAATCTGGATAACCGCATTAGCAAACCAAGCTACGCGGCAAAAAATCTAAAGGGCTTAAAAACTATACGTAAAGCCTAGATTAAACGTTCGCGGATCGCCGTAAACCATCTTGTTATTGCCGATGCCCTCGAAGTATTTTTTGTTAAACACGTTGTCGATGTTTAGCTGGATGTCGAAATTTTTACTTATCCTGTAGCCAAACATCAAATTTGCCAGCGTGTAGGCCTTTTGCGTGATTTCGTTTGCGCCACTACCGACGTAAATTTTACTTTTATACTGCACTCCCGCACCCGCTCTAAAGTCCGCTATAGAGTATTTGGCAAAGAGATTTGCCGTAGTGCGCGAGCTTTCGGTATCAAATTTCTTACCGTCGGCGTCCTTGGCGTTAAAGTGAGTAAGCCCAAGACCCAGGCTTAAGTTTTGATTTATTTCGCCGTTTACGTCCACTTCAAAGCCCTTACTCGTTACGCCTTTTTTAGCTTCGTACGCGTCAGTCGTGGTGCCTGGGATCTTTTGTCCGGTTTTTGCGCCTAGCTTATCTTGCACGACCTTAAATACGCCAAAAGAAGCCGAAAGCGCTCCATTAAAATAATCGCCCTTTATGCCCATCTCATAGTCTTTGCCTTGGATCGGGTCTAGATATTTGCCGTTGATATCCTTTACGGTTTGAGGTTTAAAGATACTCGTGTAGCTAGCATAAAGAGTATGATTTTCGCCGATATCGTACGTGATACCTAGATACGGCGTGATTTCTTGCGTGAAGTTTCTATTGCCGTTGCCGCCTGTTATACGGTACTTATAGTAGCTCATCCTAGCTCCCAGCAAAAACTTTAACTCGTCCGTGATTGAGAATTTATTAGCCAAATATACGGCCTTTTGCACCGTCTTATCGGCGTTGTTTTGATCGGCGTAAGGTAGATTAGGGTCGTCTAGGTGCAGGTTTTTAAAGTCTATCCTAGTACGCGCCGCATAGGCTAAGCCCGCCGGAGTCGTGCGGCTATTCCAGTAGCTACTGACGCTATCGGAGCTTTTTTTATAGTTGTTATACATAGCGCCGAAAACAGCCTCGTGAGACAAGTCAAACGCTTCGTACGGCACGTTTACGTAGGCGTCTATGTTATGGATATTTTCTTCGCGTTTGTTTGCATAGACGCTAAGTCCGCTAACATCGCCCGTACCGTCTAAATTTACCTTGCCGCCGTAGTAGAGTAGATTTGAGTCCGTATTTGCGCGGCGGAAGGAGTAGGAGAGATTTAGGCTGGCTTCGTTTTCAAAATAGTGCCTAAAATCGGCATAAACGTCAA
>CAUQHH010000174.1:0-3235 GCA_963517705.1 uncultured Campylobacter sp.
ATACTGATTTGAAAGATAAAGATTTGGCTGAGCTAAATTCTATGTTGAAACAAAGTAAGTTGCTTTTATTTACGGCTAGACAAAAGCTAAAAACTATGCAGCTAAGCAATCCTAACGAGATTCGCGCTATCAAAAAAGATATCGCTAGAATCAACACCGCTATTAAAGCGAAATAAGGATAGGTTATGGCATTTAAAAGAGAAATTCAAGGCGTAGTCGTAAAGAAGGCGGGCGATAAAACAGCTACCGTTTTGGTAGAAAGAAGGGTTATGCACCCTAGATATAGAAAGATCGTAAAAAGATTTAAAAAATATCTGATCCACGATGAGAACAACGTCGTAAAGATCGGCGATACCATATCTGCGATCGAGTGCAGACCGCTAAGCGCTAGAAAATCGTTTCGCTTAAAAGCGGTTTTGAAAACAGGAGTTGAATAATGATACAGAGTTTTACCAGACTTGCGGTAGCTGATAATAGCGGCGCAAAAGAACTTATGTGTATTAAAGTTTTGGGCGGCAGCAAGAGAAGATACGCCACAATCGGCGATATTATCGTTTGCTCTGTAAAAAAAGCGCTCCCTAACGGCAAGATTAAGCGCGGTCAAGTAGTAAAAGCCGTAGTCGTTCGTACGACTAAAGAGTTGCACAGAGGCAACGGCTCGCTAATTAGATTCGATGAGAACGCAGCCGTTATTTTGGATTCAAAAAAAGAGCCGATCGGCACTCGTATTTTCGGTCCTATCGGTAGAGAGGTCAGATACGGCGGTTTTATGAAGATCGTTTCGCTGGCTCCGGAGGTTTTATAATGGCAGTAAAATTTAAGATTAAAAAAGGCGATCAAGTAAAGATCATCGCAGGTGACGATAAGGGTAAAACAGGCATCGTTAAGGCAGTGTTTCCTAAAAAAGCTCAAGTTATCGTCGAGGGTTGTAAAATGGCTAAAAAGGCTATCAAACCAACCGAGCAAAATCCGCAAGGCGGCTTTACGAGCAAAGAGATGCCTATGGATATTTCAAACGTTGCGTTGGTAGAGGGTTGATTATGAGCAGACTAAAAGATAAATACGCTAATTCCATCAGAGCTGCTTTGCAGAAAGAATTTGATATAAAAAATCCTATGCTTATCCCGGCGCTTGAAAAGATCGTTATCAGCGTAGGAACGGGCGAGTCGAGCAAAGATCAAAAGGTGCTTCAAAATATGGCCGATACTATCTCGCTGATCGCAGGCCAAAAAGCGCTTATCGTCAATGCAAAAAAATCGGTTGCCGGCTTTAAGGTTAGAGAGGGTTTTCCGGTAGGTATAATGGTTACGTTACGAAAAGAGCAGATGTTTGCCTTCCTAGACAAACTGATCTCTATCGCGCTTCCTAGAGTTAAGGATTTCCGAGGACTACCTAGAACGGGCTTTGACGGACGCGGCAATTACAACTTCGGTTTGCAAGAGCAGCTGATGTTCCCTGAGGTTGAATACGATCAAATTTTAAGAACTCACGGTATGAATATAACCGTCGTAACGACTACAAATAATGATAAAGAGGCATTTAAATTGCTAGAGCTATTCGGCATGCCTTTTGCAAAAGGAAAATGATATGGCAAAAAAATCAATGGTAGCCAAGGCGAAACGCCCCGCTAAATTTAGCACTCGCGCATATACCAGATGTCAAATTTGCGGTCGTCCGCACTCCGTTTATAAAGATTTTGGAATTTGTCGCGTTTGCCTTCGCAAGATGGCAAACGAGGGCTTGATCCCGGGTCTAAAAAAAGCAAGCTGGTAAGGAGAAGAGATGATTAACGATCTTATTTCAGATGGACTAACTCGCATCAGAAATGCTGCGATGCGAAGGCTAGATACGACTAAGCTTTTTCACTCAAACGTAGTCGAGGCTATGCTTAAAATTTTAGCTGAGAAGGGCTATATCGAGAGCTACAACGTAGTAGAGGAAAACAATAAAAAGATCATCAACGTAGTGCTTAAATATGACGAAAAAGGCAGGAGCGTGATAAACGAAGTTAAAAGAATTTCGACTCCGGGCCGCCGCGTATATCAAGGCAAAGACGAGATCAAGCGCTTCAAAAACGGCTACGGAACCGTTGTCGTTAGCACAAGCAAAGGTGTTATGAGTGGTATTGACGCGCACAAAGCGGGCGTCGGCGGCGAAGTACTTTGCACGATCTGGTAAGAAGTTTCTACTTTTTATGGCATTGTGGTATCCATTCGTAAAAGTAGACATACCCTAGACAAATAAAAAGGAAAATTATGTCAAGAATTGGTAAAAAACCGATCTCTATTCCAAGCGGCTTAGAGGTCAAAATAGACGGCTCGTCGTTAAAATTTAAAAAATCGAATAACGAAAAAGAGCTTGATTTAAAAGGTCATGTTGATGTAAAAATCGAAGACGGAAAGATAGAATTCTCACCTAAGGGCGAGGATAGACAGAGCAGGGCGTATTGGGGAACATACCGCGCTTTAGCTAACAATATCGTCCTTGGTCTTACCGAGGGCTTTTCAAAACAGCTCGAAATCAACGGCGTCGGCTACAGGGCTGCGATGAAGGGCAAGGTACTTGAGCTAAATTTGGGCTTTTCGCATCCGATAAATTTTGAATCTCCAAAAGGAATCGAAATTTCCGTAGATAAAAACGTTGTAACCATCAAAGGCGACGACAAGCAGCAAGTAGGTCAAGTAGCAGCCGAGATCAGAGGATTCAGACCGCCTGAGCCGTACAAGGGTAAAGGCATCAAGTATCTTGAAGAGCATATCATCCGCAAAGCCGGAAAAACAGCTAAGAAATAAGGGTTGAGAAATGACACAGAACGTATTAAAAAGAAAGATCTCTTTAAGAATCAAGAGAAAAAGAAGAATTCGCGCTAAAATTTCAGGCGTCGCATCTTGCCCTAGAATTTCTATTTTCAAATCCAATAGGACAGTTTACGCTCAGGCTATCGACGACGCGGCGAGCGCGACTTTGTGCGCTAGCAGCGGTAAGGTTTTAAATTTAAAGGCAAACAAAGAGGGCGCGGCTAGCCTAGCTAAAGATTTGGCTTCCAAGCTAAGGGATAAAGGCATCTCCGAGGCGATTTTCGATCGCAATGGCTATTTGTATCATGGCGTAATCGCAAGCTTTGCCGAGTCGCTACGCCAAAACGGCATCAAACTATAACCCAAAGGAATGATTGTGGAAAAGTATAATAGAGAAGAATTCGAAGAGGTAATCGTCAATATCGGTAGGGTTACGA
>CAUQHH010000175.1:0-3185 GCA_963517705.1 uncultured Campylobacter sp.
GCCCGATGAAAGACGGCGAGATGCGCCAAATCGAGTGGCGTAAAAAGCCGATATTCGTTCTAAAAAAGGACGCTTCGATGGCGCCTAACGACAAGCGCGATATCGTAGTAGAGGGCGCTAGATATATGGTTGCAATCGGGCTTTGTACGCATCTTGGCTGTATTCCCGAGTGGAAACCCGGCAAACAAGTTTTCGTTTGCGCCTGTCACGGAGGCGAATTTGACGCAGACGGCGTAAATACCTTCGGCCCTCCTCCTCGACCGCTAGACATACCGCCGTTTAAGATAGACGGCACGAAACTCGTTCTGGGCGAGACTAGCCCCGAATACGAAAAACTAGCGGCTCAAGCATAAGGAGGGGAAAATGCACATCAGAAAATCAACGGGCGTTTTAGACTGGCTAGATCAGAGGATCGCCTTAAACAAGCTAATGAAAGTACTCGTCAGCGAATACTGGATACCGAAAAATATAAATTTCCTCTGGGCGATGGGCGTTATACTCACGACGCTTTTTGCTTTGCTTATTTTTACCGGATTTATGCTAGTTATGTACTACAAACCGGACATAAATTTAGCCTTTGACAGCGTAAATTTTACCATAATGAAAGAGGTCGAGTACGGCTGGCTATGGCGTCACATACATGCGGTTGCGGCTTCGGTCGTGTTTTTGATCATCTACATACATACCTTTACGGCGATCTACTACGGCTCTTACAAAAAAGGTCGCGAGATGATTTGGGTCAGCGGCATGTTGCTCTTCATCCTGTTTTCAGCCGAGGCTTTTAGCGGATATATGCTACCTTGGGGTCAGATGAGCTACTGGGCGGCGATGGTTATTACGAATTTATTCGGCGGCATCCCGGTTATCGGCGATGCGGTGGTCGAGTGGATCAGAGGCGACTACGCCGTTAGTGATCCTACTTTGACGAGATTTTTCATGCTTCACGTATGCTTGCTACCGATCGTGCTTATAGCAGTCGTCGCGATACACTTTTATACGCTCCGCGTTCCGCACGTAAATAACGAAACGGGCGAGGAGATAGACTTTGATATCGAGGCTGAAAAATATCTAAGCGGCGATACGAAAAACGCGAAAGTAATTCCGTTTTGGCCGGGATTTTTGGCAAAAGACTTTATGTATATCGGCTTTTTTATGATTTTCTTTTTCTATTTAGTCTGTTTCCATTTCAACTTCGCGATGGATCCGATAAATTTCGAGCCGGGCAACCCACTAAAAACCCCTCCACACATCTATCCTGAGTGGTATTTCTTGTGGCAGTATGAGATTTTACGCGGATTTTTCTTCGACATTTTCGGCTTTAAAGCTTACAACATCGGCCTTATCGCGTTTGCGATCGCGGGCGTAGCTCTATTTTTCATGCCGCTTTACGACAGAAGCGACGTCGTGGCTCCGGCTCACGAGAGAAAGGGCTTTTTTGTATGGTTCTGGCTGCTAGTGGTCGATATGATCGTGCTTACGATCTTCGGTAAGCTACCTGCCGACGGCATGACGCTTGGTATTTCAAACTCATGGATAGGATTTTACTCGACCATTACGTTTTTCGTTCTGCTTTTTGTCGTTTTACCTATCATAACGACTCTTGAGAAAAAAGGAGCGGTAAAATGAGAGAGTTAAAAATTTTCATAATCGTAGTTATTTTAACCGGCGTAACATACTGGGGTATCGAGCCTTACGCGCATAACGTCATGCATCCGCACGTCGGCGCGGCCGATTACGACTTTGGCGCCGAGGATATAAATCAAGCCAAATCCGTGGTAGAAGCTAGACAAAAAGCTCTTGAAGCCGCGCAAGCACTAAACGACGAAAAGAAAATCGCCGGAGCGAAAAAAGATTTAGAAGAAGCAAAAAAATCTCTTGAGGATTACACGGCGTTTTGGAAAGAAGTAAAGACTATAAATTTAGCCAAAGGAGACGCCGCTAAAGGCGCGGAAACTTTTGCTAACGCGGGTTGTACGGGCTGTCACGGAGTCGAAGCTGTGGGCATGCCTACAGCTATGAGCGCTGCTGAACTTAGCGAAGCGTACGGCGTAGTACCGCCCGATCTTAGCACTGCAGGAGCGATATACGACGCGCATTTCCTAGCAGCTCTTATAAAAGACCCGACTAAAGCGCTAAAGCTAACGCATAAATTTAACGACGAAAAGCCTTATCCGATGCCGGCCTTTTTCGGAGCGGGCGGAGAAGATCCAAATGCCGAGATCGCTGATATAGTCGCGTATCTAAAGTCTATTGCGCCTAAAGAAGTTAGCGACGAACAGGTATTTCTCGATGCGTGCCAGAGATGCCACGATATGAAATACGAAAACAAATACGTTCTAACTAACCGCGTAAAGTTGGCCGCCTACATGGGCTCAAACCCTCCTGATTTATCGATGATGATCCGCTCAAAAGGTGATGATTATCTGCATAAATTTATAAACGACACGCAAAAAATGCTACCTGGCACCTCGATGCCTCGCGTAGGTCTAAATAAAGCCAGCGAGGACAAAGTCGTAGCCTACATGGCAAAAGCGGGCGACGCTAAAAAAGCCGAGCGCGAAAGTCTAGGCATAAACGCGATGATCTACTTCTTGATATTCGGTATATTCGGATGGCTTTGGAAACGCAAAGTCTGGTCTGACCTACACTAAAATTTGAGCCCGAAGTCGGGCTCAAATTTCTCTTTAAAATTACTCCTTAATTTCTAAAATTTATCTGTCGATTTAGAAGCCGTCGTAAAATTTATTCAGCACTCGCAACGCCTTATCTAGGCTCAAATTTGACCGCAAACAAATACTAATTTTACGTGCCTATAGTTTAAATTTGGATACGTTTTGAGCGCAATATAAACTATAAATATACATTTTACAGCATTTTTAAGAACGTGTTACCGATCCCGCTTTTTTACGATATGAACGAAGTAATACGGCAAGATCATTTGGATTTTCTTGGTGGCGGTGAGTTAAGCAGCGTGATTTATAGGCACATTTTTAAGTTAGAGCTCAGCTTGCTTTAGGTTTTTCATAATTTTTCTTGATTTAGGTCGTCTTTAAATTTATTTCCCGATGTTAAAATCGGCTATCAATTTTGATTTGCAAATTTCAAAAAAAGGGTAAATATGAACGGTCTCAAATTTACGGTCAAGCTTTTCGCGACCATCGCGGCGTTTTGCCTCGGATTAAATT
>CAUQHH010000176.1:0-3168 GCA_963517705.1 uncultured Campylobacter sp.
ATGTTCTATCTTCGGTCGAAAATTTCGTCGCAACATTTAAATTCATCGCAAGATAACTTTGCCGATTTTTTTAAATTTACCGCTCACATTTTATCAAATTCGACTTTAATTTACGTATTATCAAAATTCGGGTAAAATCACTCCTTTAAAAGGAAAATTTATGATAGTAAAAAGCGCATTACCGTTATCTTTTATCATCGGCAGCAGGTTTTTTGGACTCTTTATCATTTTGCCCGTTATCAGCGTCTACGCGCTCGAGCTTGAGGGGGCGACCGAGTTTTTAGTCGGCGTTCTCATCGGCGTTTACGCGATGTCGCAGATCACGTTTCAGGTGGTTTTCGGCTACGTCTCGGACCGCTTCGGGCGCAAAAACTCGATGCTAATAGGCCTGCTCGTCTTTATCGTTGGAGCTGCGATCTGCGCGGTGGCGACTGATATCTACACGATGATTTTTGGTAGATTTATCCAGGGTGCGGGCGCGATAGGAGCCGTGGCGATCGCGCTGATGAGCGATATGACTAAAGAAGAAGTGCGCGGGCACGCGATGGCGATGATGGGCGCGTTTATCGGCATTAGCTTTACGCTTTCTATGATACTCTCGCCGATACTGAGCGCCAAATACGGCCTTTCAAGCCTCTTTTACCTCTCGATCGCGGTTACGGTCGTTTGTATCGTGCTTTTATACACGGCTGTGGGCGAGGAGCCTAAATTTACGCACTCGCAGGCCAAAATGCCGGCCGTAAAGCTACTCTCAAACAGAAATTTACTACTGATGAACATCAGCAACTTCATGCAAAAAATGCTGATGTCGGCGGCCTTTATCGTGATTCCGATCGCCATCGTGAAATATTTTGGCATGGATAAAAAAGACCTCAGCGGTATCTACTCGGTCGCGACGGTGTTTGGCTTTATCGCGATGGGCATAGGCGGCGCGATCGGCGAAACGAAGCGCATCACAAAGCAAATTTTAGTCATCGGCGTCTCGCTTTTCGTCGTTTGCTACGGACTTTTCGCGCTCTCACTCGGGCACAAGCCGCTGTTTTACGCCGGCGTGATTATATTTTTTATCGGCTTTAACCTGCACGAACCGATCTTGCAATCAATGGCGTCCAAATTTAGTAAAGTAAGCCAAAAAGGCGCGGTTTTGGGCATCTTTAACGCCTTTGGCTATATGGGAAGCTTTATCGGCGGTATCGGCGGCGGTACTTTGCTTAAATTTTACGGCCTTAGCGCGCTTTCCGCCGTCGTGACGGTGCTTTGCGTCGTGTGGCTGATCGCGCTAAAATGGCTAGACAACCCAAATATCTTTAAAAATATCTATCTGCCGTCTGATACAGACGCCGATCTAGCCGAGATCGAAAAGCAAAAAGGCGTCGTGGAGTGCTACAAAAACGCGCAAAATCTCGTCGTGAAATACAACTCCAAGCTAACAAACGAGGCGGAGATAAAGCAAATTTTAGGCGTTTAGCGGACTTTGCGGACGGTAAATTTACCCAGTCCATCCCGCGCAAAACGCCAAAACTTCGCCTCGTGCGCCGTTTGATAACGTAACGACGCCTGTCATGTAAATTTAGCCGATTTTTAGCTATTTTTAAATACTATTATCAAAATCTAATCTCAAAAAAAGGACAAAAATGAGCGATCTAAAAAAACAAATCGACGAGCTTTTCGAGGATAAAAAGATGTCCGTTTACGATGCGGCCAAACAGCTAAACTTACGCGAATACGAAATCCTGCAATACCGCGGCGATGACGAATTTAAGGAAGTCGGTGCAGAAAATTTGATGAAAATTTTCGAAGAAATCAGCACTTGGGGCGAGATGCTTTTTATCAAAAATACGCCCGAGTTTATCATCGAGATCAAAGTGAGCGTGCCTATGCCTAAAAAAGCGAAAGGGTTTTTAAATTTCACCGATAAAAGCGGCTTTTTGGGCGGTCACCTCAAAGAAGAATCAATCGCAAGCATCGGCTTTGTAAGCACTAAATTTATGGGTTTTCTCGGACACAGCCTGCACTTTTACGACGCGGATCACAACGTGATCTTTAAGCTTTTCGTAAATCGCAACGAAAAAATGAAACTAGACGAAGCGCAAGAGCAAAAATTTCTAGCGCTAAAAAACAGCCTTTGATTTTAGCTAGCTTTGCCATGCGTAAATTTTAAGGTTTTATGGTGTCTAAAATTTGCAAAATTTACGACGTTTTGATAATCGGAGCGGGCGCGGCAGGGCTATTTTTGGCGGCAAATTTACGCGGTAAAAGCGTCGCCGTACTCGAAAAAAACGCGACTCCGGGCAAAAAAATCCTAGCTAGCGGCGGCGGCAGGTGCAACGTCACAAACCGCCGTATCGACGCGTCAAACTACCTAGGCGACGCAAATTTCGTCAAAAATATCCTAAAAAACCTAGACTTCAAAGACGTTTTAAAATTTTTCGGCGAGTTAAAATTTAACGAGCAAAAACAAAGCCAATTTTTCTGCGAAAGCGGCGCCAAAGACGTTTTGAGCGTGCTTTTAAAACGCGCTAGACAAAGCGGAGCGCAAATATTTTGCGGCGTTTGCGTAAAGGGCACTAGAAAAATTTTTACCGATGAAAACGGGCAAATTTTAGACATTTCTCCCGCGCAAAATCGCGATGAAAATTTGACGGATTTTGAGACGAAATTTGATCGCTGCGAGCAAAATTTAAACGAAATTTTTGAAGTACTCACAGAAAACGGCGATAAATTTTACGCCCAAAATCTCGTCGTAGCTAGCGGCGGCCTAAGCTACAAAAGCCTGGGCGCCAGCGACATCGGCTACGAAATAGCGCAAAGCTTCGGCGTCAAAGTCATCCCGCCTGCTCCGGCGCTTGTAGGATTTACCGTGCAAAAAGACGAGTTCTGGTTTAAAAACCTAAGCGGGGTTTGCTTCCCGGCCGAGATTAGCGTAGCTTGCGCGAGCAAAAACGCTGTAAATCGCAAACTAAAAACGCCGCGCAAATTTGCAGGCGATATACTTTTCGCTCACAAAGGCATAAGCGGTCCGGCCGTGCTAAACGCTTCGCTTTTTTGGCAAAAAGGCTTGATCGCGATAAATTTTTGCCCGAATTTTAACATCGAAACCGCACAAAAAAGCAAAAAACAGCTCAGCACTGTCCTGCCGCTACCTAAGCGATTTACGCTAGAGTTTTT
>CAUQHH010000177.1:0-3078 GCA_963517705.1 uncultured Campylobacter sp.
AAAGCGAGTGGCGGATCTGGGCGTCGCGCGCGAGGCGGGGGCTGATTTTATCGTGGTCGGTCGTCCGATCTATCAAAGCGCTGATCCGCGCGAAATTTGCGAGAGGATTTTGGATCAAATTTAGTGCCAAAAATTGTGCAAAATTTAACTCAAAATAATTTTAAGCAGGATTTTGAAACGTAAGAAATTTTAATTAAATCATCGCAAAAGCGCGGCCTGAACGACGACCGGGCGCTGCAGCAAGATAAAATTTAGCAGGCTTTGTAGCGCACGAATGAAATTTAAAATTTCATTCGAAGCGGCAAGTTTGACGGAATTTAAAGAAATTTGAGGTAAATTTGAGCGATTTTAAGAAAATCCCCTATGTTGGCGAGGCGACCGAGGCGGATCTGCTCGCACTCGGCTACGACAGCATCGCTTCATTAAAGGGCGCGGATCCAGATGAGATGTATGAGCGCACAAAGGCGCTCGGGCGCGGTAGCGACAGATGTATCCTTTACGTTTACCGTATGGTTTGCTACTACGCAAATACGTCCCGTCCCGACAAAGCCAAGTTGAAATGGTGGCTTTGGAAGGATTAAATTTACAAATTTGGCCCGCGGCGAGCCGTTTAAATTTGATCAAAATTTACTCGATTATCTTTCCGTGCGAGAGTAACAGGCGCGAAACGCAAATTTAAGCAAGATATCAGCGGTATTTAATTATAATGCGGTTTCTTTTTTGTGGACAGATGGGTGAGTGGCCGAAACCACACCCCTGCTAAGGGTGCAGCTTCTAACCGGGGCTCGAGGGTTCAAATCCCTCTCTGTCCGCCACCACTTCAAACAGTATACAGAAAACCCCCGCAAGTTACGGCAACAAAAGGAAACTACCAGCAGTGTTTTTTGTTGATATTTTCTCTGACTATCCAATAAAAACAGTCAAAATTTACATATCCAATCAGCCAAAATGATATACAATGCCCAAATTACTAGCACGGATCAGTACTCCAAGTTAAAGATAAACCGTATTTCGTAAGCGGTAGCGACAATCTAGCATTAAAATAATGTCTAATGGCGGTAAATTTTATCTACGAGTTTCGCAGTAAAGTTGTGAATAAGCTCAAAGGAATTATTATAGCAAATAGGCGAAATAAGCCTAGCTAAAGCTACAGAGAGGCGCGACGAGCTAAAGCGATACTTTGATTTTCGGACGGTGGATCTTGTGATATGTATAAAGTATCGCAAGCTATTTAAGTCCGTAAAATCAAGCTAAATTTAAACTTGCAGATACTTTTTATTCTATGCTTTTTGGGCGGTTTTGCGCGTAAATTTAGATTTTAAAAATATTAAAAAATAAAATTTGCACTAGAAGCGAAATCAAAATAAGCTAGTTTTTTTATCCAAATTTAGCTTTGCAAGGGTATTGCAAGTTAAATTTCTAAAATCGGACCGCATTTCAAATAAATA
This sequence comes from uncultured Campylobacter sp., assembly GCA_963517705.1. GTDB lineage: Bacteria > Campylobacterota > Campylobacteria > Campylobacterales > Campylobacteraceae > Campylobacter_A. Next base: position 1,449 of record CAUQHH010000177.1, read on the forward strand.
GATTGATATTAAAAAAGCGAAAACCGTTATTTTGCTACTTTTTGTTTTTGTCGATATGAAAACTTAACGAGCGGCTCAGTCTCTCGCATCTATAAACTTGTGTTTGCGCGATAAAATTTACCGCAAAAGTAAGCCGCCCGTTTTTTTATTTATTTTTTTGTGCTACGTAAAAGCTCCATCTTCATCTCGTAGTACCCCACGCTCATATCGACGTAGTGTTTGTGCGGGTTTTCAAAGCGCTGCTCCTCCTGCCAAATTTCATTTTCGAGCTGCTTTTTTACGTAGTCTCTGATTTGCGCTAAATTTACTTTCTCGCTCACGCGCTTGCCGTCTTTTACGACTAGATTTTGTAGCTGCCGCGCCGTGCAGCCCTCAAAATACAGCTCCTTCCACGGCTTTTCGGGATCTATGTAGCGGTAGGGTTTGGAGAGATCGGGCGTTTCGTCCGCGTTTGCGATGAGGTCGGCTATAGCTTGGCCATTTTGGTAGATGCGCCAGACCTTTTTTATGCCGGGATTTGTCATCTTTTCTACGGCTTCTGAGAGCTTGATGCGAGGGCTAAATTTGCCGTCATTCTCGACTGCTACTAGCTTATAAACTCCGCTAAAAATCGGATCGCTTTTGGAGGTTATCAGCCGTTCACCCACGCCAAATCCGTCTATCTGCCCGCCTTGAGCCAGGATCGAGGCGATAGTGTACTCATCTAGGCTGTTTGAGACCGTGATCTTGCAGTCTTGTAGCCCTGCAGCATCCAGCATCGCGCGCGTTTTTTTTGATAGATACGCCAGGTCGCCGGAGTCTAGCCTGACTGCTTTTAGGCGTTTGCCCAGCGGCTCTAGCACCTCTTTTGCCGTTTTTATCGCGTTTGGCACGCCGCTATGTAGCACGTCGTATGTATCTACGAGCAATGAAGCGGAGTCTGGATAGAGCAGGGCGTAGCGCTTAAAGGCTTCAAATTCGTCGCCGAAATACATCACCCAGCTGTGCGCCATCGTACCGGTCGTCGGTATGCCAAAGGCCTTGGCCGCTAGCACCGTCGCCGTACCGTCCGCGCCGCCGATGTAGGCCGCTCTGGCGCCGTAGATCGCGGCGTCTAGGTTGTGCGCGCGCCTAGCGCCGAAGTCAAACACGCTCCTGCCGTCCGCGGCCTTTACGATGCGCCTAGCCTTGGTCGCGATGAGGCTTTGGTGGTTTATCTGCGATAGGATCGCGGTTTCTATGAGCTGCGCGTCGATAGGCGAGGCTACAACGGTCATAAAAGGCTCTTGCGGATAGATGATCGTACCCTCGGCAAATGCGTATATATCGCCTCTAAAGCGAAATTTGCGCAGATAATCTAAAAAATCCTCACTAAATAAATTTAACGAGCGCAGATAGCCAACGTCGCTCTCGTCAAAGCGTAAATTTTCTACATACTCTATGATCTGCTCAAGTCCCGCAAATATCGCAAAACCGCCGCCGTCGGGCACTTTGCGGTAAAAAACGTCGAACGCCACGCGCGGTTGATCCCCGCTTTTAAAATACCCCTCCGCCATCGTAAGCTCGTAAAGATCCATCACCATGCTGACATTTCTCTCGTCAAACTGCGACAATTTTGCCCTTTCTAGTTAAAATTTGATAATGATATAAA
>CAUQHH010000178.1:0-3054 GCA_963517705.1 uncultured Campylobacter sp.
CGTAACGCCGAAGTCAAAGTCCATTTTCCACCCCTTCAAAAAACAAAATCATACTACGAAAAAATTAAAAATTTATAAAATTCGGCTTTTTGTTTTACTATGGTTAAAATTTAATGAAACTGCGAGTAAAATTTGCCTAGCAGGTTTAAATTTAGCAGTTTGGGTTGCGGCGTATTTCGTAAAATTTGCCGGTGCAGTCGGCGATTTTATTTTAAAATTTTGGAATAAATTTCATAAATTTAGATACCGAAATTTGAGTCAAATTTGATAAGGGTAAATTTGGCATCGTTTTTAAAATTTCATTAGTAAAACACGCTGATAAAATTTATATTTAAAAAGTGTAGGTTTAAAAAGCAGGCTATCAAATTTAACGTCCAAAACGCCTCTAGGGCAAATTTAAATGGCATCAAATTTGAGTAAAAAAAGAAAAATCCGCCGACCGCCGAGAGCGGCAAATCGGCGAATTTGGGATTATTTTATAACGCCGCAAACCATTCTAGCGCCGCCGCCGCCAAGAGGCTTTGGATGGTCGCTGTGGTTATCGCCGCCGACGTGGATCATTAGCGAGTGGCCTTTTAGCTCATCTAAGCTCTTGATTTTCGGAGCTAGCACAGGATAAACCGCATTACCCTCGGCATCGACGAAAAGCGCAGGCAAATCACCCTTGTGGCCGTTGTCGTCCCATGCAAACGAGTGTTTTTTGGCGTCGCTTGGGTCCCAGTGACCGCCCGCTTTCATACCTAGGCCCTTCTCATTTGCGCCGCAGTCAGCGTTTTGATGCACGTGAAATCCGTGCGCGCCGCCCTCAAGGCCTTTAAGATTCGGGAATAGCGCTACGCCGTAGTTAGTCTCGACTGCTACCACCTCGCCCACGACGGTGTTGCCCTTTTCGCTTAATTGCTCCATAGTGACGACTAGGTGCTTGCCTGCCTTTGGATCAAAGACTTTTTCCTCGTGCGCAAGAGCGCTAGTAGCGAGTAGGCAGCCTAGAGCCGCGCTAGCTAAAACGATTTTTTTCATTTTTTCTCCTTAAAATGTAATTGTAAGGTAACTATAGCCTAAATTTAATAAATTCACGCTTTAAATTTAAGCGATTTTAGGATACCGCCGAAGTTAAAATTTGCCGCCGCAAAAGTTTAAAACCGCGTAAGCCTAATTTATCGCGACTATACAAAAATCTGCTGCCCGCACCCGGTCTTACGCACGCAAATTTAGCGATTTTGTCTGCGATAGTCGTTAAATATTAGCAAAGCAAATAGCCAAAAATCAAAAGCAAAAAATTTATTTTATCCGGTCTAAAATTTGCGCCAGTTCGCCGCTTTGACCAATGCGGTAGAGCGCAAAGTCGTATTTGATCGGGTCGGCGGGGTCAAATTCGCAAAGCTTGTCCGTTAGCTCGCGCACAGCCCTAAAATCATAGCTTTTGCGAGAGATTAGGCCCAAATTTAGCGAAACTCGGTGCGTGTGCACGTCAAGAGGCATGAGAAGCTTGCTTTTTGGCAGGCTTTTAAAGAGTCCAAGGTCTATGTCGCTATCTCGCACCATCCAGCGAAGGAACATATTATAGCGTTTATACGGGCTTTGCGGCGCTTTTTCGTATGGTTTGCCGAAGAAAAACTCATACCCCTCCGAGCGGTAAGGATTAAGCGAATAGATAAATTTAATAAGCTCGTTTATGCCGTCCACCATCGAGCCGCTTTTTTCAAAGCCCGTTCTCACCGCACTCTCGATATCGCCGTGCTTTTTTAGGCGCGAAACGGTGATAAAAATTTGCCGCACGTCCTCGCAGCTTTGAAAGCGGTATTTGTGCCGCGTCAAATTTGAAATGATTTGCTCCTCGCTTTTATCTAGCAGCGAAAAATCGAGCGAATTTAAAAAATTTACGATTAGCTTTGCGTTACCGTAAGCAAAAAGCGCGCAGACGAGCGAGATCTCGGGCGTTTTAAATTTACTAGCAACTTGCAGCGGATCGGCTGCGGCAAACAAGTCCGCATGTGTATTTTTAGAGATTACGTTTTGATCCAGGAGGGTTTTTAAGTCCATTTTTAGCCTTTTTGACCGAGATTTTAAACCAAAAAGGCTAAAAGAAATTTAAATTTATTGCTTTAGCGTGAGCAAGGTATCGAGCATCTTTTCTACGGTCGTGATAATTTTAGCCGCCGCACCGTAACTGCTTTGAAAGCGTATGAGGTTTGTTAGTTCCTCGTTTAAATTTACGCCGCTAACCGACTGGTACTCAGACATAGCAACTTTATGGATAGCTGTATTTGCGTCGTTTAGATCGTTATTTGCTTGAGTCTGGCTGGCTAGATCGGTTGTGATGTAGCGGTAGTAGCCCTCGACGCTCTCTTCTTTGTCCGCATGCTTGTCGGAGTAAAATATGATTTTTTTATACTGCATTTGCACCATATCGTTTGCGACTTCGTTGTTGCCCGGAGTCGGGTTTGAGTAGGCTTTTAGCTTGTGCGGATTTTCCATCAGCTCGCTTTTTACGCTCATATTTTTCGCGTTTCCGCCCTCAAAAACTCTATTTACCCCGATAATACCCGGGAAATTGGTACCTTTATCGACGAAAGCGACGCTGTATTCGCCGGCATTTCTTTTAGCTGTTACGCCAAACGTGCCTTTGCCCGTCGTCGCGTCGTACTGATAGTTTGCCTGAAAATAATCGTCCACGTCGTTTAGCGAGTTATTGTCGCCGTTGTCGTCAGTATCGGAGTTAAAGTCCCGCACGATAGAGTTGCCGCGAGTATTGTCGTTTATAGTAGTAGAGGCGTTTATATTTATCGTTTTGCGAGCGACCTCTTGGCCTTGATTGTTATAAACTACGACGTCAAAGCTACCATGTTTGATGTCGTCGTTAAAATTCATCAGCGTCCTAGAGTCACTTAGGCCGTCCAGCTCGTCGGTTACGGCGTTTTCTACGGCCGATCTCGCGTAGATATTGTTCGTCTCATTTATGATGCCTTTGGCAAACGTATTTAGGTTGTCGATGTATTTTTTTATGGTTACGTACAGAAAATCTCCGATATCATCCAATCTGCGTCCGCGTAA
>CAUQHH010000179.1:0-3026 GCA_963517705.1 uncultured Campylobacter sp.
AGCGTGCTGGGCTCGTACTTTTTATACGCGCGATCGCTTGATACGGCACTGCTGCTGCCTGCGTGCGCGTGCGGGATGTTAAGCACGGCGGTGCTAAATTTAAATAACATGCGCGACATCCAAAACGATGCGCTAAAGGGCAAGCGCACGGTCCCCGTTCGTATCGGACTGTTTGCGGCTAAGCGCTACCACTACGCGCTGATCGCGGGCGGAGCGGGTCTGATGCTTTGCTACTCGCTTTTACGCGGCGACACGGGCGTGAGACTGCTCTACGCAATTAGCTTTGTGCCGCTTGTGTGGCACCTATTTTTCGTCTTAAAAGTGCGGGAATGCCGCGACTTCGACGGACAGCTAAAGGTAGTCGCACTCTGCACGTTTGCGATGTCGGCGCTGTTTTTCGTCGGGGAAATTTTGGGCTAAATTTAGCCTGATTTTTTATCGCACGATCTTAAAGCGGCAAGCCAAGTAACTCAAATTTTTCTCAAAATATTGCGAAAAAGTTATATATTTACTTTTTTAAAATACACTTTCAAACCAAAATAGTAAGGAGTAAAAATGAAAAAACTAATCAAATTTTCGCTAGTCGCAGCGCTAGCAGCGAGCTTAGCAAACGCCGCAGTCTATGAGATCGACCCGGCGCACAGCAGCGTCGGCTTTAAGATCAAGCACCTAAGCATCTCGAAAGTGAACGGAAATTTCGGCAAATTTGACGCCGTGATCGACTACGACAAGGACGCCAAGGAGCTAAAAGCACTCGAGGCCACCATCGAAACCGCCTCGGTAAATACCCAAAACGAGAAGCGTGACGAGCACCTACGAAGTGCGGATTTTTTCAACGCGGCCAAATTTGACAAAATCACCTACAAAATGGTCAAATTTGAGAAAGAAAGCGACACGGAAGGCAAGGTCGTGGGCACGCTCACGATGCACGGCGTAACTAAGCCCGTGGTGCTAAAATTCGAGCTTGGCGGCTTTACAGCGGATAAAAACGGTAAGGAAAAAATCGGCTTTAGCCTAGAGGGCGAAACCAGACGCAAGCTCTTTGAGATCGGGCTAGATACCTCTGAGATCACGCTATCTGACAAAGTCGAGCTAGAGATCGAAGTCGAAGCTAAAGAAAAATAAACCTACAGCGAATTTAACCAAAGCCTGTTTTTCGGGCTTTCGCTTGTTTTTAAATTTTAAGTTTTCGTAAATTTGATAACCCGTACGGCACAAAAACCTGAACGGCAAAAACTCAAACTAAAATTTGACGCGTCAAAGCACGATGTCAAATTTGAAAAACTAGCGAAACAGCCGCGCCAAAAGACGAATTTATAGCAAAAAATATCCGCTCGGACTCGCAAATCATACCAAGCCGGTAAACCGATAAATTTGCTGGCCCAGTCGCTATATCAAATCGTAAATTTACCCCTTACGCCCTAGCAAATATAGCCTCAATGCCTGCTCCGCGGTCATTTTAAGATTGCGCATCGCGGTTTGCTTATCCATCGCCTCCTCTAGGCTCACAGGCTCGTTTAATACGCTAAAAAACGCATCGATGCCGTTTTCGTTACAGCCGCCGGCGCACGGCGACACGCTGCCCGCTAGCGCGATGATCGGCTTGCCGTATTTTTTGGCGATTTTTGCCACTCCGGTCGGGGTCTTGCCCATCGAGCTTTGAAAGTCCAGTCGCCCCTCGCCGGTTATGACTAGATCGGCGTTTTTCACGTCCTCTTCGAGGCGGATTTCCTCCATGATGATGTCGATGCCGGGCTTTAGTTTGGCGTTTAGGTAGCTAACAAACCCGTACCCTAGCCCGCCTGCCGCGCCCGCGCCCTTAAAGTTCCAAAATTCGCTCGAAAAGTGCTCGCTCGTCGCGCTCGCAAAGCTAATTAGCCCTGCATCCAGGTCCTTTACCATCTGCTCGTCTGCGCCTTTTTGCGGGCCGTAAACATAAGCCGCGCCATTTTTGCCAAACAGAGGGTTATCCACGTCGCAAGCCACGAGGAATTCGCACTCTTGCAGCTCGGGCGCTACGTTTTTGTTTGAGATTTTGGTGATTTTTATGAGGTTTTCGCCTTTGCCCTCGAGCAGCTCGCCGTTTTCGTCAAAAAACTCGTATCCCAGCGCGCTTAGCATACCCGTGCCCGCGTCGTTCGTCGCGCTACCGCCGATACCGACGATAAATTTACGCGCACCTTTGCTAATAGCATGCAAAATCATCTGTCCAAAGCCGTAGGTGCTCGTTTTCATCGGGTTTCGGCGCTCTTTTTCCACCAGCATGAGCCCGCTAGAAGACGCCATCTCGAGGATGCCAAGTTCGCCCGCTAGCGCGTACCTGGCGGGGATTTTTTCACCGAGAGGATTTTGCACGATGACGTCGATAAACTCGCCATCCAGCGCGTCCGCTAACGCCACCACGCTACCCTCGCCGCCGTCCGCAATGGGCTTAACCACCACCTCATCGGTCTCACCGGCTAGGGCTTTGAGACCCTCTTTTACGGCGTTGCCGGCCTCGAAGGAGCTGAGGGAGCCTTTGAAAGAGTCGATTGCTATTAGTATTTTCATCTGTTTTCCTTCCTGAGAGCTCGCGTCTTGGACGATTTTGACGGAGCTAGTAAAAATTTCGCTCGATAGACCAAGCGTCTTATCTTCGCTCATTTTTACGTCGCAACCCTCAAACTCGCCTCAAGCCGCTTTGCATCTACTTTTCTATTTTACGAGCGCCAAATTTAACCAAATCAAATTTAGCATTTTCAAGATGCGGGTCTGGGCGGACAAATTTGAAAATTTACCGTTCATACCGTAAAGAGTGCAGTCTCGTTGCGCCAAAACCGCACTCAAATTTAGCCGTCAAATTTACAATAAAATCAGCGACGCTACCCAAACCGTCGCCATACCTACGATACCCATTATAAAGGTAAGCATCGTCTGGGTCTTGTAGCCCTGCTCCGGCGACATCTTGCTAAAGTTCGTAACGACCCAGAAATAGCTATCGTTAGCGTGCGAAACCGTCATCGCGCCCGCAGCGATCGCCATCACCG
>CAUQHH010000180.1:0-2970 GCA_963517705.1 uncultured Campylobacter sp.
ATGTAGCGCTCGGCTAAATTTTCGCCCAAAAATCCCGCCGTAAAAACCAGCGCAAGCAGCCAAAATAGCGAGCCCAACCCAAACCAAACCGCAGGCGAGTAAACGGGAGAGATTTTGTTTAGGCATTTTTTCATCGTTTCGCCCAGTTTGCTTGCCGCGCCTCTTGAGACGTAGCCGTCGCAGGCCTCTATCACGGCGTTTGCGGCCTCGGTTTGCGCGCCGTCCGTCTTAGCGATACGTTTTAGCGCGGAGTCAAGAGCGGGCTGAGAGTAGTAGCGCGTGAAAAATTTAAACGCCTCGCGCCTAGTTATCTTGCCGTCGGCGTCAATCTTTTCTAGCATCATTATCTCGTCCGCGAAAAGATCGTCGAAAAAGGGCGGCCTGATAAAGGCGTAGGGCGGGTTGCTAAAGCCCACCGCCTCGTACTCTTTGCCTAGCAGGATAAAATTTAGCCTCGTTATCGCGCTAGAACCTACGTAAGAAAACAGGTGCGAATCCTCCCCGCCGCTCTCTTCATCTTGATAAAAAGGTATCGTCTGCGAGAGAAATTTACAGCTGCGAGCGCACAAGAAGTCCAAAAGCTCGTCGGCGTAGGCGCGCGATTTTATGCGTAAATTTACGCCGGGTTTCGCGTAGGCGCCGATGTTTGCTATCGTCGTAAAGTACCCGTGTCCGCTACACTGGGCGCACTGCACGTAGCCGGACCCGCCGCATCCGCCGCACCTTACCGTGCCCGATCCCGAGCAGCCGTAGCAGGTATTTGAGCCGCTACCGCCGCATGACGAACAGCTCTCGTAGCGATACGTCACGTAGGTGCTGCCGTCCGAGTTATACTGAGTGTGAGGGCGATTTACGCCGCCGCTGCCGCCGCACGTGGAGCAGCTCTGTCGCCCGCGTCCGCCGCAGCTAGAGCAGGTTTTTTTACCGCGTCCGCCGCACTCGCCGCAGCGCGTCTGCCCGTCGCCTCCGCACTCGTCGCAATGCTCGCTCATGCTAAATGGCTTAAAATCGTAATACCTAACCGTTCCGCTTGATTTTGCGACGGCTTCTTTTGCGTCTTGGCGTAGCTCGGCGAGTAAAATCTCGTGCAAATCGGCGCTATCTCTAGCCTGCAGCAAGCACTCTCTGGCGTGATTTTCGTAGCCGCGCGTGTCGCCTCCGAAGTGTATCTGCTCTTTTGCGCCGCCTGCGATTTTGCTCTCTTCGCGCTTGCCGTAAAACTCCCACGTCACGGTCGCCGTCGCTTCAAAATCAAAAATTTCGTGCGAAATTTCTACCAAATCCTCAGGCTTAGCTTGGTTGCCGTTTATTAGATTGCGCAGCCCTTTTAAAAACGGCTCGTGTAAATTTAACTCGTCAAATTCGCTCATTTTAAATCCTAAATTTTATTTTACGCGTCTAGTCCCGCGCGCTTTTTTATCTCGCTTAAAAACTCCGCTCCGCCGTCTGCGAAAGCCTCGCGCGGCACGGTACAAAACATGGAGTTTGCGATGATAACGACGACGAAGTTACCGACGTAGCGGGCGTCGCTGATGGCGTTATAAAAATATCTACCCTCGCCGAATTTGCTTTTTTGCACGAAAAACTCATCCTCTAAGATCACGCTTTTTTGCCCGAATTCGCCGTAGTTTGCCTTACTTAGCATGGTGCGAATCAGCAGCCAAGGTCGCAGCCCCGTGGCGTAAAGCACCGTCAAAAACGAGCCTATCCACGCAAGATAGGGCAAGATCGCCGCGCCTTCATAACCGTAATCTTCAAGCAAGCAGTCAAGGTCGTTGATGTAAAATTTGACGCACAAAAGCGTGATAAAAATCATCCCGATAATGATCGCCGCGAAGTCGCAAAGGCTGATATAGCGCATAAATTTATCGCCCTTATAAACGATCTTGCCCACCTCGCGCGCCGTCTTTTTATACTCGGCGCTAGGCTTTAGCTCAAATTCGGCTTTCAAATTTGACATTTGCTTCCTTTAAATTTTGATGAAATATTATCAAATTTGGCCTAAATTTACGCTATTTTTAAAACGGCGGCTAAAACGAGAATTAAGCCTAAATTTCGTAAAATCGCCGCTAAGACGCGAGGTCGCGTAATACGTTTAAAGGCAAACGATGCAAAGTTCAACCGCGTAAATTCCGCTAAATTTAAACCAAATCAACCAATCAATTTAAATTTAAGGCAGAATCATGAAAAGACGAGACTTTCTAAAACTAGGCGTGCTAGCTGCGGCTTCGGCGCAGGCAAAGCAATTAGGCGCGGCGGCGCAAGCGATATTTGACGAGCAGATGGGGCTTTGCGCGAATAAATTCGGCGCGTTTTACGTAAAAACCATCGGCGGCAGGGTCGTGGGTACTGAGCCATTTGAGGGCGACACGATGCCGACGGTGCTAAATAACGCCCTAAGCGATCACATCCACAACGAAACGCGCGTGAAATACCCATACGTGCGAAAAAGCTTCCTCGCAGACCCGTCAAATCCAAAACCCGAGCTTCGCGGCAAAGAGCCTTTCGTGCGCGTTAGCTGGGACGAGGCGATAAAGCTAAGCGCTAAAATTTTAAAAGAAAACTTCGACAAATACGGCTCGGAGGCCATTTACGGGCAGCTTTATCAGTGGGGCAGCCTCGGTAAGGTCGGTCACTCGCAGCGCACCGCAAAGCGCATGCTAAACGCGCTTGGAGGCTACGTGAGCGAGCTTGGCGGCTACTCTTACGGCGCGGCGACTGCGTTTTTGCCTCACGTGACGGGCTCGATCGATCCGACGCACGCTCCGACGCGCTGGGAGGGCGTGGTAAAGGAGGCCAAAACGATCGTGTTTTGGGGGACGAACCCAGTCGTCTCAAACAAGATCGCCATCGGCGTGCCGATGCACAACTCCTACGCCTACTACGAGATTATGAAGGATAAATTTAAAAAAGGAGAGATGAAAATTTACAGCGTCGACGTCTACCGCAACGAAACGGCGGAGTATTTCG
>CAUQHH010000181.1:0-2934 GCA_963517705.1 uncultured Campylobacter sp.
AAATTTTACTTCTCAAACGCCTTTTCTAGGCTAAACGGAAACGCCTGATAGCCCATCGCGTTGGTCATTTTTATCTCGATTGACGGCTCTTTTGCGCCCCACTCAAACTCATTGATATGAGGGCTAGGCACGCCGACCGGACGGCCTTTGACGATGTCAAACTGCATGCCGGCAACCGCTGAGTAAACCATCACGCTATCAAGGTCGTCTTGATACTGCGCGAGCGATGTAACCGAGCTGTACCACTCGCTGCCGCGCTGTTTGCCGTACTCCCAGACTTGCTCGACGGTTTTAGCTTTTTCGTCGATTTTATAGACGACCGCGCGGGAGTATTTCATACCCGCCATCGCAGGCTGCTCCATGCCGCGGGTGTCGCCGTTATCAAAGACGGTGAGATACACGACGCCCTTTTTGGACTTGCTATCGATGCGAAATGCCGTATGCTGCGTCCACTGCCAGTCAAATCCGCCCTTCTCGCTCTCATATCCCGGGCATTTTGAGTATTCGTCCTCGCAGACGATCTTTTTGCCGTCTTTATCTACCGGCTGTAGCAAGTAGCCCTTAAACTGATCTTTCCAGCCTTTGTGCGCGCCCATTATCCACTTGACTTTTTTGTCGCGTCCAATCTTGATGACGGCGTCTTGGTGGCGGCTGGAGATGATGATGCTATCGTCGCTTGGATCGTAGTCCACGCTATTTACGTGCGCCCAGTTGCGTCCGGGGCCCGAGCCCACGATGTCGCCCCATTTTTCGTTCGTATCCATCGCGGCTAGCTCGTCCGTGCTTGCGGTGTGACCCGCCTTGCTAGCGTCGATATTTAGGCATACTGCGCCCTGATCGAGCGTTTTTAGCACGATGTCGCGGTACGGATCTAAAATTTCATACAGCCTAAAATCATCTACGACGTTGCCGTCCCTATCGACCTCGACGATGACGTCGCGCACGGTGCGGACGTTTTTACCGTCGGCGCGTTTATAGTTGGCGTTTGCCGCGCGAAGGAAATAATGCCCGTTTTGCGCAACGTCTAGCGAGTGCGAGAAGTCGTTGTAGCCTGCAGGTAGCTCGCGGTTAAAGATTTCGCGACCCATTATGTCGTATTTTGCATATCTTTGGCCGTAGCCCCACGTCATCGCGCCGTCGTCGTTTTGTTTAAAGCCCATCATGACGCCCGCGCTAAACGGCTGCTTGAGGTCGTAAATTTTACTCGCCTCCATATACCAGCGCACTTCGCCTTTGGTGTCTAGGATGAAGTTGTTCGGGCTGTAGTTCCACTCGATCGCGCCGCCTGCGGGGTTGTTCCACACGACTTTGGTGCCCTTGCCGGTTTTATTTACGAAGTTATTTACGTAGTAGAGGCGGTTAGCGAATTTCGCACTCGGAGCCTTTACGACTTCGATTTTATCAAACAGCACGCCCTTTTGAGACGGCATGCCAGAGCTCTCTAGATAAATCGCAGGAGCGTAAATTTTATAGCTTTCTTTTATGTGCTCGGTCTGACCCTTATAAATTTTATCATACTCGACCTCGACGGTGTTTTGATAGTCAGGGTAAAGTCCAAAAACAGGGATTCCGCCGTGCGTGCGAAGGTGTTTATCGGCGACTTTGTAGCTGATAACTTGACCGCCCGGCTTTGGCACGATGGTGACTTTTGCGTTTGTTAGCGTGTAGCCGCCGTTTTTGATGACCGCCGTTAGTGGCGCGTGTCGTATGGGTTTACGACTACTTCGCCGATCTTGCCGGGTATTCCGTAGTCTATGTGCGCGCCGCTAGGTCCGCCGATAGCCAGCGCAGCCGTGCTTAGACCACCTAAAAGCGCCGCAGCTAGCGCAAATGAATAAAGAGTTCGCTTCATCTTATTCTCCTTTGAATTGGTTTGATATCGTAATTTTAATCAACCTCGCTAACGTAGAAATCACGCGTTTATTAAAACTTGCTTAATTATAAAAAATAATTTCAAATTTTAGCTTTTGCGCTAAAATTTAGCCCAAATTTTACGAATTTAATCTAAAATTTATCTTAGCGTGAGTTCTGCGGCGGCGAGAGGATATAAAATTAACCCAAACGAAATCATTTTAAGGAGCACTCTATGAACCTACTTTCTAAATTTACCAAAGGCTTTCTAGCCGTTGCGATGCTTGGCGCCCTTAGCGCGTCCGCATTTACCGAGGGCGAGGACTACGTAAAGCTCGAAAAACCGCTATCGGTAGAGCAAAACACGCTAGTTAAGGTCTTTAGCTACGCATGCCCGTTTTGCTACAAATACGACAAAACCGTAACGCCAAAGGTAGTTGAGAAAATTTCCGGCTTAAAATACGTGCCGTTTCATCTAAAAACCAAGGGCGAATACGGCGAGCTCGGAAGTAAAATTTTAGCCGTTTTGGCCGTGATGGACGAGGAAAAAGGCGTTAGCCTGCTAGATGAAAACTCGCTGTTTAAAAAAGCAAAATTTGCCTACTACAAAGCCTATCACGATCAAAAGCAACGCTGGAGCGACGGCAAGGACGAGGCTGCGTTTTTAAAGACGGGGCTTGATGCAGCGGGCATCAGCGAAGCGGACTATCAAAAAAAGCTAGAGGATCCAAAAGTCGCCGAACTGCTTAAAAAATGGGACGAGAGCTACGACGTAGCAAAGATCCAAGGCGTGCCGGCGTTCGTCGTAAACGGCAAATACCTCATCATGACGAAGTCCATCAGCTCTATCGACGGCATGGCGCAGCTAGTCGAAGAGCTGCTCAAAAAATAGGGCGCGAGCATGAAATTTGCGGAAAAAATAGCAAAATTCGCAGGTAGCCGCCTGCCGTGGGCGATCCTCATAGCGGTGAGCGTGGGACTCGTGATCCTCGCGCACTCGCTGTTTCAAAACTACGTCTATATGCCGCCTTGCGAGCAGTGCGTCTATATCCGCTTTGCATTTTTGTGCATGGCGCTAGGAGG
>CAUQHH010000182.1:0-2837 GCA_963517705.1 uncultured Campylobacter sp.
CAAAATATAAAAATTTGGCTCATAGGAAAGGGGATTAAATATCAAAATCCGTTTCGCTTTAAGCTCGGTTAGCAAATTTAAAAGTGGCTTAAACATCTTATAATGTTTTGCCCGCGCCGAAATTTGAACCTCTTTTTTCAAAATACGTTTCGCGTCGCGCCTGAACTCTTCTTTTATCAAATTTAACGCTCGTTTCATAAATTTTATGTATAATTCAAGCCTAAAATCAATCTTAGACAGGAATTATTAAATGAAAATAAATCTTTTGATTATACCATTTTTAGCACTATTTTTAAGCGGTTGCGACAATGAAAATGTAAGCGACGCAAACAAAACTAGCAACGCGACGCCGACAACAACCACGTCCGCTCCGACTCAAAGCCAAAGCGCAAGCATAGAAGCGCCTTTTGAGCTAACTCTCATGGACGAGAGCAAGATGACGCTGCAAAAATTTGACAAAGGCTTTAAAGTCGAGGGTAACGACGAGGCGATTTTGTTTAACTTTTTCGCCACTTGGTGTCCGCCGTGCAAGGCAGAAATCCCGCACCTAAACAACCTAAGCAATAAATTTAAGGGCAAGCTAAAAATCGTAAGCGTACTAATGGAAGATAAGTCAAAAGACGAAATAGACGCATTTATTAAGAAATTTAAAGTAAATTTCGGCGTTAGCTACGGCGAAAATAACTTCCTCTTCGCAAAAGCTCTAGGCGGCGTCGTAGGCATCCCGTACATGGTGCTTTATAAACCAAACGGTGAATACGCCACGCACTACGTCGGGCTCGTACCGGAAGAGATGCTAGAAAGCGATATAAATAAGGTAATAAACTAATGTTTGGCTTTTTAAAAAAGGGGCTTGATAAGACGCTCGCGGCGATCCGCTCGTCAAAACCAGCCGACAAAAAAATCTCAAGGGAAATTTTAGAAGAGATCCTGCTCGAAGCCGACATCGCCTACGAGATCGTCGAAGAAGTCCTCTACTATCTGCCGCCGCAAAACGAGGTTAAAAAAGATGACCTAAAGCGGCTTTTAAATACCTATTTTATATACGAAAACGAGCGCGAAGCAAAAAGCGGAAGGCCTTTCGTGGAGCTTATTTTGGGCGTAAACGGAGCAGGCAAGACGACCACGATCGCAAAGCTTGCGAATTTATATAAAAACGAAGGCAAAAGCGTTATTTTGGGTGCCTGCGATACGTTTAGAGCAGGCGCCATCGAGCAGCTACGCCAGTGGGCGATCAGGACGGACGTACCCATCGTCGCTACGCAGCAGGGCCACGATCCGTCCGCGGTAGCCTTTGACACGATCAGCTCGGCCGTCGCTAAAAACCTAGACAACGTCATCCTGGACACCGCCGGCCGCCTGCAAAATCAAACGAATTTAGCGGGCGAGCTAAGCAAGATCGTGCGCATCGCAGACAGAGCATACGCAGGCGCACCGCACCGCAAGATCCTCATCCTCGACGGCACGCAGGGCAACGCAGGCCTCGCTCAAGCAAAGGCCTTTAACGACATCGTGAGCCTTGACGGCGTCATCATCACTAAGCTTGACGGCACGCCAAAGGGCGGAGCGCTTTTTGGCGTCGCACGCGAGCTGGAGCTGCCGATACTCTACATCGGCACCGGCGAGACGATGAACGATCTAGTCAAATTTGACCCGCACGATTTCGTAGATACTATCGTGGATGAAATTTACGCCTAAATTTCGGGCGTAAATTTTAGCTTTTTAAATTTATCCCCTCCACTGAAATTTGCAAATTTTATATATAATAACCCCCGCTTAACGCAATCTAATAAAAGGCATAAAAATGACTGTACAAGAGTACGAGGCTAAATTTAGCGAAGACGATGCGCCCGGCTGGGACGCGATAGCACGCGCGCTAGAAAATATCTACGATCCCGCAAACGAACGCCACTATGCGTCTCGGCTACATGCGAGTCTAGGCGGTGAGGATTACCTGGACGGCGTCAGTATATTTGACTCCCTCGAGGGCGCGCCGCACCGCCACCTCGTGAGCTTTGGCATGAGCGAGCTTTACTACGATCCCCAAAGCTCTCAGAATGAATTTAGCGGCTGGGGATTTGAGTTTAGTATGCGCGTCGTACCGTTTGCGGACGATCCTGACTCAAAGTCCAGTGATGATACAGTAGTCCCGCATGAGCCTTTTTGGGCGATATCCCTCATGCAAAATCTCGCCAAATACGTCTACAACAGCAAAAAATGGTTCGAGGCTTATCATTTTATACCGACCAACTCTCCTCTGCGCCTTAATACCGATACTAAACTAGTAGGCGTCGCCTTCGCGCCAGATCCAGTGCTAGGGGGCATAGATACGCCAAACGGCAGAGTCGAGTTTCTCCAGATGGTCGGCATTACGCAGCGCGAGCTAGAGTGGTTACGCGAGAATCCGAGCGTAGGACGAGTAGAGTGTTTGATAAACATGATGCGCAAGGACAATCCTCTGTTAATCACCGATTTAAATCGTACAAAAGAATACGTTTGATTTAATAGCAATTAGATCGGCAAGGCAAATTTAACCTTGCCAGTAAGTAATGGCCGAAAATTTGCTAGCCTTTGCCGGCTATTTTTATCTCTTTTGCTATTAATTTCTAATTTATATATCCGATTTCTCATAAAAATCAGTAAAATTTAACCGGTTTGGCTTTGTCTAAAAATCTCATCTTGCACAAACACGAAATGATTGGACTTGCAGCAACATATTTAGCTGATTTTTGGTTATACGCAAATGCGCTCAAATTTATTGGTTAATTTATAAAAAGCAAAATTACTCACGTACACTGCATGAAAAACCCGCTCACCCACGTCCGCTCGCACCAAAA
>CAUQHH010000183.1:0-2783 GCA_963517705.1 uncultured Campylobacter sp.
ACGAGTATGCCCGCCAGCAGGGCGTTTTGCATAAAATTTAAGCTAAGAGCTTCTAACATTTGTTTCCTTTTTTGCTTTTCGGCGCTTTTGGCGTTGGTCGCCGAAACCTGCACCGCAAAAATGCTAAATTGGTTTGTTTAAATTTAGCGTTGCGCATTAAATTTAATCTTTCTTGTTAAGGGGGAAGGGGCTTGAATTATGCTCTGCTAGCAGCTCTCAAAGAGAGTGCAAGCACAAGGCGAGGCAAAGCCGACGCAAAAGAGCTGCCTTTTTCTTTTTCTTTGGGAGAGGAAGGGGATTCTACTTACGAAGCGTCGTCCCTTCCTCTCCCAAGCCCTCTCTAACCCCACTGCAGGTTCAAGGGGTGCGACCGCGCTGTCGCGTCGCACGTTTTTTAAATTTGCGTTTTTGTGGAGTGGGTCTCGGTGACTCAAATTTACAAATTTGAGCGTAAAACAATAAGGCGCCGTATTTTTTCTTTAGACGAGGCGGAAATGAGCCGAGCGAGGGCGCATACATATAGTATGTAACCGAGCTTCGGCGAAATTTCCAACGAAGTATAAAGGAAAAAGACAAGCCGCAAATCGCCTAATGATGTCCGCAGCCACATTCTTTTAACGCCACCTCCACATCGCAAAAATGCCTATGATCTCTCGCCAAATGCTCGATAAAATCCTGCTTTGAGCCGTTCGAGATCTCGTGCATGAAAAGATCGTGATTGACGTAGGCGACCTTGGTGGCGAAATTTAGCGTCAAATTTACGTCATGGCTGATGAGCACGACGCCCGTGCCTTCAGCATTGATCTGTTTTAGCAGCTTATAAACGTCCGCTTGGCCCTTTGTATCGATGCTGGCGGTTGGTTCGTCTAGCATCAAAATCTTTGCCTTTGCGCAAAGCGCGCGCGCGATATAGACGCGTTGGCGCTGTCCGCCGCTTAGCTCGCCGATCTTGCGCCGCGTAAATTCGCCCATCCCGACGCGCTCCAGCGCCGCCTCGGCCTCTATCTTGTCGTCCTTGCCGTAAAATCCAAACAGCTTTTTATCTATCCGCCCCATTAAAACGACCTCGAGCACGCGCATCGGGAAGCTTTGATTTATCGGGATATTTTGTGGGACGTAGCCCACGGCCTTGCTCACGCTAGCGGGCTCCTGACCAAACACTTCGATCGTCCCGCCGCTTGGCTTGTTTAGCCCTAGCAACAGCTTTAAAAGCGTGCTTTTGCCGCCGCCGTTTGGGCCGATGATAGCTAGAAAATCTTTGCAATCGTATTCTAAATTTATACCCTCAAACACGAGGTTTTCATCGTAACCAAAGCTCAAATTTCGCACCGAAACGTCGCTCATAAAACGCTCACCTTACCCGAAATATAAAACATAAAAACGCCAAGCCCCAGCATCACAAAAAGCGCGGCAAACTCGCAGCAAGTCCGCAGCGCGCGAAATCTCGCCGCGCCCTTTAGCTTAAAGCCGCAAACGGCTGCCAGAAATATCACCGCGCCCATGCCAAGCCCCATAAACAGGCCGCTAGCAAGCCCCGCCGCATAGCTGTTTAGGCTAAATGCCAGCACGAAAACCAGCAGCGTGCCAGGACACGGCACGAGCGATCCTGCTAGCACCACGAGCCACTCGCTAGCGGTTTTCGGCGCTTCGTTAGAGGCCATGCAAGCCGCGCAGCCGCACTCGCTCTCGTGAGCGACGGGGTTAAATTTGACGGAATTTGCGCTCAAATTTGACGCGGAGGCTAAATTTGAACCAAAAACTTTACTCGCTCCATTTGCGCCTTTTTCAGCCGAAACGGACGTGCTAGCAAAGCTAAATTTGGGCTTTAGAGCCGTTTTTTTAAGCTTGGCGTAGATCATATAAAGGCTCACGCAAACGATCGTTACGGCCGAGATTTTCGTCATCGCGCCCGCTATGTCGCTGACCTTGTCCGTCAAAAACGCGTTTAAAAAAACGTAGCTAAAAAGCACGAGCAAAAACGCTCCCGCCACGTGTGCGAACCCGACCTTCATCGCAAAAGCCAGTGCACGCGAGTAGCTGCCGCCGTTTGCGACGAAGTAGCTAGCCGTTAGCATCTTAGCATGCCCGGGGCCTGCTGCATGCAAAAAGCCGTAAAAGAAGCTAACCGCGGCTAACAGGGCGAAATTTAGCGCGTTTAGCTCGGCGCTATTTATCTTGATGAGCTCTTTTAAGCGCTCTAAAAACTGAAGGCTCATGCCGGAAACCGAGTCAAATTTAGCCCTATCCTCGGCGTCGATTTGCTCTAAATTCTGCTTATTTTGCGCTTTAACCAGCGAGCTAAGCTCAGGCTTTGCGGGCTCTATTTTAGGCGCTTTTGAAGTCATTTCAAAAAACGCCGCGCTCAAATTTACGTTTGGTACGAGATAAATTTTATCGGTGAGAGCGTAGGGGTCTGGCGAGCTTATTTTAAAGTTAAAAAATCCCTCGCGGTCAAAAATCTCGACCGTGACGACGCGGCCGTCTTTGACCGCTAAATTTAGCTCTAAAATATACTCGAAATTTAGCCTGCCCTCATCCAGATAAACCCGCTGCGATAGCGTTTTGGCGTGTAGATTTACGGTCTCGCCCGCGCCGTCGTAGTAGCCCACGCTCGTTAGATATCCACGTGGCACGATGTAGTCGAGCAGCGATTTTTGCACCTTCCACGCTTCGTTTTTACTGAGCGCTTTGTCGGCGTTTTCGTCGTAGCTTTGTAGCGTGAGTTCGGTGAAATTTTAAGAAAATGTCCAGGTTACGGCGACCGTTTTGATCGTCTCGCCTTG
>CAUQHH010000184.1:0-2735 GCA_963517705.1 uncultured Campylobacter sp.
AAGCAATCAATGTACACCGCCGCGGCGGCTCAATCGATGATTAAAAACCGATCAAGCCGACCATAAGCGACGTAAATTCGTCAAATTCGGTTCAAATTTAGCCTCACGCATCCTTGCCGTTTATCGCGTATGCCGAGCGTAAAAATACGTCCGTGCCCGATAGTAGCGCGCTCTCGTCAAAATCAAATGCACCGTTGTGATGCCCTGCGGCGAGCTTGGTGCCGATCATCAGATAGCCGCTCTTGCCGCCTGCTTTTTGCACGGCGTGCATAAAGTGCGCGAAGTCCTCGCAAGCGCCGAAATTTAGATCCCGCACGATGAGCTCGTCCTTGATAAAAGGCGACTGGCGCGCGGCGCGCTCGTAGATATCGGTGATCTCCTCGCTACTATCGCCTCCGCTCGTACCGCCGGTTAGCTTCACGTCGTACTGCACGCCGTACATCTGCGCGACGCCCGCGACGATATCCATGCATTTTTGAAACATAAATTCATTTAGCTCGGTCGTTTCGCCGCGCGTTTCGCAGGCGATGTAGCCGTTTGGCGCGATGACGTTTCGCCCCTCGCCCGCTCGCAAAACGCCCACGTTTATACGCGTGACGCCGTCAGCATGGCGCGTGATACCGTGCATGGCTAGAGCCGCCTGAGCCGCAGCTAGCAGCGCGTTTGCTCCCTCTTGCGGAGCGCCAGCCGCATGAGCCGATCTACCAGTAAAGTTTACGTCAAATTTTGACGTCGCAAGAAGCTTGTTTGTACCGCAGATGATGCCGCCGCTAGTTTTCGCCTGAAAGCCGATATGACCGCCCAGCAGATAGTCCACGCCCTCTAGCACGCCTGCTTGCTCCATCGGCACGGCGCCTCTGGTGCCCTCCTCGGCGGTTTGAAATATAAATCTAAATTTGCCCTTAAAGTCGTCCAAATTTTGCGCGATGAGTTTAGCCATCGCAAGGCCGATCGTGATGTGCCCATCGTGCCCGCAGGCGTGCGTGATGCCGTCTATGTCGGCTCTAAAGCCCTCTTTAAACGGCCTGTGCGCCTCATCCTTGCTCTCGGTCACGTCCACGCCGTCGATATCGAATCTAAACGCAAGCGTCTTGCCCGGCCTACCCGTATCAAGCTCGGCCACCACACCAGTTAGCCCATCCTCCATCACGGGCAAAAACTCGCGTTCATCGGCGCTTAGTAGGCCTTTTGCGCGTTCTAGATATTTTTCTTTGTCTTTCTCGCTGCCAAGCCCCGCTCTAGCTTCGGGTTTCATTATCTCGCGTCCCATTTTTAGGCTATAGCCGAGCTTTTTTAGCTCGCTAGCGATCTTTGCCGTCGTAAAAAACGTGAAAAACCCCGTCTCGGGATGCGAGTGGAAAAACCGCCTATTTTTCACCATTTCGTCTTTTAGCGCTTCGACTTTTGCTGCTACCGCGTCCATTTTTGCTCCTTAAATTTGGAATTTTTATTATTTTTCTTAAAGATATATTATACATCAATATTAATTTTAAAAGCTTAAATTTGAATGGAATAATGATAAATTTGACTCTGATTTTTGCAAGGCTACCTTGCTTGGTGTAAATTTGATAAAATCACTTTTTAAACCCCGATTTGCATCAAAGCGGTAAGGGTAATGTAAGATAAAATTTGATCAAATGAAGCAAATTTGTATTTTGGCGGAGAAGTTTTTGAGATAAAATTTAGGGTAATAAATTTGACTTAAATTTAAAATTTACATCAAATTCGATTGATTGTTTTATAAAAATACAAAGGGCAAATTTGACTTCAGCCACCGTGCTAAAAACTCAAATTTGCCCCGCAATCGACCTATTTTAAGCTATTTTTTAGTTTCATTATCCGCTCGTAGGATTCCTCGATACGCTCTTTTGGTATCTGCTTGGCGCCCACTGCGTCCACGACTAGCTGCGTGACGAGCTCTGCCGTCCTGCGTCCGTCTATCTTGTAGTCGCTAAAGAGCATCACGTCGCCGCCTGCGTTGATAAAGTTTATCACTCTTTCTTGCAGCGTAAAGTCCTTTAGCCCGCCCATGAGCATGTCGTCGCTGATGACTACACCGTCAAATTTTAGCTCGCCGCGCAGCAAGCCATCGATGATTGCCGGCGAGAGCGAGGCTGGAAGCTCGGAGTCGCGCTGCATGAGGTAGATGTGCCCGACCATTATCATTTTGGCTTCGTTTTTGCGAACCGCGTCAAAATACGGCTTGAGCTCGGTATAGTCAAAATTTTCTATCACGACCTTGGCGGTGTGGCTGTCGGCCTCGACGTTACCGTGCCCCGGAAAATGCTTCATCGCTGCTATCACGCCGCTAGTTTGCGAAGCCTTCATAAACTCGCTTGAGTAGAGCGAAACCTCGTCTATATCGGCGCTAAATGCCCTGCCTCGCGAGCCGATGATGGTAGATTTTGGATTTAGCACGTCGGCTACGGGGGCGAAATTTACGTTCACGCCGACGTCTTTTAGCTGCTGCGCCATCTTAGCATAAAGCTCGCCCGCAGCGGCTAGATCGAGCGTTTTTGCCACTTTTTGCGCTGAGATAAAGGTCTCAAACCCGCTTTTATCCTTAAATCTCGTGATCTGCCCGCCCTCCTCGTCGATAGCGATGAAAATGCCTTTTTGCGCCTCTTTAAATGCGCTTGTTAGCGCCTTGAGGTTCTTTTTGTCCGAGATATTTTTACCGAGCAGCATCACGCCGCCAAAACGCTGATATTTGGCCTCCGAGACGGCTTCTTTGG
>CAUQHH010000185.1:0-2718 GCA_963517705.1 uncultured Campylobacter sp.
CCTATGAGCGGCGAGGTTGCTCCGATACTTACGTTTTCGGGCAGCGAGGCGTATCTGCCAAACCCTGATCTAAATATCGAAAAAGGCGTCACCTACGAGGCCGGACTTCGCTATACGGATAAGGCGCTTAGATCAAATTTGATATTTTATACGGGAGACTATAAAGACCTGATCGTCGAGCGAAACTGGCAAAGCGGCGGCGTGACCTACTATCAGTCGCAAAACGTAAATAGAGCTAAGATAAGCGGAGCGGAATTTGACCTCGCTTATAAAATTTTGTCAAATTTGGAGTTTAAAACAAATCTCGCCTACACGCGCGGCAAAAATAAACAAACTGGCAAACCGCTTCCCGAGATCGCTCCGCTTAGCGGACGCGTGGCCGTTTCTTATTCGCCGGAGTTTTTGGCAAATTCTTACATAGAGTATAGCGGCGACTGGGCGGCGAGAAAGACGCGCATAGACGACAGCGTAGAGCGCGAGCGAGCGGGATATTTCGTGCATAATCTATACTTTGGCAAGAGCCTTGGCAAACTAGGCTTTTTAAAAGATTTTAGCCTAAATTTGGGCGTCGAAAATATCTTTGACAAAGAATACGCCCCGAGCCTAAGCTACGAGCTAATCAGCCAGCCTAGAAGCGCTAGCAATCCGCTAATAAATCCGGGCAGAAATTTTAAACTAGGCTTTAAGGCTAGCTTTTAAATTTTAAATTTGCCGAGCGGGTTTTAAACAGACCCGCTCAAAAGCTCTAAAATTTACAAATTTAAGGATCAAATTTGAGAAAAATCATGTCTGCTTTATTGCTACTAGCTGCGACGCTGGGCGCGCTTGAATTTACCGATCAAAACGGCAATAAGCTTCGCTTCGACCGCTCCGTTAAGAGTGTAGCGCTGTTTCCGGTGCAGCTAGCTTCGTTTTCTCTTAGCGTCGAAAACAACGTATCTCGCCTAGCCTCCGTCCATCCGATGGCTAAAAAAAACATCGAGCGCGGAATGCTCGGAAAAATGATAAAAGATGCAGCTAGTATCCCCGCAGGCGGTATAGGAGAGGATTTTACTCCAAATATCGAGGAGCTGCTAAAACTATCTCCGGATCTAGTGGTGCAGTGGGGCATGAGAGGCGAAAAGATCATCGAGCCGCTACGAAAAGTAGGGCTAAACGTAGCTTTGGTAAATTTAAGCGGCACGGAGGAAGATCCGCTTTTTTGGTTTGGGATGCTGGGTAAAATTTACGAAAAAGAGCAAAGAGCGGAGCAAATTTTACAAAACAGAGCCGAGGTAAGAGCTAAGATCGAAAATTTCGTAAAAGGGCTTAGCAAAAAACCGAAGGTTCTTTTTATATTCGGCCGAGATAAAAGCTACGAGGCCGCAGGAGCCGGGACGTATTTTGATTATGAGATCAAGCTAAGCGGCGGAGCAAATGCGGCGAATTTCGGGGGATTTAGAATTTTAAATAAAGAAGAAATTCTCGCGCAAAATCCAGACGTTATCTTGCTTAGCAACTTCGACGAGCTTACGCCGCGGGACTTTTTTGACGATAAAATTTTAAAAAACGTAAAGGCCGTCAAGCAAAAAGCCGTCTATAAAATGCCTCTGGGAGGCGATATGTGGGAGCCGCCTACGGGCGAATCGCACTTGGGCTGGGCGTGGTTTAGCGTGCTATTTTCGGGAACGGCGCATATAAATTTAAAAGACGAGATGAAAAAGAGCTACAAGTTACTCTATGGCTACGATCTAAACGGCGATGAGACGGCTCAAATTTTACGCTTCGATCTAAACGGAGAGAGTAAATTTTACGAGCTTTTTAGATAATGAAAAAATATCTGTTTTTATCGCTTTTTCTAGCCTTTGCGGTCGTTTTTTCGCTGCTTGCGGGTAGGATTTCGCTTGAGGGGCTAATTGATTATTATCAAAACGACAAAGAGACGCTTTACGCTTTGATATTTGACCTACGCCTACCAAGGCTGATAGCGGCGTTTTTGATAGGCGCTAGCCTTAGCGCGGCGGGCGTGATATTTCAGGCGATGTTTGCAAATCCTTTGGTAAGCCCGAATATCCTAGGCGTCGGTAGTGGGGCGGGATTTGGCGCGGTGGTTTGCATTTTAGCCTTCGGTAGTCCCGTAGCCACGCAAATAGGCGCTTTTATTTTCGGCTTTTTAGCCGTCATGATAGCTTACGCCCTGGGAGTTTTGGCAAACAAAAACTCAAAGCTCATGCTGGTGCTTGCGGGCATCATCACGGGCGCGATATTCGAGGCGCTGATCTCCGTCGTCAAATACGTCGCCGATACACAAGAAAAGCTACCCAGTATCGTATATTGGCTAATGGGAAGCCTAAGCGCCATATCTTGGAGCGACGTAGCAGCGCTTGCCCCCGTTTGCGTTATCGGGCTCGTGCTTTTGAGCCTAATGGGCTGGAAGCTAAACATTTTATCCCCAGGCGGCGAACATGCAAGCATTTTGGGCGAGAGTAAATTTTTAGGCTTTATCTTTATCGTTCTTGCTACGCTGATAACGGCCGCAAGCGTAGCGATAGCGGGTATCATCGGCTGGGTCGGGCTTTTGATGCCACATGTTACAAGGCTGATTTACGGCTCCGATAACTCGCGGCTAGTTCCGATTTCGGCGATTTTAGGCGGGATATTTTTGATGCTAACCGACGTCGCGGCTAGAAGCGCAAGCTCGGCTGAAATCCCGCTAAGTATCCTAACCGCGCTTATAGG
>CAUQHH010000186.1:0-2680 GCA_963517705.1 uncultured Campylobacter sp.
CGGGATTTCGCATCTCGCCCTCTACTATCTCGCGCTTTAGCTCAAGCCCTAAAAGAAAGAAAAAAACCGCCATGAGCCCGTCGTTTACCCACAAAATGAGCGGCTTCTGCAGGCTAAATTCGCCAAAAACCACGCCCATGTTTATGCGCAAAAACGAGTTATAAAATTCGCTTAAAAAGCCGTTTTGAAATATCATCGCAAAAATCGCGGCAAGGATGAGCAAGATACCCGAGCTCGCCTCGTTTTGGACGAAATTTTTAAAAGAGATATGTTTCAAATTTTAACCTTGAAATAAAAATAGTGATAAATCCTGATAATTTTATCGTTAAAGAGATAAATGCGTGATAAAAGAGAGACTTTTGCGGGCAAATTTGATATGGCTTATCAAGCTTGCCCGCATTTTATGCGTTACGAGCGCGGGACGGCGGCCTTGGTTAGTTTTGAAAATTTAACCCCTTTTAGTCCGCCCATCTTTTCGGAAAATTTCTCGATAGACCCTGCTTTGCCGCGCAGTATCAGAGTCTCCAGGCAGTTGTCGTGATCTATATGGACGTGAGTCGTGCAGGCGATGTGCAAATTTGCCTGGTGCTCGATGTCCATCATTTTCACGACGAGGTCGTTTTGGTGGTGCAAATAAATGAGCGTCAAAACGCCGATGAGATCCTCGTCCGCGTCTTTCCAGCTGTCATTTACTATTTTTTCCCTAATCAGATCACGAGTAAACTCGCTTCTCGAAGCATAGCCCTGTGCGCCTATCTTGTTGTCAAGCTCGTCTAATAACTGCTTTGGCAACGAGACGCTGAATCTTATGATATTTTCCACTATCGCCTCCTTAAAGAAATTATTAGTTATTATACATCAGAAAACTTTAATTTAAATTAATATAAGCGCGATCTGACCGATAGCTACCGAGGAATCGTTTGACGAAAAGTTCTTATTTATGTAATACTTCTTACCTTTTTGCTTAAGAATTAAAATTACATTTTCAAGCAGGGCTTTATTTTGAAAAACTCCGCCTGCGAGCAAGATATCGTTTGGCTGCGCGCAGGCTACGTCTGCTACAAGCTTTGCTAGCCCTTTTATAAAGCCCGTCGCAGCCGTTTTTGCTTCGTCTTTTAGAGCTCTTTTAAAGGCCTCTTTAAAGCAGATTCTGTCACTCGTGATCTCAAACTCATAGCAAGCGTCTAAATTTGCGTCGTAGAGCGCTTCTAGGCTCATTCCCGCCTCGCCCTCGTAGCTGATGCTATCAAGCCCCAAGATCACCGCCGCAAACGCGTCGAAAATGCGTCCAAGCGAGCTGGTTTTAACGCAGTTTATTTGCTTTTCGTGCAGGATTTTTAGATTTTTTAGCTTGGCTGGCTCAAATTTAGCCAAAAACACCTCCGCCTCACGCTCCAAACCATACTTTAAAATCGCGGCATAAGCGATCTGCCAGATGTTTTTCACGCTAGCTTCGCCGCCGATCAGCAAAATTTCGTTAAATTTGCAAACTCGCTCGTACTCTTTGCCGCGCACTTTTATGATCTCTCCGCCCCATACGCTCCCGTCCGCGCCGTATCCCGTGCCGTCAAAGCAAAAGCCCAGATACTCGCGCTTTGCGTCCAGATCTTTTTCTAAAATCACAGAAAGCAAATGCGCGTGATGGTGTTGGATTTGTGTGATTTTTGAGCCAAAATTTGCGGCATATTCACGCGCCCATTTTAGGTTTAAAAAATGCGGGTGCAAATCAGCTACGATCTCGTCAAATTTTAGCTCGTAAATCTCGCTAAAAAGCTTGATTAGTGCGCAAAACCGCTCATAGGTCGCGACGTTTTTTAGGTCGCCGATATACGGGCTTATCATCAGCTCGCCGTCTTTAAAGATCGCAAACTGATTTTTTAGCTCCGCTCCGACTGCTAAAACGGTCTTTTCGCTCTTAAATTTCGTGCGGATAAATTTGGGATGCACGCCGCGGCTCGTGCGGATAAAAATGGGCTCGCTGCCCGCTACAAACGCGATACTATCGTCGCTTGGCGAGTGTATCTCGCGGTCGTTATCTAGGTAAAAATCTATCACGCCGCCCAGCTTTTCTCGCAGGTCTTTTTCGTCGTAGATTATTGGCTCGCCAGAGACATTGGCCGAGGTAGCGATGACGTCGCCCTCTAGGTACTCAAAAAGCAAAAGATGAACGCCGGTGTATGGCAAGAATATGCCGATTTTATTAAGCCCCGGCGCTAAATTTGACGGAACCGGCGCGCCCAGTAAGCTTTGCAAAACGACGATCGGTTTTAAATTTGAGCTTAAAAGACGCTGCTCCTCGGGCGAAATTTGAGCATATTTTTTAGCGCGCGCGAGGTCTTTGCACATCACGGCAAAGGGCTTTTTAGGTCGCTTTTTGCGCTCTCTTAGCAGCTCTACCGTATCCTCCTCTAAGCGGCACATCAGATGAAATCCGCCAAGCCCCTTTACGGCTAAAATTTTACCCTCGTTTATGAGACGTGCGGCCTGCTTCGCGCTATCGTTATCTTGCGCCACAACCCGCCCGAGTTTATCTTTTAAAGCAAGCCTAGGCCCGCAGTTTGGGCAGGAAACGGGCTGTGCGTGATAGCGGCGATTTAGCGGATTTTTGTATTCGCCCTCGCAAAATTCGCACATCTTAAACGCGTTCATCGTCGTGTTTGCGCGGTCGTAAGGCAGGGAC
>CAUQHH010000187.1:0-2628 GCA_963517705.1 uncultured Campylobacter sp.
GCAAGGGTGATCTTGCTAAAAACGTCCGCGTTCATCGCGCATTTTACGGTCGCGACTTGGCTCACGCCGCCCGCGCCTATGATTAAGATATTTGACATTTGGGCTCCTTTAAATTTTAAATTTTGCTGCGATTTTAGCAAATTTAAGATGAATTTTAAGAGGTGGGGTGCGATTAATCATAAAGTTTGACTATAGCTGGCGCGGAGCGCAAGCTCGCTCTAACAAGAGCGCCAAAAGCGGCACGCGCTAAAATTTTGCATAGTTAGCAGCATGTCGATTGACGGCGGCACGAGATTAAATTTACCACATTAAATTTACCGCCTTGCATCGCGCAATAAAATTTATCTCAAATTCCATTTTTTAGTTTGAGGTAGATTGCATAAGAAATAAGCTTAAATTTTTAGGTTTAATTTTGTCGCTAAAATTTGAGCGCCTAAATTTATCCTAAAGCATATCAACGATGTATTATCAAGTTGACTTGTTTTGGGTATAATCAGCATATTTAAATCTAAAAAGCTACCGCAACCGAGTTAAAAAACTTGGTGGATTAGCGCCTGGCAAGAAAACGCAAAAAGAGGCAACAATGATTGAAAATGGCAAGCAAAGACCGAATGAAAAAGAGATAGAAGCCTTAACTCTTTTTTATAATAGATTTTATTTTTTATATGATGAAATTTCTAGTGAAAATTTCAAAACTCAAGAACCATGCTTTAGATTTTATAGGCTCAGAGAAGCATTTTCGGTATTTAAAGAGATTTCTAATTATGAACCAATTAAAGAATATTTAAAGTGGATGAAAAGAGGAGGACGACCTTTTTTTGAAGGAGTGATTGCCGATGATCTATTTAGTTTTATTAGAAACCTCTTATTGCACTTTCCTATTTTTGACACATGGGATGAAGTCTATATAAACAAAAGTCTTGCCACTTGGGATAAGGCTGGGCAAATAAATAAATTTCTCACCAAGGCAAAAGAATATAAAATTGATGATAAATCAGAGGTCAAATATAGAATATGGGAGACAAAAAAGAAGAAAATGACTTATTTTTCTGTTAAATTTCCCAGTGAATATAATGAAATAACAAATATTTATCTAAAAGATATAATCACAGAAGAGATGGGTATGAAATTTTGCGTGGCGCTAATGAGGCAGATAATTGATACTCAAATCGAGAATCCAGAAGAAGAAGACATAAAAATAATGTCACAAGTTTATTTGCCAAGAAATAATACTGATTTATGAGGCAATACGGGATAAAATTTGCTTTCAATCGTTACAATAGCGCGAAATTTTAAAGAAATTTTATGCGTAAAATTTTAATTTTTCTGCTTCCGATTTGGCTACTTGGGACGAGCTGCGAGGAGGCGATAGAGCTTAGTGTCGAAGAGTTTATTAAGCGCGACCGCAACGCCACGGCTACTGCGCTAGCGAGTGAAAGGGCGGTGCAAATTTGCCTGGCTGAGTACGGCGAAGAGCATGAGAGCACGATCATAGCATTAAACAACTCGGGCAGCTTTTTTATGTTTGCAGGCGAGCCGCAAAAGGCGCTCGCAGCCTACGAACGCTCGCTAAAAATTTTACAAAAAGGGCTCGGCAAAGAGCACAAAGCGCTAGCAAAGCCCTATCACGGCGTAGCTATCGCACAGTCGGCATTGGGGAGATACGATGAAGCGATAGCGAATTTCGGCGCAGCGATCAGATGCTATGAGCTAGGCGGCGAGAAGATGCAAAAAGATCTGATGAGCTGCTACGCGGGGCTCGGCGATACGCTCTATAAAATGGGCGATTTTAACGGCGCATACGTAAAACACGCTGCCGCGTTTAGAATTTACGAAGAGGTTTTTGGCACAGACGGCGTAAATTTGCTGCGAGCCAAGTACTATGCGCTGATGGCGGGCGATCTGGCGGGGCTTGGTAATAAAACTGAGGCGCTGCAAAACTACGAAAAAGCCCTTAAAGTCGCGAATAAAATTTTAGAAAAAAGCAAAGATAAACACACAAAAAGCCTAAAAGCAGAGGTGGAAGCAAAGATAAAAGAGCTGTAAATTTAGCGATTGGATCTTGAGGCGGGCTAAATTTACGCCTCAAATTTGACTAAGCCGCGGCACTACTCGGTGTTTAACCGCTTTGCCAAATTTGCCGCGCAGGCAAACGCAAAATGCAGATTGTACCCGCCGAGCATCCCCGTTACGTTTAAAACCTCGCCGATAAAGTAAAGCCCGCGAGTATCGTTGTGGCCGCAGTTTGCATCTAGCGCGTCCGTATCTACGCCGCCTTTTGTGACTTCGGCTCGCTCGAAGCCAAACGTCCCCGCAGGCGCAAATTCGTAAGCAAACAGCCGAGAGATTTTCGCCGCTTCATCCGCCTTGTACTCGCCGTAAGGTTTGTCGTTAAGCCCCGCCGCATGCAGAAACTCGAGCGTAAATCGTCTAGGTAGCGGCAGGATAGTGCTGAGCTGTTTTTTGCTTTTTTGCGCGGTTTCGATGTTAAAATTCGGGCAAAAATTTATCTCGATCAGGCCTTTTTGCCAAAAAAGCGAAGCGTTTAGCACGGCCGGGCCGCTTATTCCTTTATGCGTGAAAAGCACGTCGCCCGCGATTTTAATCCACTTTTTTTGATTAGATTTT
>CAUQHH010000188.1:0-2625 GCA_963517705.1 uncultured Campylobacter sp.
AGCGAAAAGCTAAAGCTCGCCGCGCAGGTAGCCGAGGAGCTAAGCGGGGAATAGCCGCCAAATTTGAACGGTTTTGCTAAATTTAATTTGCTGGTTAGCGAGGCGACGGCTTGGCAAATTTGAAATTTAACTAAATTTACTCGCCGCTTGCAAGTCAATATGCTGTTTTCAAATTTGAGTAGTCTATACATAAGATATTTGCGCGGTTAAATTTAGAGAATTTGACGAGAAATGAAAACGGCCGCGCCCGAAACGCGACCGTAAATTTGGGTTAAATTTTAGAGATCGTTATCTTTTCTTTGTCGCTACCAACCACGATCTCGTCGCCACTTTCTAGCTCGTCTCGCAGGATCATATCGGCTAGCGGGTCTTCCACTAGCTCGTATAGCGCGCGGCGCAAAGGTCTAGCTCCGTAAACGATATCAAAGCCCGCGCCCGCGATAAATTTCTTCGCCTCTTCGCTTAGGCTCGCCTTGATACCGCGATTTTGCAATGTTTTTTCAAGCTCTTTAAACATTATATCTACGATTTTTATTAGCCCGTCTTCATCAAGCGGGTTAAAGATTATCGTGTCGTCTAGTCGGTTTAAAAACTCGGGTTTAAAATAGTTTTTAAGCTCGTTTTTGACTGCCGCCTCGCGCTCCTCGCCTTTTAGATCCATGATGAAATTTGACGCGATATTTGACGTGAGGATGATGATCGTATTTTTAAAATCGACCGTCACGCCCTTGTTATCAGTCGCCCTTCCGTCGTCTAGGATGCCAAGAAGTACGTTAAACACGTCCTTGTGAGCCTTTTCGATCTCGTCAAAAAGTATGACGCTATACGGACGTCTGCGCACGGCTTCGGTTAGCTGTCCGCCCTCGTCGTAACCGACGTATCCCGGAGGCGCTCCGAGCAGGCGAGAGACGCTGTGTTTTTCCATGTATTCGCTCATATCAAAGCGTATGAGCGCGCGCTCGTCGTCAAATAAAAATTTAGCCAAAGCCTTCGCCGACTGCGTTTTACCCACGCCCGTAGGCCCCAGAAACAAAAACGATCCGATCGGACGCGCGCCCTCGTTTAGGCCGGCTTTGTTTCGCTTGATGGCTCTTGCTAGAGCGTGCAGAGCGGCATCCTGACCGACGACGCTTTCGCGCAAATGCTCCTCGATCATTAGATATTTTTGCTTTTCGCTAGTTAGCATTTTGCTGACTGAAATTCCCGTCCATTTGCTTAGTATTTCAGCCACCAGCTCCTCATCGACCTGATTTTTGAGCAGCACGCCTGATTTTTTCATCTCGTCCCATTTTTTTTCGAGCTCTTTTTGGCGGTTGGCCGCTTCTAAAATTTTGCCGTATTCGATCTCGGCCGCGCGCTGCAAATCGCCGTTTCTGCGCGCTATCTCAGCCTCGCTTTTTAGGCTATCGATCTCTTTTTTAGCTTTTGAGATGCCGCCAAAAACCGCCTTTTCGTTTTCAAATTTACCGTCAAGGGAGTGTTTTTGCTCGTTTAGATCTGCGATTTCTTTTTCGATTTCGCTTAGGCGAGCCGCGTTTTTAGCCTCGTCTTCCATTTTTAACGCCTCTTTTTCGACTTGCAGCGTTACGATCTCGCGTTTGATGCGGGCGAGTTCGTACGGTTCGCTTTCTATCTGCATTTTTAGCTCGGCTGCGGCCTCGTCGATGAGATCGATCGCTTTGTCGGGCAAAAAGCGGTTTGAGATGTAGCGGTCGCTTAGCTTTGCCGCCGCGACCATCGCGCTATCGGTGATAGTTACGCCGTGGTGCACCTCGAGGCGCTCTTTTATGCCGCGTAAAATTTGAAGCGCTTCGTTTACGCTAGGCTCTTTTACGTCGATGGGCTGAAAGCGGCGTTGCAGCGCGGCGTCCTTTTCAAAATACTTGCGGTACTCTTTTAGCGTCGTTGCGCCTACGGCATGTAGCTCGCCTCTAGCAAGCGCAGGTTTTAGGATATTTGCCGCGTCCATGCTGCCTTCGCTAGCTCCTGCGCCCACGATGGTGTGGATCTCGTCGATAAACAGGATGATATTTCCGGCGCTTTTTACCTCGTTTATGACGGCTTTTAGCCTGTCTTCAAATTCGCCGCGGTATTTCGCACCCGCTATTAGTGCGCTCATATCAAGCGCGATCACTCGCTTGTTTGCTAGGCTAGTAGGCACGTCTTTTGCTACTATTTTTTGTGCTAAACCCTCGACGATAGCGGTTTTACCCACGCCAGGCTCGCCTAATAAAATAGGATTATTTTTGCTTTTTCTTATTAAAATTTGCATCATGCGCGTGATCTCTTCGTCGCGCCCTATGACGGGATCGAGCTCCTTATTTAGCGCTTTTGCAGTTAGATCGATGCCGTATTTTTCCAGGCTATCAAGCGTCTCGTCGCCGGTTTGACTATCTATCTTGCGCCCTGCTCTTATGCTTTCTAAATTTTTGCGGATCTCTAAAACGTCGGTAAATTTGCCTAAAATTTGCTTGATCTCAGGTAGCTCAAGTGCCGAAATAATCCACGTATCCACCGCGATATAGCTGTCTCCCAGGCTCACCATCAGGGCTTTTGCGCTTTCAAGAGAGTTTATGAGCTCCTTTGAAATTTGAACGTTTTCATTGCT
Organism: uncultured Campylobacter sp.; assembly: GCA_963517705.1. Classification (GTDB taxonomy): domain Bacteria; phylum Campylobacterota; class Campylobacteria; order Campylobacterales; family Campylobacteraceae; genus Campylobacter_A. Next base: position 2,609 of record CAUQHH010000188.1, read on the forward strand.
CACGTTTGAGCTTGTGG
>CAUQHH010000189.1:0-2550 GCA_963517705.1 uncultured Campylobacter sp.
AAGCGCAACAAAGAATAAAAAGAAAATTTAAAAAGAGAAATTTACGACCCGAAGGCCGTAAATTTAAGCCGCCCAAAACGAGCGACGAGAAGTTATTTCGTAGTTTTTTGGATATACGAGAACTCGGAAATTTTCGTCCACTCGCGAGCTTTAGCCAAAAACGCTCTTTGAGAGTCCAAAATCTCCTTAAATAGCGGATCTTTGGCCGCTTCTTCGTCTAGGATCTCGTCGCTTGCTTTTCTAAGCGCGTCCATAACGTCCTGCGGGAACGAGCGAACCTCGATATCAGGATACTCCGCTTTCATCTTTGCCCAGTATTCTGCATTATCAAAGAACGAGCGCGTATTTAGCATGCTGGCTACTTGGTTAGCCGCAGCCTCGATCACAGCCTGAAGGTCGGTAGGTAGCTTCTCGTAGGTCTTTTTGTTTACGAAAAACTGAGTTTGACCGCTCGGCTCTTGCCAGCCGGTGTAGTAGTATTTAGCGATCTTATGGAAGCCAAGACCCATATCAAACGCAGGGCTCACCCACTCGACAGAGTCGATCGTGCCCATCTCTAGCGCCATATATAGCTCGCCGGTCGGGATCGTGTTTATCGTAGCTCCCACGCGCGCCATAACCTCGCCGCCAAAGCCAGGGATCCTGATCTTTAGGCCTTTTAGATCCTCTACGCTTTTGATCTCTTTTTTAAACCAACCGCCCATTTGCGTGCCCGTGTCGCCGGCGTTAAAGACTTTGATGTTGTATTTATCGTAAACTTTTTCCTCTAGCTGCTTGCCGCCGCCAAACTCATACCATGCACGTAGCTCTGCTGCCGTCATACCGAAAGGCACGGCTGTAAAGAACATAGTGTTTGCGTCCTTACCCTTATAGTAATAAGACGCAGTATAGCCGATATCATACTGACCGCCCTTAACAAAGTCCAGAATACCAAACGGCGCCTTGTGCTTAGACGGGTAGTCTATCCTCACCTCTAGCCTGCCATCGCTTAGCGTCTCGACTACGCGTTTAAATTCTTTCGCTGCATCGCCCAAAACCGGAGTCGTGCTCTCCCAGGTGCTAGCTAGCTTTAGTTTATAGGTTTTGTCCGCTGCGTTCGCGCTTAGCGCTAAACCGAAAGCAGCCAAAACCGCTAAAAACTTTTTCATTTTTGCTCCTTAAAATAAATTGGCCGATTATACTTATTTTTTTTAAAAATTTGGTAAAATTGCGCAAAAAGGGGCATCCATGAATAAAAAAACCAAAATCCTAGCCACGGTCGGACCGGCCAGCGAATCCATAGAGGTTATGGAGCAATTAGTTTTAGCCGGAGTCAATGCTTTTAGGCTAAATTTCAGCCACGGCACGCACGAATATCACAAATCAAATATCGATAAAATCAGGCAAGTAGAGGCGAAGCTCGGGCGAAAAATCGGCATATTTCAGGATATCTGCGGCCCAAAAATAAGGGTCGGCAAGCTAGGCAGAAGCGAATTTAAACTAAAAATCGGCGATACGCTAATCTTCGTAAAAGATGAAATAATCGGCGAGCAAATAGACGAAAATCGCTATAAGCTTTGCATAAATCAGCCTCAAATTTTGGCCGCGCTAAAAACGGGCGAGTACATCTACCTATGCGATGGGCAAATCCGCGCTAAGATCGTAAACACAAGCGCCCAAAAGGTAGAAGCCGTGGTGGAAAACGACGGGATACTCCGATCAAACAAGGGCGTAAATTTCCCAAACACCAAGCTAAATATCGAGGTTATAACGCCTAAAGATTTAAAAGATTTGGAATTTGGCGCCAAAAACGGCGTGCATTTCGTCGCGATCTCTTTCGTGCAAAACGCAAACGACATAAGAAAAGCCAGAGAAATCCTAAAGGGCTTTGGCTCCAAAGCTCAAATTTACGCCAAAATAGAAAAATTTGACGCCGTAGAAAATATCGACGAGATCATCGAGGTTAGCGACGGCGTGATGGTCGCTCGCGGAGATCTGGGTATCGAGGTGCCGTACTACAAGGTGCCGACGATACAAAAACTTATCATCAAAAAAGCAAACGAAGCCGTTAAACCCGTCATCACCGCTACGCAGATGATGCTGAGCATGGCCGAGCACGAAACGGCAACTAGAGCCGAGATCAGCGACGTAGCAAACGCCGTACTAGACGGCACCGACGTAGTCATGCTAAGCGAAGAAAGCGCGGTCGGCATAAATCCCGTCGCCGTCGTGGAAGCGATGAGCAATACCATAATCCAAACGCAGCAAATTTATCCTTTTAATAAATTTGATTTCGACCGCTACGACGATACTGACATGATGGCATCTAGTACAGCTAGGCTCGCCTCTGCGCTAAAAGTTGACGGCATCATCGCGCTAACCTCATCTGGCGGCTCGGCGGCGAAACTAGCTAGATACCGCACGGATATAGATATCATCGCCATAACGCACAACGAGCAGGCCGCATATAGGCTGACTCTTTGCTGGGGTATAACGGCAGCGTTCGTGATAGAAAAAGAAGAAAGGCTGCACACGCTCATGGCCAAATCAATCAAAGCCGCGGTCGAAAAA
>CAUQHH010000190.1:0-2530 GCA_963517705.1 uncultured Campylobacter sp.
GTCGATGCGACGGCCTTTTTGATATTGCGGCCGTTTGGTTTGTCGATGATAGCATGAGCGATCTCTTTAAAATTCGCGTCCGTAAAATAAACGCCTCCTTCGGTGTTGGAGATACCGAAAGTATCGTTTTTAGCGTTATACGCAAGTCCGCTCGTTACGCCTTTGCCAAAAATACCCTTTGTCTCAAAAGGAAGCGGGAAGCTGTTTTTCACGCTAAGCGCAGGTTTTACGTCCACGAATGCGCCGGCACTTGGATCGGAGTTAAATTTGACGCTTATATCTTTAGGCTCGCCCGCTATAAACGGATCCTCGACGACGTTTGCGCCGACAAATGAAAACGGCTTTTCAAACCTTTTCCAAACGCCTGACGTCCAAGTGTTGTTTAGGCTGATACGCTCCGGATCGCCCTTGCCACTATATGGCGGGATGCCTGCCGAGATGAGCGCCTGAACGGCATTTGATAGGATGACGAATAGACTCAAAGCGATCACAAATTTTGAATACGCGCTAAGAGGCTTGATCCTAGTGTCAGAGCGCGAGATATCGTACGAGACGACCTTGTCTTTAGCAAAAAGCATCATCAGCCCCATCGCTACGACCACAACCCAGTACACCAAAATGCCCCACGTATAGGTGTGTGCGCCGAATATATCGCCGCCAAAGCCCATACCTACGTCTCTATACAAGCTAAAACTAGCGTGCCTAAGCGTCATAAAAATACCGTACGCAGCGCCAAAAAGCACGGCGGCTATATAGCGCACCTTTAGCCCATAGCGCAGTATCAAGATACCCGCGACGCCGACTACTACCATGCCGATACGCTCCCACCAGCAAAGCGTGCAAGGCCCCTCGCCGATGACGTAGCCAAGATAAATATTTGCGATACCGACGGGGATAGCAAGCACGAGCAAGACCGCGCTAGCCATGATAAAATCGAAATTTTTCTCGTTAAAAAAACTCATCTAGCCCTCCTAATACGCCGCGTAAGGCAGCAGAGACGTCCAGCTGGCGATGAAAAACATGATAAAGCAAATCGCCGTCCCCACGGCAAATGCGCCAAACGCTAAGCCCTCTTTTTCAGGCTTTTCCAGGCTATAAAAACGGCTATAGCCAGAAAGAGAAACGATAAAATTCCATTTTATCTCCTTTGTATCATCAAGATTAGATTGTAATTTGAATTTAATTTTTTTATATTTTTGCTTAAAACAGGGAATATTTTTGATAATACGTTGCCGATTGTTTTAAAATTTGGAGAAATATTTTGGAAATTTAACGGATTTGGTTTGCGGGTAAATACGAAAATTTACGGATATTTGGAAGTGGGATTGGCTTCAAATTTGTTATTTTATTTTACTGTGATTTTTTATTTTAGTTAAATTTTATTTTTAAGGATTTTAGCTTTTTTGTATTTTAGACAATTCAAATTTGACTAAATTTATAAGCTTGGGAGCTTTGTCGGTTTATATAAATAAATTTGGCGGGCTTACCGTTTTAAACTTGATATTTCAAAATTTGACCAAATTTAAACCCGTCAAATTTGATTAAAATTGCGAGTTTAAATTTAGACTTGGTTACCGTAAATTTATGCCGTATTCGCCGCGTTTTTTAGCTATGCCCACGACTGCCGAGCTCTCATAACCCACCTCTTTTAGGCGAGATAGAGCCAAATTTGCCTCGCTTTGCGGCACTGCTAGCAGTAATCCGCCGGAAGTCTGCGCGTCGTAGAGCAATATATCAGCGTCGCCGCTAACGAATTTACTCGCAAATTCGCGGTTTTTATAGCTGCCCTCAGGGATGATACCCATATCGGCAAACTCGCGCGCCGCCGCTATCGCTGGCACGCTATCCGCGTAAATTTCAAAGCTAATTTTGTCGTTTAGCATTTCGCTCAAATGCCCCAAAAAGCCAAAACCCGTGACGTCGGTAGCGGCCGTTACGTTGATGCCTTTTAGCGCGTCCACGGCATAGAAATTTAGCTGCCGCATCGTCTCGACGGCCTGCTCGATTTGGGTTAAATTTAGCAGATCGGCCTTGATCGCCGTGCTTAAAATGCCAGTTCCCAGCGGCTTTGTGAGTATAAGCGCGTCACCCTCTCGCGCGGCGTTGTTTGACCAAAAAGAGCTCGGAGAAACAACGCCCGTGACGCTAAGACCGTAATACATCTGCTGCGTCTCTATCGTGTGTCCGCCCACGATCACTCCGCCGCACTCGGCGACTTTATCCTGCCCGCCGCGTAAAATTTCGCCCAAAGTTTCGCTGTTTAGGTTGCAACTGTCAAAACCGACGATATTTAGCGCGTTTAGCACCTTGCCGCCCATCGCAAACACGTCACTTAAGCTGTTTGCAGCCGCGATCTGGCCGAATATAAACGGATCGTCCGCCACCGGCGTGATAAAGTCCAGCGTCTGCACGAGCGCGATGTCGTCCGTGATCTTAAAGACGCTCGCATCCTCGTTCGTGCCGATGTTTGAGAGTAAATTTGGGTGAGCTAAATTTAAATCGCCGATAGTTTTGTTTAGACCCGACGGGT
>CAUQHH010000191.1:0-2514 GCA_963517705.1 uncultured Campylobacter sp.
ATCTTGCTTTAAGATGGCGTAAATTTTACTACCGTGCAGCTGCTGTCTTTTGCTCAAATTCGAGTCTCTTTTATCCAGCTCGTAAACGCCCGCAAACCCGTAACTAAGGCGCACGTAATCGCCGCGAAACATATCGCGCGGGTCGTAAAGCGTAGTTTGCAGCAAGATCTCTTTGCCAAAATATATCGGCGCGTACGCATACGCAAGCATCGCGATCACGGCTAAAATTTGAAATACCGCGGCGGCAAAAATCAGCTTTAGTTTCATCTCGCGCTCCTTTTTTTAGAGATCCTAGATACCCCGAGCACCACCAGCGCAAACACCAAAAACAGCGCGCTAGCACTGACGTAATCGCCCACCAGATCCACATATCGTACAAACGCCACCCAAAAGATGAGCGCGACGCCAAATTTCATATTATTTTGCTTGATAAGAGTGACCGCGACGCAAACGCCGATAAGCGAAAACACGCCCTCCTCGTAGCCCGCAAACGCGTCTAAGATAAACGGTAGCGCGACCAAAAGCGCTCCGACTGTTGCGGCGGCGTATTTTTTAAAGTAAAACGCAAGTCCCAAAGAGGCCGCACAAAAAGCCGCAAATAGCGCCCCAAACACGCTTTTAAAAAATATAACGCCGTTCAAAACATTCTCGTAGTTCTGGGCGCCATAAGACCACGGACGCGAAAAATGCAAGTCCTCGTAAAGCGACATATCAAAGCACAAGATGCCCGCACCGCAGACGATGCCGGCGGTTTTGAGATAAAACGCGAGTTCAAATTTACCCACCCTCTCAAATAAAAACGAGGCGCAAACGGCGAGCAAGCAGTAGCTAAGAGCAAAAAAATGAACGCCGTAAAACGCGTCGTCCACGCGCAGATCCGTCATAAAATACCGCTCGTAAAGCAGGAAAGAAACGATATAAGCAAACACGCTCGCAAAAAGCGCGCCCGTAAGCAGCCGCGAATCATCGCGCCAAAGCACAGCCGCACTAGCTACGATAAAGAGCAAAAATCCGTGAGAAACGCCGCTAAACTCAAACTCCATCAAAAACCAAATAAGCCCCAAAATAAGAGCCTGAAGCGTGATGATGGATTTACGCGTAGCAAGCCCAAGCGCTAAAGCTCCGACCGCCCACAGCAGCACGCCGTTAGGCATATGCTCGCCTAGATGATAAATTTGCGCGACTAAAACGATCGCCGCGCCGTAGCAAAAGTTGCCCAGGAAAAACAGCGTCGTAGCCTGCGTCTCTTTGCCGTTTTTCTGTGCCAAAACTCCGCTAAAATTTACCGCCGCAAGTATGCCAAGCAAGATGATTAGCCTTAGCGCGCGCGGTAGCTCCTCCCAGTTTGCGCCGACCAAAGTAAATAGCGAAAGCGCCAAAAACAGATACGCGACAAGCTTTAATATAAAGCTTCGACGCTCGTTTTCGCCCGATAAATCTATATCGTATCTAGCCGCTATCTTGCGCGCCGCCTCGTCGCTTATTAGCCCGTCCTCTCGCCACTTCGCAAGCTCGTCTGCGAGAAAATTTTTATGAAATATCATCATTTTTCTACTCCACGCATTTCATTATCCTGTGTCGTCCAGCCCAGTAGAGCACCGCATATCCCGTAGCGCCCGAGATCAGCGATGCGATTAGCACGGCTAGCTTATCGGCGTACGCGAACTCGTAGGTGTCGTGATAGGAGAGCGAATTTATAAAAAGACTCATCGTAAAGCCGATACCAGTAAGCAAGCAAAGGCCGTAAAACTGAGCCAGATTGCAGTATTTTGGTAGCTTTGCGAGCTTAAATTTGATCGCAAGAAAACAAAAGCCAAATACCCCAAGCTGTTTGCCCGCAAACAGCCCCAGTATGACGCCTAGCGATACGGGGTGGAAAATCTGCTCCAGTCCGATGCCTTTTAGCGAGATGCCAGCATTTACGAAGGCAAATACCGGCAGCACGAAAAAGGCGACGTAACCGTGTAAGTCGTGCTCGATCTGCTTTAGCATCGAGCCCTCGCCGTCCTTTGCCTTAAGCGGTATAAAAAATGCCGCCACGACGCCAGCTAGCGTCGCATGCACGCCTGATTTTAGCACGCTCACCCAAAGGATGATGCCCAAAATCACGTAGCAGGCTTTTTTATTTACGCCGGCTAAATTTAAGGCTAAAAGCCCCAAAGTAGCCGCTCCGGCAACCATAAACGATACTGCCGAGAGATGTCCGCTGTAAAATATCGCCATTATCAAAATCGCGCAAACGTCGTCGATGATAGAGAGCGTCACGAGGAAAATTTTAAGACTCGCCGGCACTCTTTTGCCAAGGATCATGATAAGCCCCAGCGCAAACGCCGTATCCGTCGCAGTCGGGATCGCCCAGCCTTTTAGCGCGAAAGCATCGGCGTGGTTAAACGCGTAAAAAACGAGCGCTGGCATGACGATACCGCCGGCCGCACCCACGATAGGTAGCACGATCTGGGCGGGATTTCGCATCTCGCCCTCTACTATCTCGCGCTTTAGCTCAAGCCCTAAAAG